>NZ_JBFAIR010000017.1:0-75101 GCF_040654815.1 Streptomyces sp. NPDC050619 | reverse complement strand
GTCGGGGCCGTCGCAGGATGAAGGTCGGTTCGGCGCTGGCTGAACGTCGGGGCCGTCGCAGGATGAAGGTCGGTTCGGCGCTGGCTGAACGTCGGGATCGGCGCTGGCTGGACGTCGGTCCGTCGGCGGCTGAGCGTCGGGGTGGCCTTCGGCAGCCGGTACCCTGGGTCGGCTGCGGCACCCCCCACGAATGCCCCGCGCCATGCGGTGAGTTCGGCCTGCGGCGGTCGAGACGTCTTACGGCATGAGGATGACGAACAGGTGCTGATTGCGGGCCGGTACCGGCTGCACGACCCGATCGGACGCGGGGCGATGGGGGAGGTCTGGCGGGCCGTCGACGAGACGCTCGGCAGGACGGTGGCCGTCAAGCTCCTCCTCCCCCGCGACGCCGACCCCACCGCCGCCTCCCGCTTCCGGCTGGAGGCCCAGACGGCGGGGCGGCTCAACCACCCGCACGTGGTGGGGGTGTACGACTTCGGCGAGTACGAGGGCCGGCTCTTCCTGGTGATGGAACTGGTCGAGGGCGACAGCCTCGCCCGCCTCCTCACCACCGGCGGACCGCTCCCCGCCGACCAGGTCGCCCGGATCGCCGCCCAGGCCGCCGCCGGACTCGCCGCCGCCCACCAGCAGGGCATCGTGCACCGCGACGTCAAGCCCGCCAACCTGCTCATGGACGCCGACGGCACCCTGAAGATCGGCGACTTCGGCATCGCCCGCTTCGTCGACGACCCGTCCGGCGCGCTCACCACGACCGGCCAGATCGTCGGCACGAGCCTCTACCTCGCCCCCGAGCGGGCGCTGGGGGAGGCCGCCGGACCGGCCTGCGACGTGTACGCGCTGGGCTGCCTGCTGTATCAACTCCTCACCGGACGGCCGCCGTTCCAGGCCGACACGGCCGTCGCGATCCTGCACCAGCACCTCGACGCCGCCCCCGTGCCGCCCCGGCAGCTCGGCGCCGCCCTCCCGCCCGCCTTCGAGAACTACCTCCTCGGCCTCCTCGCCAAGCGACCCGAGGACCGGCCCACCGCGCAGCAGATCACCGACTGGTTCGCGGGCGGGGCGTGGGAGGGGCGGCCCGAGCCGTTGCCCGCACCGGCAGCGGCACCGGCACCTGCACCCTCAGTAGCCTCGGCGTCGGGGTTCCCGGCCGAGACCGGGCCCCCGACCACCTACGCGCTCCCCTCCGCCGCCGTACGGCCGCCCCGCTCACGTGGGCAGTTCGCGCGGCGGCCGAGGGTGCTGGGTACGGCCGCCGCCGTGGTCGTCTTCCTGGCCGCGATGCTCGCCGGGATGCTGTGGTTCTCGCCGGGCCACAGCTCTGCGGAGAGCCCACGCACCGGCACACCCGGCACACCCGGCACACCCGGCACTACGCCCCCCGCCCCCACGACTCCGGCGCCGACCGCGACCGCGTCCTCCCCCACGCCGTCCCTCCCCACGCCTACCGCCACCGCGCCCCCCACCGAGGGGGAAAGGAAGCAGCGCGAAGGCGCCCAGGACAAGCGCACGAAGGACGAAGCCGCAGACGAAGACGAAGACGAAGACGAGGCCGGCGAAGACTAGAACTGCTCGAGCTCGACTTCGTCAGGTGTTCCAGGTCTCGTCGTACGGGTCGTGCGGCTCCTGAACCGGTGCGGCGCCGCTGACCTCGATGAACGGTATCGGGCCGTCGTTCACCGGATCCTTGGCCTGCCGGGCGGTGTAGGTGCCGGTGATCTCCAGCCAGGTGTCCGGTTGCAGGACCGGCGGTATCCGGCCGGTCAGACCGACCTTGACCGGCTGGGCGTCCGCCGCGCAGCAACTCAGCGCCATGCGGACCAGGTACGGAGTCCCGGAGCGGTCCAGCGCGACGAAACCGGTGAGCTTGACCTCCCGGTCGCCCAGGGAACGTCCGTGGTCGTAGACCGCGCGGCCGGCGTAGTCGACCAGGCTGAGCCGCAGCGGGCCGGCGGCGGGCAGATCGTCGTAGCCGTACGGCTGTTGCAGGGCCGTACCGGCGCGCATGGCGCTGTAGGAGCCGAGGGCCGGCGGGGCGACCAGGATGAGCGCGAAGAGAGGGAGGACCAGGAGCCAGGAGACGCGGGGTTCGTGATGGTGCCCTCTGTGCTCTCCTGCTTTCGCCTGCTTCCGCTCGTACCACGCCGTCGCCAGCGCCGCCGCGATCAGTACGACGCCGGACGCCAGCACCAGCGGGCGCAGCCCGGCCTTGACGTACCGCAGGTAGAGGTCGGTGAGGCCCGCGTGCAGCAGGGCCGCGCCGAGCAGGAACAGGACCGCCGCCTGTGCCTGCCGGTTCACAGCAGCACCGCCCCGGTCAGGACCGACACCAGGACGGCGAGGACGAAGGTGGCGGGCGCGAACCGGACCGCGAAGCCGCGGCCGAAGGTGCCCGCCTGCATCGCGAACAGCTTCAGGTCGACCATCGGGCCGACCACCAGGAACGCCAGCCGGGCGGTGAGCGAGAACTGCGACAGCGAGGCCGCCACGAACGCGTCCGCCTCCGAGCAGATCGACAGCAGTACGGCCAGGATCGCCAGCGCCAGCACCGACACCACGGGATGGTCCGCCGCCACCCCCAGCCACTGCTCCGGGACGACCGCCTTGAGGGTCGCCGCGGCCATCGCGCCCACGACCAGGAAGCCGCCGGCGTGCATCACGTCGTGCCGGACCGAGCCCCAGAACGCGGCCCCCTTGCCCTGGCCGTCGTACACCGAACGGGCCGGCGGGCGCAGCCAGTCGGCGCGGCCGAGGCGCTGCCACAGCCAGCCCATCGCGCACGCCACCAGCAGGCTCGCGACGAAGCGGGCGAGGACCATCTCGGGGTCGCCGGGGAAGGCGACGGCCGTCGCGGTCAGCACGATCGGGTTGATCGCCGGGGCGGAGAGAAGGAAGGCGAGTGCGGCGGCCGGGGTGACGCCCCGGCGCACCAGCGCCCCGGCCACGGGCACGGAGGCGCACTCGCAGCCCGGCAGCACCGCGCCCGCCATCCCCGCGACCGGCACGGCCAGGGCGGGGCGGCCGGGCAACGCGCGAGCGAAGAAGGACGGCGGTACGAACACCGCGATGGCCGCCGACAGCAGCACGCCCAGCACGAGGAAGGGCAGCGCCTGGACCATGACCGCGACGAATACCGTCATCCAGCTCTGCATCACCGGCGCGGACAGCGCCCGCCGGACGGGGCCCTGCGCCAGCACCATCAGGATCATCACCAGGGTGAGGACGAGAGGGGAGTTGAGTCTCCAGCCCTCACCGTTCGGCTGCGGAGGGGGCGGGTCCTCGCGCACCTCCTGCGGGGCTGCTTTGGTGACGGCCACGGCCGAGGTACCTCCGGTGGTGCGGAAGGGCGCTGGTTTCCCTCCCCATGAGTACGGCGGACGGAGCATCACCGTTCACCCCAACCGATAAGTGGCCACTGATGCATGGTGGAACCAACCGTCCGGTTGAGGCAGTCTTTCCCCTCGTGGGAAGCGTTCCGAATCAGAGTCAGCCGGGCGACGGCGACGCGCACATGGTGGTGTGCGGCGACGACGGGCTCGCGCACCGGCTGGCCGCCGAGCTGCGCGGGGTCTACGGCGAACAGGTCACGCTCGTCGTGCCGCCCTCCGAGCGCACGGTACGGCTGCCGGTGGTCGGACGCGCCCGCAGCGCATCGGCACTGCTCGACCGGGTGGTGAGCGCGGCCGTCAACCGGGCGGGCGGCGCCAACGGCCCTGCACCGGAACCGGTCGGGAACCAGCAGGTGATAGAGGCCGCCGAGCCCACCGAGGCCGCTTTCGCGGAGGCGGGCGTGGAGCGGGCGGCGGCGCTCGCGCTCGTGTACGACGACGACGAGACCAACATCCGTGCCGCCCTCACCGCCCGCCGGCTCAACCCCCGGCTGCGGCTCGTGCTGCGGCTGTACAACCGGCGGCTGGGCCAGCACATCGAGGAACTCCTCGACCAGGCCGCCGCGTTGGCGATGGGCGGCACCACGGGGCCCGCCGCCACGTACGACGCCTCCACGACCGTCCTGTCCGACGCGGACACGGCCGCGCCCGCGCTGGCCGCCAGCGCCATCGTCGGCACCAGCAAGGTCGTCCAGACCGACGGACTGCTGCTGCGCGCGGTGGAACGGCCGCCACCGCGGCCCGGCGACGTGGCCGATCCGGGACTGGCCACCCTGGCCCTGCTGTCCGAGACGAGCAACGACCCGGCCGGCGCGGACGGTTCCGAGAGCGGCGACCAGGGGCCGCGGCTGCTGCCCGACGCGGCGGCGGTACGGGACGCCACCGGGCGCGGAACCGTCGTACTGGAGCAGGTGTCGTACTCCGGGCCGGTGCTGCCCGCGGGGCGCGGGGTCGTGCCGCCGTTCGCCTCGCTGTTCTCGCGGCGGCTGCGGTGGTCGCTGGCGGGGATGGTGGGCTGTGTGCTCGCCCTCGCGGTCGCGTTGACGCTGGTCACCAAGGACCATCCGCTGCACGCCACCTACCTGACCCTGCTCGACCTCTTCGCCATCAACGATCCCGCCATCGGGGACTCCACGGGCCGTCAAATTCTCCAACTCCTCTCCGGTCTGGTCGGGTTGCTGCTGCTGCCGGTCCTGCTGGCCGCGGTGCTCGAAGCGCTGGGCACCTTCCGGAGCTCGTCCGCGCTGCGCAAACCGCCGCGCGGGCTCGGCGGCCATGTCGTACTGCTCGGGCTCGGCAAGATCGGCACCCGCGTGCTGCTGCGGCTGCGCGAACTGAACATCCCCGTGGTGTGCGTCGAGTCCGACCCCGAGGCGCGCGGGATGGCGACGGCACGGCGGCTGCGGGTGCCGGTGGTCCTCGGGGACGTCACCCAGGAGGGCGTCCTGGAAGCCGCGAAGATCCACCGCGCGCACACGCTGCTCGCGGTGACCAGCGCGGACACCACCAACCTCGAGGCCGTGCTGTACGCCCGCTCCGTCCGCCCCGACCTGCGGGTCGTACTCCGGCTGTACGACGACGACTTCGCGACCGCCGTGTACCGCACCCTCCGGGCCGCGCACCCGGGATCGTCCACCCGCAGCCGCAGCGTGTCCCATCTGGCCGCGCCCGCCTTCGCCGGGGCGATGATGGGGCGGCAGATCCTGGGGGCGATCCCGGTCGAGCGGCGCGTGCTGCTGTTCGCGGCCGTGGAGGTGGGCGGGCATCCGCAGCTGGAGGGCAAGACGGTGGGGGAGGCGTTTCGGGCCGGGGCCTGGCGGGTGTTGGCGCTTGACTCCGGCGGGCGGCAGGAAGAGTCGTCCGACGGTGAACAGTCTTCCGGGCTGGTGTGGGACTTGCCGGATACGTATGTGCTGCGGGGGTCGGACCGGGTGGTGCTGGCGGCTACTCGGAGGGGGTTGGCGGAGTTGCTGGGGCGCAGGAGCCGACAGCGGGCCGGAGCGTAGGGGCTCTGCCCCTACAACCCCGCCAGGGGGCTCCCGCCCCCTGGACCCCCGGCCTATGCCCACCCACCACCCGACTCGGTCGGCGCCTAGCTCGGCAAGTGCCTCGCCGCGAAGTCCAGCTCCAACCCCACCTGCTTGATGCGCTCGTCCACCACCAGCGAGCCGTGTCCCGCGTCGTACCGGTACACCTCGTGGAGCGCCCCTCTCGTCTCCAGGCGCTTGACGTAGTTGTCGATCTGGCGGATGGGGCAGCGGGGGTCGTTGACCCCGGCCGAGATGTAGACGGGGGCCTTGACCTGGTCGACGTAGGTCAGCGGAGAGGACGCCTCGAAGCGCTCCGGGACCTCCTCCGGGGTGCCGCCCAGCAGGGTGCGGTCCATGGCCTTCAGCGCTTCCATCTCGTCGTGGTACGCCGTGACGTAGTCGGCGACCGGGACCGCCGCGATGCCCAGGGTCCACGCGCCCGGCTGGGTGCCGAGGCCGAGGAGGGTGAGGTAGCCGCCCCAGGAGCCGCCGGTCAGGATCAGGCGGTCGGGGTCGGCGAGGCCGGAGGTGACCGCCCATTCCCGCACCGCCGCGATGTCCTCCAGCTCGATCAGGCCGACGCGGTGCTTGAGCGCGTCCGTCCAGGCACGGCCGTAGCCGGTCGAGCCGCGGTAGTTGACGCGGACGACCGCGTACCCGTGGTCGACCCAGGCCGCCGGGCCCGCCGCGAAGGCGTCGCTGTCGTGCCAGGTGGGGCCGCCGTGGATGTCGAAGACCGTCGGGAGCGGGCCGGTCGCGCCCGCCGGCTTCTGGACCAGGGCGTGGATGCGGCCCCCCGGGCCCTCCACCCACACGTCCTGCACGGGGACAGAGCCCGGGGACTGCATTCCGGGCGGGTCGAGGACGACCCTGCCGGTCGTGGAGCGGACGGCCGAGGGCTCGGCGGCCGACGACCAGAGGTACTCCACACTCCCGTCGGGGCGGGCCGTCGCGCCCGAGACCGTGCCGGCCGGGGTCGGGACCTCGACCAGTTCACGGTCGGCCAGGTCGTAGCGGAAGAGCTCGCTGCGGGCCTCGAAGCTGTGCGCGATCAGCAGCCCGGAGCCGTCCGGATACCACTCGGCGCCCACGTCACCCGGCAGGTTCAGGGCGAGGTCGGTCTCCTCGCCACTCGCCACGTCCCACACCAGGGGCTCCCAGCGACCGCGCCGCTGATGCCCGATGAGCAGACGGCTGTCGCCGTCGACGGGCGCGAAGCCGAGCACCTCCAGCCCCAGCTCTTCCGTGCCGTCCTTGGTGTCGTCGAGTTCGGCGACCCTCGTGCCGTCGGGGCGCAGGACGCGCAGCGCGGAGTGCATCGCGTCGCCGTGCTCGGTGTGCTCGATCGCGATCAGCGAGCCGTCGTGGGAGAGGTCGCCGACGCCCGCGGACTCGCGGTGCCGGTAGATCTCCACCGGGTCAGCGCCGGTGCGGGCGAGGTGGATCGTCGTACCGTCCTCGTCGGTCGAGCGCCCCACGACCGCCGTACGGCCGTCCCGCCCGAGGGCCAGGCCCGCCGGGTACGACGGATCCAGGCCCGGCGTGGCGAAGTCGTCCTCCCCTCCCCCGAAGGGCTGGCGGCGCCAGACACCGAACTCGTCGCCGTCCTTGTCGTCGAACCACCAGATCCAGCTGCCGTCCGGGGAGAGCACGCCGTCCGTCGTGCCGTTCGGCCGGTCGGTCACCTGGCGTTGTTCGCCTGTCGCACGGTCCCAGGCGTACAGCTCGTACGTCCCTGTCGCGTTCGACGCGAACAGTGAGCGGTCCGGGGCGTCCTCCGCCCAGTCGGGCAGTGACACCCGGGGCGCCCGGAAGCGCTTTTCCCAGTCCGGCATCTCCTCGTTCCGCTCGGGCGAGGCGGACCCGTTGCTCTCAGTCATGGCCCCATACTGCCTGCCCGGACCGACAATGCGCCGCCGAGGTCCCCAGCCTGTGGATAACTTCCGCCCGTCACCCGTCTCCGCTCACCCCGCGCCCCGGTCCTCCGCAGGTGCCCCGTACCTTGGAAGGCGTGTACCGGTTTCTGCTGACGCCCCGTTGGTGGGGGATCAACGTCTTCGTGCTGCTCGCCATCCCCTTCTGCATCTTCATGGGGTCATGGCAGCTGAGCCGCTTCGAGGACCGGGTGCAGGACCAGGAGAAGGCGACCGCGCAGGCCTCGACCAACGAGCGCGAGCCCGCCCGTCCGCTGGCGGGGCTGCTGCCCGTGGACAAGGCGACCTCCGGCAGGCAGGCCACCGCCACCGGCCGGTACGCCAAGCAGCTGCTCGTCCCGGACCGCGACCTGGACGGCAAGAACGGCTACTACGTCCTGACGCTGCTGCGCACCGACTCCGGCCAGGCCCTGCCCGTCGTCCGGGGCTGGCTGCCCGGCAACCCCGACCCGGCGAAGGCCCCGGCCGCACCGACCGGCGAGGTCACCGTCACCGGTGCCCTCCAGGCGTCCGAGACGCCCGGGGACAACGGCGTCAGCGCACAGGGCGGACTGCCGTCCGGGCAGACCGCGGCGATCAGCGCGGCGTCACTGGTGAACCTGGTGCCCTACGACGTCTACGACGCGTGGGTCACGCTGGACAAGGCGGACTCCGGGATGACGGCCGTGCCGGCGACGGCGCCCGCGGACTCGGGGCTGGACCTGAAGGCGTTCCAGAACCTCGGGTACACCGGGGAGTGGTTCGTCTTCGCCGGGTTCGTGGTGTTCATGTGGTTCCGGCTGCTGCGGCGGGAGATCGAGTTCGTGAGGGATGCGGAGTTGGGGCTGGTGCCGGACGAGGACGAGGCGCCGGTCACCGTCTGACGCCGGTGAGCATTTTCAGCCCGTCCGGCGTTTGAGGACGAGGCCGTTCAGGCCGAAGGGGGGTCTGGGGGCACAGCCCCCAGCGAGGCCGGCATCAACGCACGGTGCACCTCACACCCCCGCCAGCACACCCGTCCAATAAACAACCCCCGCACACGCGTTGGACACGGTCGCCGAAACCGACGGCGCCCCACCCTCCGCCGTGTTGGTGATGATGACGCTCCCGTCGGCCGTGCCCTCCGCGGGCATCAGCTGGGGCGCCGTGCCGGTGTCGCCGCCGGTGGAGGTGCCGCCCTGGTCGGTGGTGGGGTCCTCCGTGGGCGTCGGGTCGGTCGACGGTTCGCCCGTGCTGCCGCCGGAGTTGTCGCCCGTGGTGGGGCAGGTCTCCGAGGGCACCCAGGCGAACTTCACCTCGTAGGCGGAGCCCGGCTTGAGCAGCAGTGAGGTGACTTCGAGGGACGGGTCGGGCAGTGCGTCCGCCGCGTCCCCGGCGATGTGCCGGGCCGTGCTGATCTTGGTGGGGTCCGCCGCGCCCTGCGGGGTCGGGGTCACCGTGCCCGGACCGCTGACGGTGCAGCTGGCGCCGGAGATGTTCGTGATGCGGAAGGTGCCGTAGACGTTGCCGACGGAGTCGGGCGCGTCGGTGGTCTCGGTGGCCGAGCCGAGCTCGGCGGACGTACACGCCGGGGCACTCATCGCGACGGAGGCGGAGGGGTCGGCCACGCCGCTGCTCGCCCCGGTGGCGGTGCCGGGGGCCTGGCTCTTCCCGGTTTCCTTCGGGCTGTCCTGGCCCTTGTCCTCGGTCTTGCCAGAGGTGCCGCCGGAGGTGCTCTCGCCCCCCTCGGGGCCCTTGGCCTCGCCGGAGCCGCCGTGCGCCTGTGAGGCGTGGCCGACGGCGGAGGGGTTGGCGTCCGAACCGGTGGAGTGGGAGACGTGCAGCAGGGCCGGGACGGCGGTGCCGACGAAGAGGGCGGCGGCCGCCATGCCGACGAGTGCCTGCCGCTTGCGTGCCCGTCGGGCGGGCACCGCCTTGCGCAGATGGTCCAGGGTGCCGTCACCGGGCGCGATCTCCTGGACCGCCTGGTGCAGCATCCTGCGCAGTGCCAGCTCGTCCGAGTCGAGCTCGGGGGAGCTCTGGTCGTCGGGGCCGTGGTTCACAGTTCGGTTCCCAGCGTGCGATTGCTTCGGCGCTTGCGTGTCCGACGGCACTGTCGGCTGGCGCCATTCATAGGGCTCATGGGGGACGCGCGGATGGCGCCGCCCATTGTGGTCACCGCTCATTGTGGTCACCGCTCATGCCGGCTCCTCCATGGCGACCCGCAGAGCGGCGATGCCGCGCGAGCCGTACGCCTTGACGGAGCCCAGCGACACCCCGAGCGTCTCGGCGACCTGCGCCTCGGTCATGTCCGCGAAGTAGCGCAGGACCAGGACCTCGCGCTGGCGGCGCTGGAGGCCCTTCATCGCCTTGATCAGGGAGTCGCGCTCCAGCTGGTCGTACGCGCCCTCCTCGGCGCTCGCCATGTCGGGCATCGGCTTGGACAGCAGCTTCAGGCCGAGTATGCGGCGGCGCAGGGCGGAGCGGGAGAGATTGACGACCGTCTGACGCAGGTAGGCGAGTGTCTTGTCCGGGTCCCGGACACGCTTGCGCGCCGAGTGGACGCGGATGAAGGCCTCCTGGACGACGTCCTCGCAGGAGGCGGTGTCGTCGAGGAGGAGCGCGGCCAGACCGAGCAGGGAGCGGTAGTGGGCGCGGTAGGTCTCGGTGAGGTGATCGACGCTGGTGCCGGCCGCCACCGTCTCGTCGGCGCCGTCACGCTGGTTGGGTATGCGGGCGGGGCGCGCTGCGGGCATGGGCGCGATCACCGGCATGCCACCGGGCGCGCCGGGCATGCGGGGTCGTAGGGACGGGCGGGGCGGCCGTAGAGCCGTCGCGCCGCGCGTTCCCGGAAGGAAATCGAGTACCTCAGCCACGCCAGTTGGACACGCTCCCCCCCGTCAGGGTTGTACGCGAACGCCTGTCTTCTGTCAGGCAGCACAACTGACCGTGCGTCAAACGCGCTCATGCCCTACCCGCTCTTCCCCTATGTCCTGAATGACTGGAGCGTCCCCACGCTCCGCACAGCGCCCCGAGCCACCGAATGGGCGTCCGCAAAGACGCTCCCCGCCCTCCGCGTGGTTGCGGAGGGCGGGGAGCCAAATCTTTGGACGCCGCGAGGGCTCGGTTCAAGTGGTCCGGACCATCATACGGATGAAATGTCGTACATCCAGATCACATGCTGTACATAGATCTTACAAATGTATGCGCTTTCAGCGAGGTCTTTTCCGGCGATCACGGCTTATCCGGGCGATCGGCCCGCGCCTCACGGAAACTCCGCCGCCACCAGCTCCGCGATCTGCGCCGTGTTGAGCGCGGCGCCCTTGCGCAGGTTGTCCCCGCAGACGAAGAGTTCGAGCGCCGTGGGGTCGTCGAGGGCCCGCCGCACCCGACCCACCCAGGTCGGGTCGGTGCCCACCACATCGGCGGGCGTGGGGAACTCCCCCGCCGCCGGATTGTCGAAGAGGACGACCCCGGGGGCCGTGGCGAGAATCTCCCGCGCCTTGCCGACGGTGACCTCGCCCTCGAAGCGGGCGTGCACCGTCAGGGAATGCGTGGTGATCACCGGCACCCGCACACAGGTGACCGCGACCGGCAGCCTGGGCAGTCCGAGGATCTTGCGGGACTCGTCCCGCACCTTCATCTCCTCCGACGACCAGCCGTCCTCGCGCGGCGACCCGGCCCACGGGACGACATTCAGCGCGACCGGCTCCGGGAACGGCCCGGTGTTGTCCCCGACGGCCCGCCGTACGTCACCGGGGCTGGTCCCCAGTTCCGTGCCGGCGACCAGGGACATCTGCTGCCGCAGGGTCTCGACACCGGCGCGCCCGGCCCCGCTCACCGCCTGGTAGGAGGAGACCACCAGCTCGCGCAGCCCGAACTCGGCGTGCAGCGCACCCAGCGCCACGATCATCGAGAGCGTCGTGCAGTTGGGGTTGGCGATGATCCCGCGCGTCCGCATCCGCGCCGCGTGCGGATTGACCTCCGGGACGACCAGCGGCACATCCGGGTCCATCCGGAAGGTGCCCGAATTGTCCACGACCACCGCGCCCTTGGCGGCGGCGACCGGCGCCCACTGGGCGGACACCTCGTCCGGTACGTCGAACATGGCGACGCCGACCCCGTCGAAGGCCTCCTGAGACAGGGCCACCACCTCGATCTCCTCACCGCGCACGGCCAGCTTGCGGCCGGCCGAGCGCGGCGAGGCGATCAGACGGATCTCGCCCCAGACGTCCGCCCGCTGGGACAGGATCTGGAGCATGACCGTGCCGACCGCTCCGGTCGCTCCCACGACCGCGAGCGTCGGACGTGCGGACCGCGTGGCCCGCCCGGCACCGGCCATCAGCGGCCGGTGCCCCCGTAGACGACGGCCTCGTCGCTGTCGGAGTCGAGCCCGAAGGCGGTGTGCACGGCGCGGACCGCCTCGGTCACGTCGTCGGCACGCGTGACGACCGAGATGCGGATCTCGGAGGTCGAGATCAGCTCGATGTTCACGCCGGCGTCGCTGAGCGCCTCGAAGAAGGACGCCGTCACGCCCGGGTTGGTCTTCATCCCGGCGCCGACGAGCGAGATCTTCCCGATCTGGTCGTCGTAGCGCAGCGTGTCGAAGCCGATGCCGTGCTTGTTCCGCTCCAGCGCGTCGATGGCCTTGCGGCCCTCGGTCTTCGGCAGCGTGAAGGAGATGTCCGTCAGACCGGTGGAGGCGGCGGACACGTTCTGCACGACCATGTCGAGGTTGATCTCGGCGTCGGCGATCGTGCGGAAGATGACGGCCGCCTCGCCCGGCTTGTCGGGCACGCCGACGACCGTGATCTTGGCCTCGGAGGTGTCGTGCGCGACACCGGAGATGATGGCCTGCTCCACCTTCTGGTCCCCTTGCTGCTGTGTATTTCGAACGAGTGGCTCGCTGCTGACCCACGTGCCCTGCAGCCCACTGAAGGAGGAGCGGACGTGGATCGGGATGTTGTACCGGCGGGCGTACTCCACACAGCGGTGGAGCAGCACCTTCGACCCGGAGCTGGCCAGTTCGAGCATGTCCTCGAACGAGATCCAGTCGATCTTCTGCGCCTTCTTCACCACGCGCGGGTCGGCGGTGAACACGCCGTCGACATCGGTGTAGATCTCGCACACCTCGGCGTCGAGGGCGGCGGCGAGGGCCACCGCCGTGGTGTCCGAGCCACCGCGCCCCAGCGTGGTGATGTCCTTCTTGTCCTGGCTGACGCCCTGGAAGCCGGCGACGATGGCGATGTTGCCCTCGTCGAGAGCCGTCCTGATCCGGCCCGGCGTGACATCGATGATCCGCGCTTTGTTGTGGACCGAGTCGGTGATGACGCCTGCCTGGCTGCCGGTGAACGACTGGGCCTCGTGGCCCAGGTTTTTGATCGCCATGGCCAGCAGTGCCATGGAGATACGCTCTCCGGCGGTCAGCAGCATGTCGAACTCACGCCCGGCAGGCATCGGGGATACCTGCTCGGCGAGATCGATCAGCTCGTCCGTCGTGTCGCCCATCGCGGAAACGACGACGACCACCTGGTGGCCGTTCTTCTTCGCTTCCACGATCCGCTTGGCGACGCGCTTGATGCCCTCGGCATCGGCTACGGAGGAGCCTCCGTACTTCTGCACGACAAGGCCCACGTGCGCTCCTCGCTCAGTCCGTGTGTGTCGGCTCAGTTTACCGAGCGTCCGAAATTCCCTGCCCGGTCACCGCATGGTGAGATGTCCGGCCGCTCGTCTCGGACTGCACATGCCCTGCGCACACCATTGACACTCGGAAAAGTGTGGTGGGTCACAGACGGGCCGCTGTCACTTAAGTTTCAAGCACTAAGATCCGCCCGTGCACGTACTTCTCGTCGAAGACGATGAACCGGTAGCCCAGTCCCTGCGGCGCGGCCTGACCCGCTACGGCTTCGAGGTCGACTGGGTCAGCACGGGCGCGGCCGCCCTGGCCCACCCCGAGCCCTACGACGTCGTACTCCTCGATCTGGGTCTGCCCGACACGGACGGCCTCGACGTGTGCAGGGCGCTGCGCCTGCGCGGGGACGTGCCGATCATCGTGATCAGCGCGCGCAGCGACGAGACGGACCGGGTGGTGGGACTGGAGCTCGGCGCCGACGACTACGTGTCCAAGCCGTTCGGCGTCCGTGAGGTCATAGCGCGGATACGCGCGGTGATGCGGCGCGTGCAGCCGCGTACCGCCGCCGAGAACGGACCGGACCGCTACGGCTCCCGCCTCGCCGTCGACCGCAAGGCGGCCCGCGTCCGGCTGGACGGCGAGGAGGTGACCCTCGCGCCCAAGGAGTACGACCTGCTGGCCTTCCTCACCGAGGAGCCCGGCGCGCTGATGTCACGCGAACAGATCATGGAAGCGGTCTGGGACGCGAACTGGTTCGGCCCGACGAAGACGCTGGACGTGCACGTGGCGGCGCTGCGGCGGAAGCTGGCGGGCGCGATCACGATCGAGGCGGTTCGCGGCGTCGGTTTCCGCCTGGAGATCGTCAAGGACGGCGACGACGGCAACGGCGGTAGCGGCGGTAGCGGCGCCTCATGAACCGCCAGCTCATCCGCAGCTACATCCTGCTCGTCGCGGTCGCGATCCTCCTGTTCACCGTGCCGGTGGCGTTCACGCTCACCGACCAGCTGCGCGAGGACACCCGGCTTTCCGTCCGGCGCGAGGCCGACACCATGGCGCTGCTGCTGGGCAACGGCGACGACAGGTCCTGCGAGGCCCTGGAGGCGATGGCCAAGGCCTATCCCGAACAGGTCCAGGTGACCGCCACCGACGGCTGCGTCCCGGACCTGCGAGAGCCCACGGCGGACGCGGCGCTCACCCGGGCCGTGGAGGACGACGAGCCCACCACCGACTGGGGCGCCGACTTCATCTGGGGCAAGCACCTGGTGATCACGGTCCCCGCACACGAGCGGGCGGCCGACGGGGAGTCCGGCAAGGGCCCGGTCGTCGGCGCCGTACGGATCGTGTACTCGACGAACGACATGACCACCAGGTTCTGGGGAATCTGGGGCTTCCGGGCCGGCCTGGCCGTGCTCGTCCTGGCGACGGCGGCGGCGATCGGCGCGGTCGCCGCCCGCCGGATCACCCGGCCGCTGCGCGAACTCAACACCATGGCGAGCAAGTTCAGCGACGGCGACCTGACGGCGCGCTCGGAGGTGACCGGACCGACCGAGACCCAGACCCTCGCCCGCACGCTCAACCAGGCGGGCGAACGCCTGGACACCCTGATCGCCTCCCAGCGGATCTTCGTGGCGGACGCGTCCCACCAGCTCCGTACCCCTCTTACGGCCTTGCGGCTGTCCCTGGACAACATCGCGGACGGCGTGGACGACGAGTTCGTACGGGAGGACGTGGAGCAGGCGACCGCCGAGGTGGTCCGGATGAGCCGCCTGGTCAACGGCCTGCTGGTGCTGGCGCGCGCCGAGGCGAAGGTGACGGCGGCGGAACCGCTGTCCCTGCGGGACATCGTGCACGACCGTCTGGCGGTGTGGAGGCCGGCCGCCGACGAGCGCGGAGTCACCATCGCGCTCAGGGGGAGTATCGACGGCCGGCCGCTTGTGCTGGCCAGCCCCGGTCACCTGGACCAGGTGCTGGACAACGTGCTTTCGAACGCCCTGGAGGTGTCGCCGGACGGCGGCACGATCACGGTCAGGGCTCAGGCACAGGGCGACGAGGTAGCGCTGTCCGTCCTCGACGAGGGGCCCGGCATGTCGGACGCCGAGAAGTCCCGCGCCTTCGACCGCTTCTGGCGCGGCCAGGGCCTGACCGGCCGCTCCGGCTCCGGGCTCGGCCTCGCCGTCGTCAAACAACTGGTGACGGACGACGGCGGAACCGTGTCGCTCCGGGACACCCCGGGCGGCGGGCTGTGCGTGGAGATCCGGCTGCGGGCAGCGGGACAGCGGGCCGGGGGCTGAGGCAGGAGCGGCTCGGTCTCAGCTCTCGGGCATCACCGAGGAGTGGTGGTTGGCGATCAGCCACTTGCCGTCGATCTTCTCGTACGCGTACGAGTAGCGGGCCTTGACGACTCTCTTCTCGCCGGTGTCCTTGTCGGTGAGCGTGAACTCGTAGACACCGGTGTCGATGGCGGAGTTGCTGTCGAGGACGTCGACGATCGTGTCGATCTTCTTGCCGACCGGCTTGTTCTCGAGGAAGTGGTCGAAGTAGTCGACGATCTCGGCACGGTCGGTGCGGACCTGGTTGGAGACGGTGGGCAGGAGAACCGCGTTGTTCGCGTACAGGTCCGCCACCTTCTCCGAGTCGCCGGTCCGCAGGGCGGCGTTCCAGCCGTCGAACAGGGAGGCGATCTGCTGCGTGGAGGGCTTGGCCTCGGACCCCGACCGGGCCAGGCCGACGCCGGCGGTGATCGAACCGGCGGCGACGAGGGCGGCGGCGGTGACGATGGCTGCGCGCTTGGTTATGGAACGACGGGTCATCGCTGTCTCCAGTGCTCGGTGCTCGGTGCTCGGTGCGTGACTCAAGACTCGCTGTGCACTGGTTAGGGCCCGTGCAGGTGACGTACAGGGCCAAGACAGGATGTAGCCAATTCACATGCCGTAGCGATGCCGTTACGGGTCTGAAAGGGGCGGGGAATGGCTGCGGTATTGCTGCCGGCGATCGTGCTGCTCGGTTCATCGGTGCAGTGGCTGACCGGAATGGGCTTCGCCCTGGTCGCCGTACCCGCCCTGGTGCTCCTGCTGGGCCCGTCGGACGGCGTCGTCCTCGCCAACTGTGCGGCCGGCGCGATCTGCGTCGTCGGCCTGGCGGGCGGCTGGCGACAGGTTCGGCCGGCCGCGATGGTCCCGCTGTGCGCGGCGGCGGCGTGCACGGTCCCGGCCGGGACCTGGCTGACCCGCCAACTACCTGAGCCCGAACTGCTGTTGGTGATGGGCGGGCTGGTGACGGCGGCCGTGCTTCTGGTCATGCGCGGCGTCCGGGTGGCGGCGCTGCGAGGCACCCGGGGCGCGGTGGCGGCGGGCGCGCTGGGCGGCTTCATGAACTCGGCGGCGGGCGTGGGCGGCCCACCGATCTCCCTGTACGCGGTCAACGCGGGCTGGACGGTACGGGAGTTCGTGCCGAACGCGATGTTCTACGGCGTGATCGTGAACGCGTTCTCCGTGGCGTCGAACGGGCTGCCGGAGCTGAGCGCGGCGCAGTGGGCGTCGGTGGTCACGGCGATGGCGGTGGGCGGGGTGATCGGCCGGGGGCTCGCGGGGCGGATACCGGAGACGCGGGCCCGGCAGCTGGTGTTGTCGCTGGCGCTGGTGGGTGGGGTCACGGCGGTGGGGAAAGGGCTGTGGGGGCTGTGAGCCTGCCTGATTGTCGGCTGGGTGCATCGTCATGAGGCTGGGCCGCCTCAGTGATCCTTTCGCCGCGGGGTGCGCCGAGGTTTTCGGCACCGCGCGGCAACCGATTGACTGGCATGCCATATGGCGCGGACCTTCACCGCCGCATCCTCCCGTTCGTTTCCCGTTGTGAGGAGTAGTGCATGTCGCAGATCACCGACCCGGCCCCGGTGCGTGCCTTTCCACGTCTTGGCTGGGTTGACGATTTGCTCTTCCCCGCGCTGCGCAAGGCGGTCGAGGCGCTGCCGGCCGCGGAGAGCAGGGTGGCCGGATACCACCGGGGCTGGTGCGAGGCGGACGGCACGCCGACGCCGCCGTCGTCCGGCGGGGGGAAGTCGGTGCGTCCCGCTCTGACGCTGCTGTCGGCGGTGGCCGTGGGCGAGTGCCCTTCGGTCGCGGTACCGGGCGCGGTGGCGGTGGAGCTGGTGCACGACTTCACGCTGCTCCACGACGACGTCATCGACGGTGACGCGCTGCGCCGGCACCGGCCGGCCGCGTGGTCCCTGTTCGGCACGCCGGCCGCGGTGCTCACCGGTGACGCGCTGCTGGTGATGGCGATGCGCGCGCTGGCCGAGGCGCCGCCCGAGCACGCCGCCGCGGCGGTGCGGGAACTCGTCGCCGCACTGCTCGAGTTGGTGGAGGGCCAGAGCCTCGACGTGGTGTTCGAGAAGAGGTCCGAGGTGTCGGTGGCGGAGTACCTGGCCATGGCGGAGGGGAAGACGGGTGCCCTGATCGGCTGCGCCTGCGCGCTGGGCGGGGTGCTGGCCGGCGCGGATGCCGAGCGGGTGCGGGGGCTGCGGGAGTTCGGGCGGCGGCTGGGGGTTGCCTTCCAGTGCGCGGACGACGTACTGGGCATCTGGGGCCGTACCTCACGAAGCGGCAAGCCGGTGGGGGCCGACCTCGCCGCGCGGAAGAAGTCCCTGCCCGTCGTGGCGGCCCTGGCCGGCACCGGTGCGGCCTCGGAGCGGCTGCGGGACGTGTACCGCTCGTCCGTTCCCCTGGACGAGCGGGATGTCGAGGTGGCGCGCCGCCTGGTGGAGGAGGCGGGCGGGCGGGAGGCCGCCGAGCTGGAGGCGCGGCGTCAGATGACGGCCGCCCTGCGGTCCCTGTCCTTCGCGCAGCCGACCGCGGACGCCTACCGGCAACTGCACGACATCGCCCAGGCCATGACGCGGCGCGAGTCCTGAAGCCGTGCGGGACACCGAACACAGCACAGCCCTGCCGAGTGACCTCCCGGCCGTGGCCGCCTACGGACTCCAGGTGACCCGCGGCTCCCAACCGGTGCTGCGGGACGTCACGTTCACCATTCCGCGGGGCCGCATCGTCGGCCTGCTCGGCCCCAGCGGCTGCGGCAAGACAACGCTGCTGCGCTGTGTGGTCGGGGTTCAGCAGGCCGGCGCCGGTCACGTCCAGGTCCTCGGCCACACCGCGGGCGCCTGGCCGTTGCGTACCCGCGTCGGCTACGTCACTCAGGCCCCGTCGGTGTACGCGGACCTGACCGTGCTGGAGAACCTGCGGTACTTCGCGGCCGCTCTCAACATGCGGGGCTGGCAGCGCGAGGACGCCGTCGTCCGCGTGGTGAAGGAAGTCGATCTCGCCTCGTACGCCGACCAGCCGGTCGCCCGGCTGTCGGGGGGCCAGTACTCGCGGGTGTCGCTCGCCGTGGCGCTGCTGAACAAGCCCGACCTGCTGGTGATGGACGAGCCGACGGTCGGTCTCGATCCGATGGTCCGTCGCGAGCTGTGGCTGGTCTTCCAGCGCCTGGCCGAGGAGGGCACCACGCTGCTGGTCTCCAGCCACGTCATGGACGAGGCCGACCGCTGTGACCGACTGCTGCTGATGCGCGCGGGCCGGCTCCTGGCCAGCGCGGACCGGGAGACCCTGCTCAAGCACACCGGCTGCGCCGATGTGGAGGAGGCGTTCATGCACCTGGTCACAGCCGCCGGCGCGGCGGAAGACCGCGCCCGGGAGCGGGCCGCCGTCAGCAGTCCCCTGTCCCACCTGCTCGACCAGCCGGGCGCACCCGAGGCCGAGCGGGCCTACTTCGCCACGGACACCCTCTCGTGAGCATCACGTCCTTCGCCGACCGGCTGCCCTTCTCGCCCACCATCACCGGTGCCACCGCGGTACGCGTGCTCCAGCAGATCTCCCGCGACCGCGGCAGCACCGCCCTGCTGCTGGGTATCCCCTGCATGCTCATGGTGCTGCTCAAGCTGATGTTCCGCGGCGCGGAGCCCACCTTCGAACGGGTCGGCCCGCAGGTCTTCGGCATCTTCCCGGTCATCGTGATGTACCTGGTGGCGTCCGTGTCCACGCTGCGGGAACGCACCTCCGGCACGGCCGAACGGCTGCTGACCATGCCGGTACGGCGCCTGGACATCGTGCTCGGCTACAGCCTCGCCTTCGCCTTCCTGGCGCTTGTCCAGGCCGTCCTGTCCACGCTGCTGGCCATCGGGCCCCTCGACCTGGACATCAAGGGCCCCGCCTACCTGCTGATGGTCATCGCCATGCTCGGCGCTCTGCTCGGTCTTGCCCTGGGCCTGCTGGTCAGCGCCTTCGCCCGCAACGAGTTCCAGGCCGTGCAGTTCCTGCCCGCCGGTGTCCTGCCGCAGTTCCTGGTCTGCGGCCTGTTCGTGCCCCGCGAGGAGATGCACGGTGCGCTGTCGGGCGTCGCCAAGATCATGCCGATGACGTACGCCGTCCAGGCCGCGGGCGAGGCCGCCGCCCACACCGGCGTCACCGGAGTCTTCGTCCGGGACGCGCTGCTGATCCTGGCGTGCGTGATCCTGGTCCTCGTCGCCAGCGCGGCCACCCTCAAACGCTGATGAGGGCCGTCGCGCGACGGCCCTCATCGACATGGACATTCCAGTGCTTCTCAGTGCCCGGTGCCCCAGGCGAAACCGCCGGAGATGCTGCCGGACCTCGGGAACTCGAACGGACCGAAGCGCAGCGGGTGCTCGTAGTGGCCACCGCCACCGCCACCGTTACCGCCATCGTCACCGAATCCGTCCGGGCCGGGTCCGCTGACAACCGGCGCCGGCAGGGCCGAGGCACTGGCGGCCACGGTCCCGCCCGCCGTCAGCGCCAACGCGGCCAGCGACACCACAGCGGCACGGCGAAG
Organism: Streptomyces sp. NPDC050619; assembly: GCF_040654815.1. NCBI lineage: Bacteria > Bacillati > Actinomycetota > Actinomycetes > Kitasatosporales > Streptomycetaceae > Streptomyces > Streptomyces sp. NPDC050619. Next base: position 55,321 of record NZ_JBFAIR010000017.1, on the reverse strand, counting down.
CAGCAACGACATGACAAACCTCCACACGGAAGAAAGAGAATAGGGAAAGGCGCGCGAATGGAACTCTAGCTAAAACGCCCCTTCCCACGACACCAAGAAAGGCCGTATTCCCCCGAACGAACCCGAACCCGAATCCGAACGCGAAAAGAAAGAGAAAAGAATATGACCGGGATGCGGCGGATGCCACGTGCTCTGTACGCGGTTCTCGCGATCCTGACCACCGCCGCGGCCCCGGCCTGGGCCGCCGGACCACCCGTGCCGCCACCGCCGCCCTACTACCAGGCGCCCCTGTGGCCGACCCCGTCCGCCGGCAGCCCCACCCAGCCGCCGCAACCCCACCACTCCCACGGCCCCGACCGCCGCGGCACCACCGAGGCCCGGCTGGTCTCCGCCGTCAACGAGCACCGCAGGCAAGCCGGCTGCCGGCCCCTGCGTCCGCACGCCGCACTCAACCGGGCCGCCCGCGCCCACAGCCTGCACATGGCCCGCCGGCAGCGCCTCACCCACGTCGGAGCGGGCGGCACGACCCTCGCCGAACGTGCGCGGGCAGCCGGATACCGCCCCCGATTCACCGCCGAGAACGTGACGGCCGGCCCCGCCGACGCGTCGGCCGCCGTGAGCGTATGGATGCGCAGCTCCCCGCACCGCGCGAACCTCCTCACCTGCCGCTACACCCACGCGGGCGTCGGTGTGGCGGCAGGACGCGGCGGCCCTTGGTGGACTCTCGACCTGGCCTCAGGGCACTGAGGCGGCCGGTGCCCGGCCCGCGCTGCTGGTGGTGGTCTCCTGCTCAGGCGAGATCCGCGTCCCACCACCAGGCGATGCCCGGCGCGCCCTCCACCGGGCCCGGCCGGGTGTCGGACGGCCGGTCGGCCCACACCAGGGCCGCGTCCTCCATCTCGTCCGGCCAGTGTCCGAGGCTCAGGTAGCGCGGCACACGCAGTCCCCACTCGTTGTTGCCCCGGATGCCGTACCTCAGCCCCTGGAGATAGGTGGCGAGCTCGGTGCCGGCCGTCGGGCGGACGCGGTCGTGCAGCTGGAGGAACCGCAGCAGGACACGATCGCGCAGTCCCGCAGCCGCCTCCACCGCCTCGTGCAGGGCAAGGGATCGCTCCTGCATCAGCACGGTGTAGATGTTCTGATCGGTCTCCTTGCCGACCAGTTCCTTGCGCAGGGAGTGCCGGTCGTTGTCCAGACCGGCCACGCAGATGGCCATCTCCGTCAGCGCGCGCACCGCCGGACGGTGCAGCTCCCGGTCGGTGACCTCCACGCCAGTCGCCAGCTCCAGCAGCGCGAAGGTGGGCTCACCGCCGCACGACAGCAGTCGCATGGCCAGGAAGTCGTCCAGGCCGGGCATACGGCCCACCGCCTGATTGCCGATCTGCCAGGCCACGCCCGACAGCCAGGCACGATGCGCGTGCACGAACCGGCGCACCTGCGGGGGCGGGGCGAACGAGCGGAAGCGGCCCACGATGTCCTGGAGCGCGGCGATGAACCGGTCCTCACCCCGCGCCGAGTGCGCCTCGCACGCCCGCTGCACCTGACCGGCCAGGGCGTTGAACTGCGCGGGGCGACTGCTCAGCGGCCCGTTGTCGCAGCGTGCGTCGTCGAACCCGAACCCCCAGTACACCCACAAGGCCGCCGCCAGCAGCCGGTCATCCTCGGCGACCGGGGTGACCCAGGCCATGAAGTCGGTGCTGTGGGTGGCTACGACCCAAGCTTTTTCCCGTTCGCTGGCACACATGCCACTACTGCCGATCCATTCGACGGCCCGCTTCTCGATCTGCCGCACACGAGGGTGGATGGCAGTCTCCAAAGGGCAGTAAATCGGCGGCAATTCCAGACCGGAAACGTGGGGGGTCACGGCAGAACACGACCTTCCAAGAAAGGCGATGGGGGGCTGCCACGATCATGCGAAACCGACCGATCGAAATGCGACATTCCATGCCCACCGCTCCGCGTGTGCCAACCGAAAGGGTTGCGTATCTGTCGCGGTTGACGGCCTTGGAGCACCCCTGAAGTGTCGCGCGGGTGCGAGCACGCCGTCCGCACGCATACGGCCGGTCCCGTCGATCCCCGTCTGCAAGCCCCGGTAGCTGTAAAGCCACGGGCCCCGGACTCGCACCGCCCATAGCCGCTGCAACCAGGCGACGATCTCGCTCCGGTCGCCGTCCGGGCCACGTTTCACCGTCAGCCGGCCTGCGATGAATTCCAGCCAGACGGTCTCGGGCGCGTGACGCTCCAGCTCCTCGAACTCCTCGACGGACATCTGCGGCGCCCTGACCGGCGCGTCCTGCACGTTCATACGCCACTCCCGCCTCGTACTCCGGTCACCTCCAACGCCTCAGCCCCACCGCACGGCGCAGCTCGTCGACGCGTTCGGTGACGTCCACGACCTCGTCGGCACCCGGCAGGCCGCCGCCCTGGCGCGGGCCGGGAAGGAACGTCTCCGGGACGGGCTCGCACACCGGCCCGTCCGCCTCGCACAGCGCCAGGCACTCGCTGCACAGCCCGTTCACGATCTCCACCGTGCGCTCGTCCGCGTCGCACAGACCGCAGGCCATGATCACGCGCGTCACCCGGGCACGGCGGGCGGCCTTCTGCCGGATCTTCGCCTTCTTCGGGGGCATCTTGCTCTCCAATCGGTTACGGGCGAATCCGCCCGGGTTGGCGACGGCGGGCGGCAGCCCGTCGGTCACGGCCTTGGTGATGTCGTTCGGCGTCGCGCCACGGGACAGCCAGTCGGCGGCGAGAGGTTCGAGGGAACGGCAGTCGCTGTCGGACAAAGGCATACGGGGGTCGGCGGCGCGGAGTTCGGCGAGCGTCTGGTAGGCCGTGCTGGGTTCGTCGGTGACCTGCTCCGCGTCCGGAGTCGCCTCCTCGGCTTCCTCGGCTTCCTTGGCTTCCTCGATACGGGCCAGCCCTGGCTGGTAGTGCTCCGTCACGTCCTTGCCGTGCCGCTCCCGCGCGAACTCCGCCCACCACTCCGGCGACCTGCGGGTACGCGACCAGTACGTACGTGTCACCCACCGCATCGAGTTGTCCTCGACGGTGATGTGTTCCTTGATCCAGCGCAGGTGGCCCGCGAGCGTGATGCGGCCCATCACGGTGCGGACGGCCTGCTGGCCGTAGTGGGGGTGTTCAGCCGCGATGACCTTGTAGCCCATGGCATGGCCGTCTTCGAGGTGGTCGACGAAGACGGCGATCTCGCGCTCGCGGGGGCTCAGATGTGCGAAGTCCGGGTCGGCGTGCGGGTCTTCGTCACCCACGGCGCGCTTTCCGTACCCCGTTTTGGCCATGGGGTGGGCGGGGGACGGCAGGGCAGGACTAAGGTTGGCGTAAGCCACGATCGAACCTCGTATTCGATGCGTAGGTCCAGGCCCCGGAGCCGGTGTTGGCGCACCGACCGGGGCCGATCTATTGCCGCGAACCTAGAGCGGCTTTACTCTCCGGCGCAAGCCGATCACGGAACGTCACCCGTTCGAGGGACGCTGCCTCAACTCACGTACAGACTTGGTTGGTTGGGTAGGTTTTCCACCCATCCCAGAACCCAATGGAAGAGCTCGAAGCCCGAGGCTCAAGCCCCGGGCTGAACTGCGGAAATGAACTCCGTCCAGGCGGGTGCCGTGAGGTGGAGTTCGGGGCCTGTGGGGTTCTTGGAGTCCCGGATGTGGATGGTGGCGGAGAGGGCGACTTCGACGCAGGCGCCGCCTTCGTTGTCGCTGTAGCTCGACTTGAACCACGTCAACTGGTCGCTCATGACTGATCCACCGTCCCCTCGATGAAGCGGGCTGACTCAGCGGGACTGAGAGCCTGTGCGCGGATCATGCTAATCCGCTGGGTCACGCGGCTGACAACCTCTGGGTCAGCCGATAGTTCGCTGGCGAACGGCCCTTCCGTGAAAGCGAACCGCTCGTGGTCATGCGTTTCCAGCAGCACCATCGGCCCCATGAGGGCGTCGCTGATGGCCCGCTCAAAAGGGAGCACCTGCAACACGACGTTCCGGAACCGAGACACCTCCACCAGCCAGTCCAACTGCTCCCTGTTCGCGTAAGGACTGTGCAGCGCCGCCTCGTGAAGGACGAAGCACAAGGCCACCGGCGGCCGTTGCGTGAGGATCTCCTGACGCTCCATGCGCGCCGCGACCCGCTCCTCCACGATCTCCTGCCCCAAGGGCGGGTAGCGGTTCTCAATCAGTGTTCGTGCGTACACCTTGGTCTGCAACAACCCGGGGATGAGCATGACTTCGTACCACCAGAGGCTGATCGCCTCGCGCTCCCGTGCCATGAAGTCCTGCGCCCGCGCCGGAAACCTCTCCCGCTGCAAGTACTCCTTGGCCGCGCTCAGAAACCCCTCCGCCTGGCACAACTCATCAGCCACATCGAGCACCCGGGACGTCGGCATCCGCACACCCTGCTCCATGGACTTGATGGTGTCCGGCGAGTAGTTGGAGGCGGCGGCCAGTTGCTCGCGGCTCACGTTCGCCTTGGTCCGCCAGCGCTTCATCTGGTTCCCGCTGTAACGCCAGGCCACAGGCACCTGGGAGTTGTACTGACCTGACACGGCACGCACCTCCGACGGATACACCCCGGCGTGTATCTCCTCAGTCGCTACCGAGCGTAGCCTCGCGAACGCCACTGTGTGACCATGACGAACGCAATTCACCGCCCCGACTGGATCCCCGCCTCCGGCCACCAACTCCGCGTGGCCGGCGTCCACTTCGACGCCGTACGGATCCAGGGCGTACGAGGAGAACTGGTCGCCGAGCGGATCATCGAGGTGACCGACGGGGACGCGGGGCCGATCGTGTGCGAGGCCGTCGGGTTCCGGTGGATGTACTTCCTGCTCGCGCCCGGTGAGGTACGGAAGCACAGCTGGCCGCTCGGCGTACAGCGGTTCGGCGGCAAGGGCGACCGTACGATCACGTACATCGGAATCCCGGCGCTGGACGGCAACACGTGGCCCCTGCGCTGGTACAGCGAGCCGACCCCGACCGCACCGTTCGTGGATCCCGGTCTGCTCGGGGCCGAGGCGGCGCGGCGGGGCTGAGGCGCGCAGCGGTCAGGCCGCGCCGACGGCCCGGTCTCCGTACTCGATGGTCACCGTGACCGGATTTCCCGCAGGCGGTGGCCCGCGACGTACGCCTCAGTCGCCTTACGCGCCGTCTGCTTGCGGGATTCCCACTCGGCGTCGGACGCCTCTGGCTGGTTCTCCCGCATCCGGCGCTTGACCTCGGTCCAGCGGCTGTACTGGCTCATCGGGCTTCCCGTCCTGCCTACCAGAGACACCTCACGAACACCGCCCGTTACGTTACTTCACCGTCCGCAACCCCAGCGGCTCCGCGATCTCCTCCACCATCACCTTGCCTGCCTCCACCTCGAGGGTGTCGTCGCCGAGGCTCTGGTCCGTGTCCAGGCCGTCGAGTTCGTCCAGGGGCTGGTTCAGGCGGACGTGGGCCACCACCGACTGGAGGGCGCGCAGTGTCGCCGAGGCCGTCGAGCCCCAGTTGGAGAAGTAGGAGAACTGCCACCACCACAGGGCCTCCGTGGTGCGGCCCGCGCGGTAGTGGGCCATGCCGTGGCGCAGGTCGGCCATGACGTCCGCCAGGTCGTCGGAGATGCGGGCCGGGACGGGCGCCTTGCGGGGCTCGTAGGGGTCGAAGACCTCCGAGTAGACGTCGACCGGTTCCAGCAGACGCGCGAGGTTCTCGCGGATCTGGTCGACGTCCGGCTCCGGGCCCAGGTCGGGCTCGTAGCGCTCGTCGGGGAGGATGTCCTCGTGCGCGCCCAGGCGACCGCCGGCCAGGAGAAGCTGGGAGACCTCCAGGAGGAGGAAGGGGACCGCCGAGTCCGGCTCGTCGCCCTTCGCGACCTCCGAGACGGCCACCAGGAAACTCTCCACCTGGTCCGCGATCTGGACCGCGAAGTCGTCGGGATTCTGGCTGGTCGCGTGCAGCTTGGCGTCAGACATCTAGGAGTCGTCTCCCCTCGAAGGCGCGACCGAGGGTCACCTCGTCCGCGTATTCCAGGTCGCCACCCACCGGGAGGCCGCTGGCCAGGCGGGTGACCTTGAGGCCCATGGGCTTGATCATGCGGGCGAGGTACGTGGCCGTGGCCTCGCCTTCGAGATTCGGGTCCGTGGCGAGGATGAGCTCGGTGACCGCGCCGTCCGCCAGGCGGGCCAGCAGTTCTCTTATGCGCAGGTCGTCCGGCCCGACCCCCTCGATCGGGCTGATCGCGCCGCCCAGGACGTGGTACTTGCCCCGGAACTCACGCGTGCGCTCGATCGCCACGACGTCCTTCGGCTCCTCGACCACGCAGATGACCGTCAGGTCGCGGCGGGTGTCGCGGCAGATGTTGCACAGCTCCTCCTGTGCGACGTTGCCGCAGGTCGCGCAGAAGCGGACCTTCGCCTTCACTTCCAGGAGGGCGTGCGCGAGCCGCCGTACGTCCGTCGGTTCCGCCTGGAGGATGTGGAAGGCGATCCGCTGCGCGCTCTTGGGACCGACGCCGGGAAGCCGCCCCAGCTCGTCGATGAGGTCCTGGACCACGCCTTCGTACAACGGACTGCCCGTCCTTCCCTGCTGGTTGAGGGTCCTTCTGTCCGTACGGTAGTTGGCCGGTGCCCCTCTTAGAAAGGCAGGCCGGGAATACCGCTGCCGCCGCCCAGGCCCTGGGCCAGCGGGCCCAGCTTCTGCTGCTGGAGAGTCTGCGCGTTCTCGTTGGCCGCGTGGACGGCCGCGATGATCAGGTCGGCGAGGGTCTCGGTGTCATCGGGGTCCACCGCCTTCGGGTCGATCTTGAGGGCACGCAGCTCGCCGGCGCCGGTGACCGTGGCCTTCACCAGACCGCCGCCGGCCTGGCCGTCGACCTCGGTCCGCGCCAGTTCCTCCTGCGCGTTCGCCAGGTCCTGCTGCATCTTCTGGGCCTGCTGCAGCAGCTGCTGCATGTTGGGCTGGCCACCACCGGGGATCACGATCAGCTCCTCATCCGTACGGGTTTTCCCGTTCAGCATGAGCCTACGTGGTCAGGGGAGCCGTCGCTCCAGCACTCTTTCGAGTGAGTCGGCCGGAGATTCTGTACCTGATCAAGGGCCTCTTCCGGGCGGAAAAGAGACGAAAGCTACGTCTTGGACAGCCATGGGGCAGTAGGAAGAGGAGGGTCGGTAGGTCGTGGTCAGTAGGTCATGGTCAGTAGGGAGTGCGGGTGGGTCAGCCGGAGATGCAGCCCGAGGGTCCGCCTCAGGACGGGCGGGGCGAGGGGGCGGCCGGGCTGCGGCCGGGCGATCTGACCGGGCGGGCGTTCCCGCTCGGCGACTGGGGCGAGCCCGCCGTACGACTGGACGAGCTGTACCGGTGGGTGGAGAGCGGGGCGCTGGAGACGGCCGCCTGGTACCTCGCCGACCGGGTCGGGAAGCGGCGGGCGGCGCGGGCGCTGCGCGCGGGTGCGGCCGGCGGGGCGGTGGCCGGGGCCGCGCTGCCCCTGCTGGACATGACCGGCGTGCTGGGCGGGGTCGCGCCCTGGGGATATCTGGCGCTGCTGCTGGCGGCGGCGTGCGTGGCCGGGGACCGGTACTTCGGGGTGACGTCCGGGTGGATAAGGGACGTGGCCACGGCTCAGGCCGTGCAGCGCAGGCTCCAGGCGCTTCAGTTCGACTGGGCGTCGGAGAGTGTGCGGGAGGTGCTGGGGCCTGCGGAGGGGACGGCGGGGGAGGCTGCCGAGCGGTGTCTCGGGGTGCTGCGGAGGTTCTCGGAGGATGTGACCGAGTTGGTGCGGGGGGAGACGGCGGAGTGGATGGTGGAGTTTCGGACGGGGGCGGCGCCGTTGGGGATTCAGTCGGCGGGGGGTGTGGGGGGTCGTCAGGAGTCGGGGGGTGGCGGGGGAAGGTTTTCGGTGCCGCCGGGGGGTGGGGCTCGGCCCAATATGCCTCGGCAGCGGCCGCCTGAGCCTCGGTGAGGGGGGTGTGGACGGGTTTCTTTCGCCCCCCGCCGCCCCTACCCTTCCCGTCCCTGGGGGCTGCGCCCCCAGACCCCCGCTGTCGGCCCGAAGGGCCTCGTCCTCAAACGCCGGACGGGCTGAAATCACGCTTGCGGGGACGGGAACGCCACCGGGCTCCGGAGTCCCGCTCGGTTCACCGCCCTCACTCCGAAGAACACGTTGTCCTTCGACAGGTCGGCCTCGTGTGACGTGACGTCTCCCGCCCGGATCACGTGGGTCCACTCCGGGGACGTCGTCTCGCGCCAGACGATCTCGTAGCCGGTCAGGTCCGGTTCCGTGCCGCGGGTCCAGATCAGTTGGGTGGAGTTCGTGAGGGTGGAGGTCACGATCTTGGCGCCGCGAGGTGTGCCGGGGGCCTGGGAGAGGGTCCACAGTGATGCCGCGTTCACTCGGGCCACTCGCGCGATGAAGTCGTAGTCGCAGAACTCCGGTAGGTCGCCGTACTGCTTGCCCGACTCGTCGACGCGTACGTCCTGGTGCTGGTGGGCGAAGTCCTCGGCGGGTTCGGTGAAGCGGGCGGCCGGGTAGCCGCGTTCCAGGAACGGGATGTGGTCGCCGCCCCGGCGGTAGCGGTCGCGGCGGTAGACGACGCGGACGTGCATGCCCGTCGCGTCGTTGTCGGCCACGTCCCGGACGAAGCGGGCCAGCTGGCGGGTCGCCGAGTCGTTCTCACCGCCCACCGAGCGGCGGATCTCGGCCTGTTCGGGGGTTTCGGAGGAGGGGACGCCGTCCGCGAACAGGCGGATGCGGTACGGGTCGCGCGTGCCGTCGTCCGCCGTCGGGCTGCCGATGATGTCGTTGGTGAACATGCCCTGCACGTCCGCCCCGGCGGCCTTCAATTCCTGCGCCATGTGCGCCGATCCGTACAGGCCCTGCTCCTCCCCCGCCACCGCCGCGAACACGATCGTCGACGCGGGGCGACGCTTCGCCATCACTCTGGCCAGTTCCAGTACGACGGCCACGCCGGAGGCGTCGTCGTCCGCGCCCGGTGCGTCGGACGTGGCGTCCATGACGTCCGTGACCCGGGAGTCGTAGTGGCCCGACACGACGTAGATCCGCTCCGGGGTGACCGAGCCGCGCAGTGTCGCGATCACGTTCGTGATCCTCGTCGCCGTCGGGATGCGGGACGCCGGCTCCTGGACGTACGACTGGAGTTCCGCCGTCATCCGGCCGCCGGAGTCGGCGGCGTAGGAGCGGAGTTCGGCGAGGAGCCAGTCGCGGGCTGCGCCGATGCCGCGCTTGGGGTCGTCCTGGGCGGAGAGGGTGTGGCGGGTGCCGAAGGAGACGAGCTTGCGGACGGTCGCCTCGATGCGGTCCGCGTCTATCTCGCGGAGGAGGGCGCGGAGTTCGCGGGTGGGGGGTTGGGCGGTGGAGGGCGTGGGTGAGCTGGTGTTGGGTTGGGCGGTGGGGGGCGTGGGTGAGCTGGTGCCGGATGGTGCGGCTTCGTCCTCGCATGCCGCACCCAGCGCCGTCGCGCTTGCCGCGCCCGCCGCGGCCGTCGCGGTCAGGAGCGTCCTTCTGGTGGGGCTGGGACTCATGCGTGCGTCCTCATGCGTGCGTCCTCCCGTGGCTGTCGATGCGGCCGGCCGACCCATCAACGAATGCTCGTGGACACGACAGCAGCGGGCAAGGGGGCGTCTCGGGGCCGGACAGGCCCTAATCCCCTGCATCCCCTGAATCCCCTGCCAGTCCTCCGCTGGTCCCCGCGCAGAGTTTCAGGCCCTCCGGTGTCGAGCACGGGATGTGGCCGTGGGTGCGGATCACGTCCTGGCCGTTTCCGCGGGCGAGGTAGGTCAGGAAGCTGGAGGCCAGGGAGTCGGCCGGGGGCTGGCCGTAGGTGTAGGCGTACTCGATCTCGCGGTACGGGTAGGCGCTCGTGCCGTGTTCGATGGCGTCCACGGAGGGGGTGTGGCCGTCGAGGCGGAGGAGGTGGAGGCCCTTGGAGCGGGTGGCCTCGTTGAGTTCGCTGTAGCCGATCGCGCCGGGGAGTTCGGCGACCGTCGCCAGGACCTGGTCCGTGGAGTCGAGTTCGCAGCGCAGGACGGGGGCCGTCGGATCGTCCTTGTGGACGCAGTCGACCGACGAGTTGGCGATTTCGCCGCGCCCCAGCACCCGGCGCTGGAACACCTGTCTCGTGCCCGAGTTGGCGTCCCGGCTGACCAGGTGCACGGCGAGGTCGGGGCCGCCCAGCTCCCGCCAGTTCCTGATCTCGCCGCGGTACAGGCGTCGTACGTCCTGCGCCGACAGGTTGGTCAGCGGGATGTCGTCGTTGACGACCAGCGCGAAGACCGACACCGCCACCCGGTTCTCGCGCAGCTGGGGCAGACCGGTCGGCTTGGGGCCGTCCGACAGGGCGACGAGCGGCGGCGAACCCTGCGTCCCCTTGGCCTTGCGCTCCGCGCCCGCCGCCTCCAACTCCCGTATCCCCGCCGTCGATCCGTGCGGATCCACCTCGATGGACGCGCCCTCGCAGTCACCCTCGTACTTCTGCGCCACCTCGCGCAGCGCCCGCGCGAACGCCGTCGAACCGGTGAGGGTCAGGGAGCCGCTCGCGCAGCCGATCGGGGGGCGGGAGTCGTCGCGGGTGACGACGATCGTGGCGAGCGTGAGCACGGACGCCGTGAGCATGATGGTGATCATCCGGGCCGCGCGGCTGAACAGGGGCGGCTTCTCGTCCGGGGTCGCGCTGCGGTTGGGGTGGACCTCGCCGTCCCGGATGCCGCCGCTGAGCCGTATCTCGCTGCCGATGTCGCCGCCGGACAGCAGCACGAGCAGTTTGAAATGGTCGCCGCGGTTGAGCGGGACGCGGGGGACGCGCAGGGTATTGCCGTCGTAGCCGAAGCCCCTGGCGGCGGTGAAGTGGTCCATCAGGTGGTCGGTGTCGGACGGCTGGGTGACCGAGACGCCGCGGATGGTGCGGTCGCTGAACACCGCGGTCAGGCCGTGCGCTTCGGGGCTCGTGTAGTCGTCGCGGTCGATGCCCTGCGAGCCGTCGTTCTCCACGCGGAGCAGGACGAGGGTCGCGTCCGTCATGTCCGGGGCCTCGTCGAAGAGGCCCAGGCGTACGTTGGCCCGGCCGAGGCGTACGTCGTCGCCTATCGGGTTGTCCATCTGGACGCGGTAGCCGATGCGTTTGCGGCGCGGCGTCCGGCGTTCGTACCAGACCATCACGCCGGACGCGGCGATACCGAGGACCGCGGTACACACGGCCACGACGTTCTCTGCGCTCAGCCACTCCACCCTGGGTGCCCCCGCAACTCCCCGAGCCGGATCTATGGAGTCACCGTACGTCTGTGCGAGGGCGTATTCCGGGTTGGTCGGCGGGAGTTCGCCTTACGTTCAACCTCGACTATGACCGGGTGTAGGTCAGCGTCTCGCCGGTGCTGGTGTTGGCGCGCTGGAGCGACCCGTCCGGCAGCAGGTTGATCTGGCTGGCGGCGCCCGGGGTGCAGGAGGCGCGCGGCTCGCCGGTCGTGACCGTGGAGGGGCCGATCCGCAACGGGCCGTCCCCACTGGGCGCTTCGACCAGGTCGGCCACGAACACGCAGTGGTAGGTGCCGTTTCCGGCGGGACCGTCCGCGACGAGGGAGAGCACTCTGTCGCCCGCCTCGCCCTGCTTGAGGGTCAGTTCGCGGGTGTGGTGGCCGTCGGCGTTGTCGATCGCGGTGGTCCAGGTGCCGAGGTAGTCGGCCGGGATCGCGCCGTCGGCGGGAGCGGAGGTGGTCGGCGAGGAGGGGGAGGGGGTGGAGGACGGTGGGTCGGGCGTGGTCGGGCCGGGGGCCGCCGGTGCGCCGGTGGCCGCGGAGGGGGTGGGGGAGCCGTCGGCCTGGTCGTCGCCGCCGCCGTTCATCAGGGCGTAGACCGAGCCACCGGCGGCGAGCGCGACGACCAGGGCGATCACGACTAGTACGGCGGTGGAGCGGGCGTTTGTTCGGGAGGTCGACGGGGTGCTCGTGTTGTACGGAGGTGTGGGGTCGTACGGCGGGGTCGCGGACCAGGCGGGAGGTTGTTGCGGGTAGCCGTAGCCGTAGCCGGGCGCGGAGGGGTGGGGTTGCTGGGGATGCTGCTGGGGGTAGCCGTACGCGGGATGGACCGGGGCCGCGGGCGGGGTGGTCGGAGGGGGCGTCGGGCCGTCGCCCTGGCCGGTGACCATCGTGGGGAGGTGGTCCACGGGGGCGTCGGCACCGGGCTGAGCGGGCGGTGGCGGTGGCGGGGCCAGCGACGGGTAAGGGTCCGGGGCGGGGTTCGATGAGGCGTTCGGTGAGGCGTTCGGTGAGGAGTCGTCCGACGCGGCGGCGTGTTCCGGAGCGGCTTCCGGAAGGGGGACCACAGCCGTGTCCGAGGATGAGGACGAGGACGACGGGGACGAGGAGGAGGACGGGGACAGCCCCTCCGCACTCCCCGGACTCTCCGTGTCCAGCAACCGCACCGCGTGCCGCCCGAGTTGGGCCACCAGCGCGCTCGGCAGCCACGGCTCGTGGGTCCGCCCGTCGGAGACCGTGTCCTGAGCCCCCGTACGCTCCAGGATCGCGTCGAGCGTCGGGCGGGCGGCCGGGTCCTTGCGCAGGCAGTGGCGCACGAGGTCGGCGATGCCCTCCGGTACGCCTGTCAGGTCCGGGTCCTCCTGCGCGATGCGGAACATCACGGCGGGCGCACCGCTGTCGGCCGTGCCGAAGGGGAGTCTGCCGGTGGCGGCGTAGGCCAGCACCGAGCCCAGGCAGAAGACGTCGCACGCGGGGGTGATCCGATCCCCCCGCACCTGCTCGGGCGCCATGAAGCCCGGCGAGCCGATGAGCGCGCCAGTCCCGGTCAGACCCCCGCCCCCGTCCGGCACCGTCTCCAGGGCGCGAGCGATGCCGAAGTCGATGACCCGGGGGCCGTCGATGGTCACCAGCACGTTGGACGGCTTGAGGTCGCGGTGGACGATCCCGGCGGCGTGGACGTCCTTCAGGGCGTGCGCGAGGCCGGCCGCGAGGATGCGTACCGAGCGTTCCGGCAGGGCCCCGTGGTCATGGCCGACGACCTGCTGGAGGCTGGGCCCGGCGACGTACCCGGTGGCCAGCCACGGCACCGCGGCCTCGGTGTCCGCGTCCAGCACCGGCGCCGTCCAGTACCCGCCGACCTGCCGCGCGGCCCGCACCTCCTGCCGGAACCGCGCCCGGAACTCGTCGCGCGCGGCCAGCTCTTCCCGTACGAGCTTGACGGCGACCGTACGTCCCCGGTCCGACCGGGCCAGATAGACCTGCCCCATCCCGCCGGCGCCGAGCCGCGCGAGCAGCCGGTACGAGCCGATCTGCGGGGGATCCCCCGGGCCCAGTTCTTCCATCGTCGCGCGCCGCCTTCCCCCACCGTCCCGTCAGCAAAGCCCGAGGCCGAGGATAGTGCGGGGCACACGCCGCGGGGATTCGCGCTCGTCTACGGTTCCGTAACAGGCGAGCCCAGCTGTTCGAGCACCTTGGACAGCCGTTCCAGCACCCGTACGGCGTCGGCGAGTTCGGCGTCGTCGCCGTACGCCTGAGCCAGTCGGTCGGCGAAGGCCGCGTGCCCCGGGCCGATCCGGGACACGGCCGCCCGCCCCTCCTCCGTCGGCGCCAGCAGCTTGGCGCGCCGGTGGGCGGGGTTGGGCCGGTACTCGGCCAGCCCCCGCTCCACGAGCAGATCGGCGACGCGCTGCACGCTCTGGCGCGTGATGCCCATCGCGCGGGCGATGCCCGCGACGGACAGCGGCTCGCCGAGGACCGCGCCCAGCACCTGCCACCAGGCGGCGGTGAGTCCGGCCGGTCGCGCCAACTCCTCGGAGACGGCCAGGAATTGGCCGTTCAGCCGGAAGACGCCGAGCGCGCTGCGGCTCAGCAGGTCCTGTCGCTCCCGGCTCACCGCCCCGTCCCCGCCTTCTCCAGTACGGCGTACGCCTCGACGTCGGAGTCGTGGAACAGGCGGTACCAGGCGTCCAGTACCTCACCCTCGTAGACCGAGAGGAGACCGAGGATCTCCCGCGCGAAGGCGACGGGCTCGGTGGGACCCGCGGTGATCAGTCCCCGGTCGCGCACGGCGTCCGCGTCGACGTACCGCTCGCCGCCGCCGTATCCGGTCGCGGCCAGGTAGAAGGAGACCGCGCTGGTGTGGTCGCGGTCGTCGAGCAGGCCCTCGCGGGCGAGTCCGGCGGTGGCTCCGCAGATCGCGGCGACGGGGACGCCTGCGGCGAGGAAGGCGCGGGCCTTGCGGGCGAAGGGGGCGAGATCGTCGGAAGTGTCCCAGAGGTCGGCGCCCGGGAGGATCAGCAGGGAGCTGTCCTCGGGGTGTACGTCGTCCAGGGCCAGGTCGGGCTGGATGCGGAGCCCGCCGATGGATCGCACCGGCTCGAGGGTCGGGCCGACCGTCCGGATCTCGTACCCGGCGCGGGCGAGATGGGCCGTCGCGTGACCTGTCTCCCAGTCGGCGAGCGTGTCGTATACGGCGTGATGCACGGTAAGTCTGTTCATGTAAGTATGCTGTCACCATGGCAGTATGCTGTCAAGTGGTCGTTAACCCGTGAGAGGGGGTCCGCTTAACCTCCCGTTCCCTAGCGTCGTCGGCATGGACAGCACAGAGAACCTCGGACAGATCGCCACCCACCTGGGCCTCGATCTCCTGGCCGTGACGCTGCTGACGTTCGGCGTCTTCTACCCGCGGCACCGCAGGCGGGAGCTGGTACCCGCGTATCTCGCCCTGAACGTCGCCCTGTTCGCGGTCGTCGCCGCGCTCGGCAGCGTGGGCGGCAACGGCGGGCTCACGCTCGGCTTCGGCCTCTTCGGGGTGCTGTCGATCGTCCGGCTCCGGTCGGACGCCTTGCAGCACCAGGAGGTCGCGTACTACTTCATCACCCTGGTTCTGGGGCTGCTGTGCGGGCTTCCCGGGCTGGACCTCACGGTCGCCGCGGGACTGGCGGGCGTCCTGCTGCTCATCATGTACGCCGCCGACCACCCGCGGCTCTACGCACGGGACCGGCGCACCGTCGTCACCCTCGACGTGGTCCACCGCGACGAGCGCGACCTGCGCGCCGACCTGTGGCGGCGGCTCGGGGAGCCGCTGGGGTGGACGGTGCGGGAGATAGACCACGTGCGGGACCTGATGGTGCTGGAGGTCCGCTACCGGGCGCCGCGGCGTGACGGGGCGCCGGTCAACGCCGTAGCACCGCGCACCTCTGCCCGGCTCGCCCCGGCCGCACCCGCCGCGCCCGCCGCCAGGGAGAACGTGTGACTGCGCCCGCGCCCGCGCCCGTGAGCAGCTGGAGCGCACCGGCCGTCCATGCCGCCGTGCATGCCGTCGGGCGGGCCGCGTCCGCCGCTCATCCCCTCTCCCTGGCCGAGCTCAACGCCCGCGCGGAGCTGCTGGCCCGCCACGACAACAGCTACCTCGTGCCCGTCACCGTCTTCGAGGACTTCGCCGCCCGGCTGACCGATCCGCGGCGCCCGGCAGGTGTGGGAGGCCCCTTCCGGGCGCTCTCCATCGACGGGCTGCGCCGCTTCCGGTACCACTCCGTGTACTACGACACCCCCGGCCTGCGCACCTTCCACGACCACCGCCAGGGGCGCCGGCTGCGCTTCCGGGTCCGGGAGCGGGTCTACGAGGACAGCGGGGAGCGGCAGTTCGAGATCAAGCTCAAGAGCGGGCGCGGCGAGACGGTCAAGTACCGGCAGCGCATGGCCGGGAGCGACCATCCGCTGGACGGGCCCCGGCGGGAGTTCCTGGCCGACGTGCTGCGGAGGTCGTACGGCATCGAGGCCCCGCACGGCCTGGTGCCCGCGCTGGTGACCGACTACCGGCGGGTGACGTTCGTCGCCGACGGGCAGCGGGTGACGTGCGACGCCGGGCTGGTCGTCCGGGAGCCCGCCACGGGACGCGAGGCCTTCGCCGACGGCGGCCTCGTGATGGTCGAGACGAAGACGAAGGGGCACCTGACGGAGGCGGACCGCATGCTGAACCGCTACGGCCTGCGCCCCGCCGACTTCACCAAGTACAGCGCCGGTACGGCCGCCCTGCGCCCGGAGCTGGGGGCGAACCTGTGGGTGAGGGCGGTGCGGGCGGTGTTTCCGCGCGGGTGAGCAGGGGGGCGTGGGCAGGAGGCGTTACGCAGGGGCGTTACGTAGGGGGCGTTACGTAGGGCCAGGGCCCTACGCAGAGGCCGGGAACGTCAGTGTCACCCGTGCCCCCGGCGCGCTCTCCGCCTCGAACCGGCCGCCCGCCTCCTCCGCCGTGCGGCGGGCGATGTCCAGGCCCAGACCGGTGGAACCCGCGCCGCTGCTGCCGCGCTCGGCGGTGTGCGCGCCCGGGAAGCCCGGGCCCTCGTCCGCGACGGACAGTTCCGCCCCGGTGGCCGTCGCCCGCGCCTCGACCCGGAAGGCCGTGCCCTGCGGGGTGTGGTCGAGGACGTTGCCGATCAGCGCGTCGAGCGCGGCGGCGAGTTCGTCCTCGGGTACGGCGACGGGGAGTTCGTTGACCGGGGTGTCGACGTCGACGGCACGCCCCTGGTCCTCCGCCAACGGCAGCCAGAACCCGGCCCGTTCCCGGGCGACGGCGGCCAGGTCGGTGCTGGGCGCCGCCTCCCGCAAGGGCCGCCGCGCCCTTCGGATCACCTCGTCGACCCCGCGTTCCAGCGCGGCCACGCCGGAGGCGATGCGCTCCGCCTCTGCGGTGTCGCGGAGGGTCTCGGCGTCCAGCCGGAGGGCGGCGACGGGGGTGCGCAGCCGGTGCGCCAGGTCGGCCGCGTTCTCGCGTTCGGCGGTGAGGAGCTCGTCGATGCGGGCGCCGAGCCGGTTCAGCTGCCCGGCGATCAGCCGCAACTCCGCGGGCCCGGCGGGCTCGGCCCGCGCCTCCAGATCCCCGGCGGCCAGCCGGTCCGCGGTCCGGGCCAGTGAGCGGGTCGCACCGACGAGCCGTGCGCCCAGCCGGTCGGCGAGCAGCAGCCCGAGCAGGACGAGTCCGACACCGATACCGGCGAGCACGAACCATGACGTGAGCACACCGTCGTACAACTGGCCTCTGCTGAGCGCCGCTTGGACAACCGCCGTGCCGTCGGCGGCCCCGTGCACCGGCACGAGCACGACCCGCCCACCGTCCGGCGGCTCGTAGGTGAAGGCCCGCCCGGTACGAGCAAGCCGCACCGCGTCCGTCACACGGGCCGGGGCACCGATGACGGTGCCATCGGCCAGGAGCAGCGAGACCCTCGGCAAGCCGGGACCGTTGACGCCGCGCAGTATCTGCTCCGCGTCTTCCCGTCCGGTGGCCTGACCGGTGGGCTCGGTCGCGGTCGTGGTCCCGGTCGCCTGACCGGTGGGCACGGTCGCGGTCGTGGTTCCGGTCGCCTGACCGGTGGGCACGGTCGTGGTCCCGGGGCCGGTGGCGGTCGTGGTTCCGGCCGTGGTCCCGGTCCCGGCCGCAGTCCCGGTCGCGGACCTGGCCGCAGTCCCGGTCGCGGACCTGGCCGCAGTTCCGGTCCCAGCCGTGGTCACGGTCCGAGCCGTGGTCACGAACCCGGTCCCGCACCCGGCCGCAGTCCCGTTCCCGGACCCGGCCGCAGTCCCGGTCGCGGACCCGATCCCGGCCGCAGTCACGGTCGCCGCCCGGGACCCGGCTGTGGTCGCAGACCCGTTCCCGGCCGTGGGCGCAGACCCGTTCCCGGCCCTGGTCGCAGAGCCGGCTGCGGTCCCAGCCACGGGCGCCGCCAGGCCGGGGCCGGTGGCGGCCGCCACCCACTGCGCCCGCGCGGTCGCCTCCGCGGTGGCCCGGTCGGCGGCATGGGTGCGCGTGAGCAGCGTCAGGGGCACCAGCAGCGCGGTCAGCACGAGCGCGGTGGTGGCACCGGTGAGCAGCAGCAGCCGGCGCCGCACTAGCCGCCGCCCGCCTCGGGTCCAGGCTCGGCCTCGGATCCGGGCTCAGCCTCAGGTCGGCGCTCGCCCCCAGGCCCGCGCCCCACCTCAGACCCACGCCCCACCTCAGACGCACCCCCAGAGCCACCCCCAGCCTCAGACCCACCCCCCACCTCAGGCGCCGCCAATTTCACCCCCACCGTGCGGACCGTGTGCAGATAGCGCGGTGCCTGTGCCGTCTCCCCCAGTTTCCTTCTCAGCCACGACAGATGGACGTCGACCGTCTTGTCCGCGCCGCCCAGCGGCTGCTGCCACACCTCGGCGAGGAGTTCGCGTCGGGACACCACCTGTCCCGGGCGGCGGGCGAGATGGGCGAGCAGGTCGAACTCGCGTGGGGTGAGGTCCAGGGCCCTGTCGTCCAGGGTGACCTCGCGGGCCGCCGGGTCCACGGTGAGGCCGCCCACCCTCAGCGGTTCCGCCGCCTCGGGCGTGCCCAGGCGGCGCAGTACCGCCTTGATCCGGGCGTCCAACTGCGCCGCGCCGAACGGCTTCACGATGTAGTCGTCCGCCCCCTGCTCCAGCAGCGCGACCATCTCCGGTTCCTCGTCGCGCGCGGTGGCAACGATCACCGGTACGTCGCTCACCGCCCGCAGCATCCGCAGCACCTGGCCGCCGTCCACGTCCGGCAGCCCCAGGTCCAGCACGATCAGGTCGGGCGGGCTGGTCACCGCCGCGTCGAGTCCGGCCATGCCGCTGGGCGCCGTCGCGACGGCGTGACCTTTCTCTCTCAGGGCACGCACCAGGGCGGCGCGCAGCGCCGGATCGTCCTCCACGACCAGTAGATGTGCCATGTGGACACCGTAGTCAGGGAGTTGGCGCTGCGGACCGGTGGGCGGGCGCCGGGCCCCGTCCTTGTACGTGGCTTAACCGGACGTTAGGAAAGAGTGCGGGAGGCTTGTGCTTGTACTCAGGAGGTGGCGATGAGGTGGCGGAGCGCGGTGGTGACCGCCGCGTGGGTGGCGGTCGGCACGGGCGCGGGCGGGCTCGGCGCGTGGCAGCTGGCGAGCGCCGACGCCGACGTGGGTGCGCACGGACGTGCGCTGGACGACGCGGCGGTGCGGCGGGCCCTGGCATCGGCCCCTGAGACCGAGACCTCGAGCGCGACGCCTTCGCCCTCCGAATCCCCCGGATCCCCCGGATCGCCTGGCTCCCCCGAATCCCTCTCTCCTTCCCCCTCCGGCTCCCCCCGGAGTGAATCCGTCCGCTTCACCGGCGGCAGCGCCGTCGTCGAGTGCCGCTCCGACGGAAATGTGTACCTCGTCTCCTGGAGCCCGTCCGACGGGTACGGATTCGACGACGACGTCCTGCGCGGACCGGCCCCCGCGGCCCGTCTGGAGGCCGAGCCGAGCGCCGACGACGCGGACGACCTCACGTACGAGATCACGTGCACGAAGGACGGAGCCAGGGCCGTCCGCGTCGCCGACCCCGACGACTGATGACCGACAGGCGCTGAGGCGGGCGGACAGGCGCTGACGCGCGACACACTGTCGCGGAAACCCCCCGTCCACAGACAGGACGCCGATACCGCTTCCGCATCGCGGACATTTACGCTCACTCCATGACCCCTCAGCCCAGCCCTCAGGCCGGCGCCGCCGTGAAGGCCGCGGACCGTGCGCACGTGTTCCACTCCTGGTCCGCGCAGGAGCTCATCGACCCGCTCGCCGTCGCCGGCGCGGAGGGGTCGTACTTCTGGGACTACGACGGCCGGAGGTACCTCGACTTCTCCAGCGGGCTCGTCTTCACCAACATCGGCTACCAGCACCCGAAGGTCGTCGCCGCGATCCAGGAGCAGGCCGCGAGCATGACGACGTTCGCGCCCGCGTTCGCGATCGAGGCGCGGTCGGAGGCTGCGCGGCTGATCGCCGAGCGGACGCCCGGCGACCTGGACAAGATCTTCTTCACCAATGCCGGGGCCGACGCCGTGGAGCACGCCGTGCGGATGGCGCGGCTGCACACGGGCCGTACGAAGGTGCTGTCGGCGTACCGCTCGTACCACGGCGGCACGCAGCAGGCGGTCAACCTCACCGGTGACCCGCGCCGCTGGGCCTCCGACGGTGCCGCGGCCGGTGTCGTGCACTTCTGGGCGCCCTTCCTGTACCGCTCCCGCTTCTACGCTCAGACCGAGGAGCAGGAGTGCGCGCGGGCCCTGGAGCACCTGGAGACGACGATCGCCTTCGAGGGGCCGGCGACGATCGCCGCGATCATCCTGGAGACGATCCCGGGGACGGCCGGGATCATGGTCCCGCCGCCGGGCTATCTCGCGGGCGTCCGTGAGATCTGCGACAAGTACGGCATCGTCTTCATCCTGGACGAGGTCATGGCCGGGTTCGGGCGGACCGGCGAGTGGTTCGCGGCCGACCTGTTCGACGTCGTACCGGACCTGATGACCTTCGCGAAGGGCGTGAACTCCGGGTATGTGCCGCTCGGCGGTGTCGCGATCTCCGGGGCCGTCGCGGAGACCTTCGCCAAGCGGCCGTACCCGGGCGGACTGACGTACTCGGGCCATCCGCTGGCGTGCGCGGCGGCCGTCGCGACGATCAACGTGATGGCCGAGGAGGGCGTGGTCGAGAACGCGGCCCGGCTCGGGGCGGACGTCGTCGGGCCGGCGCTGCGGGAGCTGGCCGAGCGGCATCCGTCGGTGGGCGAGGTGCGCGGCGTCGGCATGTTCTGGGCCGTCGAGCTGGTCAGGAACCGGGAGACCCGGGAGCCGCTCGTGCCGTACAACGCGGCCGGGGAGGCGAACGCGCCGATGGCCGCGGTCGGGGCCGCCGCGAAGCAGCAGGGACTGTGGCCGTTCATCAACATGAACCGGACCCATGTCGTGCCGCCGTGCAACGTGAGCGAGGCGGAGCTCAAGGAAGGGCTCGCGGCGCTGGACGCGGCGCTCTCGGTCGCGGACCAGTACACCGCGTAGTACACGGGAGTTACGAGGTTCGTAGTGCACGGAGGGTTACTGGATTCGGCACAGGGAGTAAACGCCGGATACCCGGGCGTAAGTACCAAGTATCGGGGCGACTCGAACGCGTAAGGTGGCGTGCTCGTAGACATATACGTGCACGCCAGCCCGACGCGACGAGGGAGACGCACCGACCATGCCCGCCAGTAGCGGCAACCTCGCGGTGACTCGCAGCACCCTGCGGCAGCAGATCGCCGACGCGCTTCGCGACGAGGTGCTGGCCGGCCGGCTACAGGCGGGGCAGGAGTTCACGGTGAAGGAGATCGCCGAGCAGTACGGCGTCTCGGCGACACCGGTGCGCGAGGCGCTGGTCGACCTCTCCGCACAGGGGCTCCTCGAAGCCGACCAGCACCGCGGCTTCGCGGTGCACAAGTACTCGGCCGCCGACTTCCGGGGCATGATCGAGGCCCGCAACCTGGTCACCGACGGGATGTTCCAGTCGCTCGACGACCGCCACCGGGACCACCGGTCTCTTGACGACCCCCGCACCGCGGCCGCCATCGCGGGCGTGCGCCGCCGGGGCGAGGAGGCGCAGCGCGCCGCCGCCGCCGGGGACCTCACCATCCTGATCGGCTACGACCTGCGCTTCTGGCGCGAGCTGGGCAATCTGTTCGGCAACCCCTACCTCTCCGACTTCCTGCACCGGCTGCGCGTCCAGACCTGGGTGTGCACGGTGCAGCACCTGCGCCGCATGACCGACCTGCGCGGTCGCCTGTGGTCCGGGCACACCGAGCTGGTGGACGCCCTCGCCCGCCGCGACATGACGGCGGCCCGGTCGGTCGTCGCCGCGCACAACGCCCACGCCCTCGCCCTGATCGAACGGCTCGCCGCCGGGTGAGCGGGGCGGGCTCGGGTAGGGGAACCGCAGGAGGCGAGGGGCGGGCCCCATATGGGTCCCGCACGACTGCAGCGCACCCGGCGCCGCACCGATTACCCTTCCTTGACCACCCTGTGACCACCGCGCACTGCGAGTGACCGAGGAGCTGACCTTTGGCCTGTGACCTGTGGCTGGTGCCGCTTGTGGACGTGTTGTGCCACACCCCGGACAACCCCTTCGCCGAGGAACTCGCGCAATACAACAAGGTGCTCGCCGAGGCCGGGCTGCCGCCGGTGCCGGTGTACCAGTACATGCCGGGACTGTCCGGCGACGTGGCCCCCGTGGCCGGCTTCGACTACGACGCGCTGCACTTCCTGCGCCGGGCCTACCTCCTCCAGGTCTGCGGGCTGCCGGTGACGCCGGTGGACGCACTGGGCGGCGACTACGAGCAGTTGCTGGAGATGTTCGAGGCGACGGCCCAGCAGTCGCACCTGGTCTGGCACTACGACCACGCGGGCGCGTACGTCCCCGTGGACTTCCCGCACCCCCTCGCCAACGACGAACTCCTGGCGGGTGGCGGCCCGTTGGGCTCGTCGCAAACGCTGCTGCGGGAGCTGGAAGTCGTGGCTCAGACCATCGGCATCGACCCGGCCAACCCCCCGGCGGCCCCCCAACCCCCGCTCACCCCCACGGAGTTGGAGGAGCCGGCGGTACCCGCTCCCTACGACCCCAGCCCCTTCGCCCGCGAGCGCCATGTGTGGCTCGGGCTGCACGCGGCGGCGACGCGGAGCCTGGCGCAGGGATCGATGATCGTCTTCAGCTGAGCCCTTCGTCTGAGCCCTTCAGCTGAGCCCTTCAGCTGAGCCACAGGGCTCCGCCGACGGTCAGCGACCCACCTGGGACAGGCCCTTCTGCACGTCCTCGAGGTTCATGATCGGGGTGTAGGAGATCTTGGCACCCAGGTTGAGGAAGAACGGCTCGCTGATCGCCGGCATCTGGGAGACGTCCTTCAGGTCGAAGACCAGGAAGGCGGTGCGATTGCCGTTGTCGGCGGTGAAGTAGGCCGCTTCGGGCTTGATCTGTTCCACCGACTCCTGGATCAGTTTCCCGAGGGTGCCGTTCCGGATGGCATCGTTCGCCTTCTCCGTGTCCAGGTTCGCCTTGAGCAGTACGCGCATCGCACTCACCTCTCGTCAGTACCCGATTTCCCAGGATATGACGATATGCGGCTTTTCTCTCTGTCTGATCGGGGCAGCTCAGAACACAGGCGTACCGTCCTGCGTCAGCCGCCAGTTGGTGACCGCGAAGTCGGCCGGGTCCAGGGTCTTCTTCTCCGTCACGTAGTCGATCATCAGCTGGCGGATCTCGTTGGTGGAGCTGTACGCGATGTCCGCCGCGGCGATGTGCGGGTAGCCGGAGCCCCCGTTGGCGCGGTAGTTGTTGACGGCGACGACGAAGACCTGGTCGTCGGTGACGGCGGTGCCGTCGTAGGTGAGGTTCTTGATCCGCGAGCCCTCCGCCTGGGCGACGTCGATCTCGTACGCGACGCCCGCGGCAGTGTCGTACATGTAGTCCCAGAAGCTGTTGGCGTTGGTGAGGGTGGCGGTGTCGACCTTCGTGCCGCTCGGCACCTGGTGGTAGTACTTCGCCGCGTACTCCAGGTAGTCCTTGAGCTGGGCACCGGTGAGCTTCTTGCCGTAGAGGGTGTTGTCGTAGATGTAGAGCCCGGCGATGTCCCTGATGGTCACGTCGCCGGCCGGGATGTCGGCGGTGCGGCTGAAGGGCGCGGCGACCGAGATGAGCGGCAGGGCGGCGTCCGCGCTCGACAGCCCGGCGGCGACCGCCTTCATCTGCACCTCGTGGATGAAGTCCATGATGGGGACGTCCTTCCAGCAGGAGTCCGCCGCCGGGAGGTCCTCGGTGCAGGTGCCGACGGGTGTGTTGACGTACTTGACCACCAACTCGTGGTCAGCCTGGAGGAGTTGGGTGATCTCGGTGTCCTCCTCCACGGCCTTGGGATCGAGGGTCTGGGCCGCCTTGCTCGTCACCTCCCACCGGCCGTGGCGCAGTTCGACCTCGAAGTCGAAGACGGTCAGGCGGTAGCCCCAGCAGTACGGCTCGGAGAGCAGGACGTCCTCGCCGGTCTCCGCGTTCTTGACGGTGTACGAGGACACCTCGACGTGTGTGTGGCCGACCAGGATCGCGTCGATGCCGGGGACCTGCTCGGCGACGAGGTTGGAGGCGTTCTCGACGTACGGGAGCGCGTCGCCGTAGGAGGTGGAGCCGTCGAGTCCGGAGTGGTCGGTGAGGAAGACGACGTCGCAGCCGAGGGCGCGCAGTCGGGGCACGTACTTCTTCGCCTGCTCGACGAGGCCCGGGAACACCATCTTCCCGCTGACGTTGTCCTTGTCCCACAGGGCGATGCCGGGGTTGGTGAGGCCGAGAATGCCGACCTTGATGTCGGGGGCGCCGGGGACGCGGATCCGCTTCACGGTGTACGGCTGGAAGGCGGGCCGGAGTGTCTTCGCGTCGAGCGCGTTGGCGCCGAGCAGCGGGAAACGGCACTGGCTCTCGAACTTCCGCAGCACGTCGATGCCGTAGTTGAACTCGTGGTTGCCGAGGGCGGCGGCGTCGTAGCGCATGTGGTTCATGGCGACGGCCATCGGGTGCTGGGGGGCGTCCTCTCCTGTGATGGGCTCCACGCGCGCGTAGTAGTACGCCAGTGACGTCCCCTGGATGATGTCGCCCGCGTCGACGAGCAGCACGTGCTCCTCGCCCTTGGCCTCGCGCTGCTGCTTGACGAGCGTGGCGACCCGCGCGACGCCGACCGAGTTGCCCTTGCTGTCCTGGTAGGCGGCGTCGGTGTAGTAGTCCCAGTCGAAGACGTGGCTGTGCAGGTCGGTGGTGCCGAGGATGGAGAACGACCAGGTGCGGGGGGTGTGTTGGGGCGCGCGGTCCTCCGCTGCCTGCGCGGGGACCGCGGCGGCCCCCACGACTGCTACGGCCGCACCGGTGACGGCCGACTTCTGCACGAACTCACGGCGGTTCATGGGACTGACGGGCATGGGGTCTCCTGGGTGGAGGGAGCGCGGAGGTGTGGAGTGGTGCCGTGCGGGGGCTACACGCGTAGATGGTGGCCGCGCTTCCTCGTGGCGAGAACCAGGGGCAGGCCATGAGCGGGTCAACAAAGGGAAATGAGGACAGCTATGTCCCGGTATAGCGTCCTGGCCGGTGGTTGAAGGCGAGGACGATGTTGAGGACGACGGCGCCCGCGGCCGAAAGCAGAACCTTGGGAGGGGAGACGACCGTGAGGGATACGGCCACGACGATGACGTCGAGGATCATCTGGACGTATCCGGCACGCAGGCCCATGCGTTCTTGCACGATCAGGGCGAAGATGTTGAAGCCGCCCAGACTGGACCCGTGCCGAAAGAGGACGAGGAGTCCCATGCCGGCGAGCAGATTGCCGGCGAGCCCGGCGTAAACCGGGTCGATGTCGATCTGGGCGATCTCTGTCGGGTGGAGAGAGGCCATCAGGGAGAAGATGCCGACCGAAAGCCCGGTGCGGATCACGAAGTTCCACCCCTTCTTCGAGACGGCGAGTACGAAGAAGGGCAGGTTGACGGCGAGGAAGATCAGCCCGAACGGCAGATCGATCGTGTAGCTGAGCAGGAGTGCGAGGCCGGCGGTGCCGCCCGTGACCGTCCCGCTGACCTGGACGAGGAAGAGTCCGAGGGATGCGATGAAGGTGCCGGTGAGGATCGCCAGGAGGTCCTCAGCCACGCCATGCTTCGTTGACTCGATGGCCGGGGTGGTCGCGAGGTTGCCGGTCACTGCTCGTCTCCGGCGCTGTTCAGTTCCGCGCTGTTTACGCTGTTCAGCTCGGCGAGCACGCGGATGACGCGGTCGTTCGCGAAGGAGTCGGCGATCGTGATCCGGACTCCGTCGCCGGCGTATCCACGGACCAGGATGTCGGCCGCGGCGAACGCTTTGACGATTCCCTCCCGGCGATCGTCGGCGGCCCGGATCCAGACGAAGTTCGCCTGCGAGTCGGGCACGTCCCAACCGGCGCCGCGGGCACGGGAGATGACGCGATCGCGCTCGGAAGTGACCGAGGCGACCCGGTCGCGCATCTCCGACTCGGCGTCGAGGGACGCGACCGCGGCCTGCTGGGCCAGGTCGCTCACGGCGAAGGGAATCACGGTCTTCCGCAGTGTGTCGGCAATCCGGGGCCTTGCGATCGCGTAGCCGACGCGGAGCCCGGCGAGGCCGTGCGCCTTCGAGAAGGTGCGCAGAACACACACGTTTGGATGGTTTCGATAGGCGCCGATCGCGTCGACGGCGGCCGGGTCGGTGCCGTACTCGAAGTAGGCCTCGTCGATCACGACGAGTACCTGCGGGGGAACGGTGGCGAGGAAGCGCTCCACCGCAGCGCCGGTGATCGGCACTCCGGTGGGGTTGTTGGGGGTGCACAGGAGGACGATGCGCGTGCGGTCGGTCATCGCGGCGGCCATCGCCTCCAAGTCGTGTCCTTCGTCGGGGCCGAGCGGCACCGGGACCGGGCGTGCTCCGGCGAGGGTCACGAGAAGGGGATACGCCTCGAACGAGCGCCATGCGAAGACGACCTCGTCGCCTGGATCGCACAACGAGACGATGATCTGCTGCAGTACGCCGACGCTGCCCGGCCCGATCGCGACCTCACCCGCCGTCACCCCGAGGTGCTCCGCGATGCGCTCGCGGAGCACGACCGCGCCACTGTCGGGGTATCGGTTGAGCCGCGCCGCGGAGTGCGCGACGACATCGAGCACGGACGGGAGCGGCGCGTAGTGGCTCTCATTGGAGGCGAGCGACGCGATCATCTCGGACTGGGCCCGTTGTCCAGCGACGTAGGACGGCAGCACAGACACGGTGCGGCGGGGCATGGGCGCCGTGGACACGGCTGGGTTGGTCATGGCGACGATGATCGAAGGGCAGGGAACGGATTTACAAGCTCTTCCCCTCAGGGTGGGATGGACGCACAACGGCACGGGGAATTCAGGGCAGAATGACAAGCATGAAGTCGATCGACCCGCTCGATGCCCGGATCCTACTGGCTCTCGACGATGACCCCGGCTCGACGATCCTTCAGCTGGCGAAGGTCCTCGGGGTGTCCCGCAACACCGTGCACGCACGTCTTCAGCGGATGGATCGAGCCAGTCTCCTGCTCGGCTTCAGCCAGCGCGTGTCGCCGGCATCCCTGGGCTACACCCTCGTCGCGTTCGTGTCCCTCGAGATCAGCCAGAGCGAGGGGGCCGGCGCGATGAGCCTGCTGGAGAACATCCCGGAGGTCGTCGAGGTCCACGCGACCACCGGCGAGGCCGACCTGCTCACCAAGGTCGTAGCACGGGATACCGCGGATCTGCACCGCATCACCACCGCCATGCTCAGCATCGAGGGGGTGGTCCGCTCGAGCACGGCCGTGTCACTTTCGGAGGTGATGCCCAACCGGACCCGCGCCCTGCTCGAGTCACTCGCAGGCAGCGGCTCCTGAACGCGGCACCACTCGCCGTTCTGTAGCCCGTTGTTCGCCTGGGCGGGGCGGAGCCCCGGGTCCCCTTGTCCCGTTCCGGCCGCTCCGTACGGTCACGGCCGGAACGAGTGCGGCACGCATCACGTGATGCCGCGCGACAACGAATCGGCGTCATCGGGCCGCCTTGCGGCACCGGCCGCGTAGCAGGCCTCCGGATCGTCGGTCCCGGTCGGCGCCGCGGCGGCGATGACGGCGTCCAGCGTGTCGCGTGCGGCCAGCAGGCCGGCCACGGCCTCGTTGATGCGTTCACGTTCCCGGTTCAGGTCGGGCAGCATGCCGGCACAGGCTGGCGCCAGGATCTGCCCGTCGTCGACCATGCAGGGCAGCAGTTCGGCGATGGTGGCGGTGTTGAGACCGGCGCCGAGCAGTATGCGGATGCCCCGGACAGTGGCTATGTCCTCTTCCGTGAACTCGCGGTACCCGCTTGGCCGCCGCGACGGCTTGAGCAGCCCTTGCTCCTCGTAGTAGCGCAGCAGGCGTTGGCTGACCCCGGTCCGCCGGGAGAACTCCCCCATGCGCATGTGACGACCACCACGTTCGGTTGACTCTCACATCGGTGTGAGACATCAGTCTATTCCGCATGACGAACCAGCAATCGGTAAGCCCGCAGCACGCGCCCGTTACCGTCATCGGCCTCGGTCCCATGGGCCTCGCCCTCGCCGGGACACTTTGGGACCACGGCCACCCCACGACCGTCTGGAACCGCACCCCCGAGAAGGCCAACAGCCTCGTCGCCAAGGGCGCTCACCGTGCGGGGACCGTCGCCGAAGCGGTGTCCGCGAGCCCTGTCACGATCATGTGTCTCAAGGACTACGAGACCATGTACGAGGTCTTCGACTCCGCTGGTGACGCCTTGAATGGCCGCTTACTGGTGAACCTCAACTCCGGTACCCCGAAGGAGGCACACGCGGCGGTCAGCTGGGCGACCGAGCGCGGCGCCTCGTACCTGGACGGCGCGATCATGGTGCCGCCGCCGCTGGTCGGACACCCCGAATCCGTCTTCCTCTACAGCGGTTCGCAGGACGTCTTCGACGAGCACCGGGCGACGCTGGCGAGCATGGGCGATCCCCGGTACCTCGGTTCCGAGCCCGGTCTGGCGGTGCTGTACAACACCGCGCTGCTGGAGATGATGTACGCCACCATGAACGGCTATCTGCACGCCACCGCCATGGTCGGCTCGGCCGGGGTCTCGGCGGTGGAGTTCGCCGAACTGGCCGTCGACTGGTTCATGCCCGCAGTTCTGGGCCCGATGCTCGCCCAGGAGGCTCCCGACCTGGACAAGGGCAACTACCCGGGCGATCTCGGCACCTTGGAGATGAACCTGAACGCGCTGGAGCACATCACCCGCACCTCCGAGGAGCAGGGCGTGCACACCGACCAGCCGCGGCTGATGCAGGAGATCGCCTCGCGGGCGATAGCGGACGGCCACGGCGGCAAGAACTACCTGGCCGTGTTCGAAGTCTTCAAGAAGGCGACTCTGAAGGCGACACAGGCTCCGTGATTCTCCGGCGCGTCCCCGACAGGGCGAACGTTGCCTGATACGGCACCACTAGCCCTTCGTGCCCAGCTGCGTCGCGAACTCCTCGTACGGGATGGACGCGTGTACCGCGGCATCCCGCACCTGGCAGTACCGCAGCACCTCGGCGGGCTCCGTGATGAGCTCGACGTCATGGAAGGCATCCGCCTCGTCGAAGCGGAGGACAGCGACCAGCCGACTGTCGAAGATCCAGAAATCCGTGGCGGGAAGGTGCACCCGTTCGGCATCCGCACGCCACAGATTCCGCACGTCCTCACCCGTGGCAGCGTTGCACCGCGCATAGCTGAGCAGGAACAACTGCCCTTCGGCCGGCGGGTCGTCGACGACACGAACGCGCCCCACGTACTTGCCGTCAGACGTCTGCTCGCGGATGTTCGCGCACCAGTCGCTGTCGAGGTCGCACGGGGCCGTGCCGGTGGCGAGGAACTCCCCGTACGCCGGGTCTTCGCGGTCGGAGGCGTAGCCGCGCCGCGTCTCCAGGTGCCAGGCAGAGTGCTCGAACGTCTCGAAGAGCCGGCCGAACTCCTCCAAGTCGATCAGCTTGGGCACGCGCTCCATCTCCTTGGGGCCGTGGTTGACGAGCAATTCACGGGGGACGGCCACGGCGGCGTCCTCCGGGCCGAAGTGCTGGAGTTGGGCCAGTTCTTGGGGGTCGGTGAGCGGCTTCCCCTCCTGGACGATGATCTAACCGCTGTCGAGGTCCTCGTGAGCGGCAGGGCATCCGCCGTTCTTGCTGTCGGTGCCGTTGAAGCGCAGCCGTCGTGCCATACATATCGGTTCCGTGTCCCGTGTTCCGCGTCCCGTTCCGGCCGATCCGTACGGTCACGGCCGGAACGAGTGCGGCAGCACTGGACGCCCGGCGAAGGCTACTCGTCGCGGGTAACGCGGGCGTGGTCGGTCACGACCCGGCGGAAGAGGTCATGGCCGGTACAGCCGGTGTGGCGCAGAGCCCAATCCTGGGCGGCTTCCTGGGTGTCGCGAGGGCCGGATCCCTCCGCACATCCGGGCGCCGCGCAGTGCACCGCATAGATCGCGCCGCGCTCCGGGACGTGGCGGATGGTATGCGAAACGTAGCGGTAGACGGCACGGGGGCTCATGCGCGGGCTCCCGTCCCGGGAGTGCCGGTATCCGGGGCGCCCTCGTCGTCTTCGCCACCGTCGCCGGCCCCGGCCTCCGGCCCGGACAGACGCAGGCCTCGCGATTCGGCCACACGCAGAACGTCGTTCAGGCACTCGGCGAGCCGGAAACCGGCGTACCGCACTTCGGCATACGGAGACATCGGATCGTCCAACACCTCCCGGGCGCGGCCCACCACCTCCGCAGCCGTGGCGAGTTGTACGGCTTCCATGTCATCGGCGAGGCGCGAGAGATACCCGCCGCTGCCGCCGGGGACCAAGAAGCACGACTTGCCCTCCAACGACTGCCACGGCAGGAGTCGGGGAACGGCGATCGGCTCCATCAGGCAGCCACCTCCTCCGCGCCGATCAGGTGCCGGTCGAGGTCGATCCCGAAGTCGGCGGCGAGGACCAGGGCGAGACGGCGGTGCTGCTGGAGGGCGGCTTCCCGGTCATGGGCGGTGAGATACGGGCGCACGAGGGCGGAGTCGGTGCCGTCGAGGTCGGTGGGGAGGCCGTACGGCGAGCGGTGGAGAGGGAGGGAGACGGCGGTGGGGTGAGGCTTGTCCGGTCGGTGGGTGAAGGGACCGCCTGCGCGGTGTGTCCCTGTGCCGGGAGCGAGTAGGAGGCCCAGCCAACGGGCGGTACGGCGGATAAGGTTTCGCATGTCGGTCTGTTCCGTTCAGATCGGCCGCGCCCCGGGAGGTTTGCCCACCTCGCCGGGGTCTTTGTCGTTATCGACCTTACCCTCAACCGCGTCCCCCTGAACCCCTCTTCTACCTACCGCGTTCCGACGCGGTGAGACGCGTTCTGCCTCTGCGGTGTGCGTGGGGGTGCGTCACCGTGGAGGGATGACAGATCTCCCGCGATACGAGTACGTGAAGCTTGCAGACGCCATCGCCGCCGACATCGCGTCCGGCAAGCTGCCCGAAGGGGCCGCGCTGCCGGGTGAGCGGGCCATGACGGAACTGCACAGCGTGAGCATCGGCACCGTGCGTCGGGCCATCGTGGAGCTTCGGAAGCGGGGGCTCGTCGCAACCCTGCCCGCGAAGGGGACGTACGTCATTGCGACGCCCGAGCCGCCCACGCACGCGACCGAGGAGGATGGGCCCGCCGGCTGACGCCCCATCGGGAGATCGGGGCGGGTCAGTGCAGTGCCTCCATGGCCTTCAGGATCAGGGCGCGTGCCTCTGACCCGTACACGGCCATGCTGCGCAGTTGCTCGAACGCCTTCAAGTACAAGGCGATCTCGGACGGTTGGGTGACGTTCACCTCGGCGGAGATCAGCTCGATGGAGACGAGCGTGTCGTCGTGCACATCGAACGTCTCCTGCGGCCATAGTGTCCGCTCGCGCGTCGACGTCGGAATGATGCCGAAGGACACCTGCGGCAGTGCTCCGGCGGTGAGGAGGTAGCCCAGCTGGGCGGCCATCGCCTCCGGGTCACCGAGCTGGTAGTGGAGCACTGCCTCCTCGACGACCATCACGAATCGGTGTCCGGGCTCGTGGATGACCTGCGAGCGCTGAAGGCGCGCGGCAGCAGCTTCCGCCCCGTCGTCGGGGACGTCGAGGAACCGGGCGTTCATGCTCAGCAGGGCCTCCGCGTAGCCCTCCGTCTGGACCAGGCCGGGGACCAGGACCGGGGAGTACACGCGTAGCAGCCCCGTCGACCGGTACAGCTCCACGTAGCTGTCTTGCAGCTTGGCCAGGCCTGTGCGCACGCGCTGTCGCCACTCGCGGTAGAGAGATTCCGCGTGCTGGGAGGCTGCGATCAGATCGGGGACCTGATCGGTGGCGCCCGCTGCGCGGCACCACAGGCGGATGTCCGTCGGTGATGGTGGCGTGCGGGCGTTCTCGATGCGGCTGGTCTTGGCGTGGTGCCAGCCGCATTGAGAGGCCAGCTCGGTGACCGTCAGGCCGGCGTTTCTTCTCAGGTCGCGCAGTTGCCGCGCCACGTTCTCGCGCGCGGCCTGGGCCGAGGAAGACGGAGAGATGGACATGAGCCGGCCAGTGGTGCTTTCTGTCAGTGGATCTCGTACTGGTCATGCGGGATGGCGCGTTCCCAGACTGCCTCGAACGCGTCCGCGCACTGCTTGACGATGCTCGACTCGGTCCGCAGTTCCATATCCGGATCGGCCCAGTTGCCGTCCCCGCTGAAGTGGTTGAACAGGACCTGCACCCCGTCGAAGATCCACAGGTCGGCGCCCGGCAGCATCAGGTCGACTGCTCGCGGGCGGGGCAGCCAGCGCACCTGCTCGCCCGCGGCCACGTTGACGACGGCTCCGGCGTGTTCGTAGCGGATGTAGTCGGTGACCGGCTCGGACACGATGCGGGCCCGACGTACGACGACTCCGCGGGCGACCGCGCGGGAGATCATGTCGACCCACGGCGCCCAGTACTCCGAAGTGGGATCGGTGTCCCGATGGCCGGTGCTCAGCCAGGTGTTGAAGTCGTCCGCCTCGTCGCCGACGGCGTACTGGTCGCGCATTTCGAGGTGCACGGCGGAGCGCTGTGCGGCCTCCATGAGCTCGTCAAAGCTGGGTACGTTCTGCGGCATCGCAGGCCTCCCTCAGGATCGGCACCAGGCGTGCGGGGATCCGGATCACCGTCTCGTGGTCGGGAATGCCTTTGGCGTGCCCAGGTGCCGTGTTGTCCACGCACTGGGCGCGCGTCTTCTCGTCGGCTGTGTAGCTCTGGATCACGATGTCCGCGTTCTCCAGGTCCATCCAGGCCGTAGGTGACCCGTTTTTACCGGTGTCCGGGTCGATCCCGACCAGTAAGGGGGCCAGACCGTCAACCCCGAGGGCACCCGTCCACAACAGGGAGCCCGTGGGCGCATGAACGCCGAGCGTATTTCTACTCCAGCAGCTTTCACCTGGTGCAGTAGCTTGCCAACGCCCCCTGGGAACGACCAGCTGCGCCAGAGCAGAACCACCGGAGGATTGCCCATGCCCCGAGAGGCGCCGTACCTCGCAGTAGCCGATGTGCTGCGCGCACGGATTCTCGCGGGAGAGTGGGAGATCGGAGAGCGCCTGCCGTCCCGGGCACGGCTCGCCGAGGAGTACGGGGTCGGACGCAACGTCATGCAGAGGGCCGTGGACCGCTTGATCATCGACGGTCTCCTCGAAGGACGCGCCGGCTCCGGTACCTACGTCCGCATACCGCGCCAGCGCCTGCGGTTGGTCCGCTCGCGGCACCGCGAGCGCCGGACCGGCTCCTCCACCTGGTCCGACGCGAGGGAGCGGGGCCGGGCCGACGCCTGGGATTCACACAGCCAGGTGCGCGTCCCCGCCCCTGAAGGAATCGCCGAGCGGCTGGACATCAGCCCCGGAGACCTCTGCGTCAACACGCATTACGAGTTTCTCGCTGAGGGGCACCCCGTCCAACTTTCCGAATCCTGGGAGCCGATGGCTATCACGGATGGAACGCCGATCGTGCTGCCCGAAATGGGCCCCCTGGCGGGAAAGGGGGTGGTCGAGCGCATGCGCTCCATCGGTGTGGTCATCGAGACCGTGGTCGAGGTACCGCGCCCGGCACGTGCCACCCAGGCACAGGCGAACCTGCTGGGGATCAGCGTGGGGGACCTCGTGCTCCAGATCGAGCGGACCATCTACGACACCGGCGGACGTCCGGTGGAAACTGCCGACATGGTCATTCCGGACGTGCGTCGGGAAGTGGTCTACGAGTTCGGCGTCGACCGTCCGTAGACGTCTATCCGTAGAGGTTGATCCGTAAACGTTGATCCACAACCTTTGATCCACAGCCGTTGAAGCGATCAGCGCGACTTTTCACTTCCGACAGCAGGAGAAACGAATGCCAAAATACTCCCGGCTCGGACTCTTAGGAGATCGGGATTTCGGGCGTTTATTTGCCGCCACCGCCCTCGGCCAATTGGGCGACCGCATCATCTTTTTGACGTTGCCTCTGGTTGCCATCGCGGCATTGAATGCTGACGAGTTCCAGGTCGGGTTACTGGCTGCGATGACTACGACAGGGTCGCTCCTGGTCGGGCTGCCGGCAGGCGCCTGGGTGGACCGCATGCGGAAGCGATCGGTGATGATCAGCACAGATCTCGTTCGCGCGCTGGCCCTCTTGACGATACCGGTGGCGTGGCGTGCAGACCTTCTCACCGTCTGGTGGCTCTACGCAGTTTCCTTGGTTCATGGAGTGTTGACAGTTTTCTTCGATGTCGCGTACGTCAGCTATCTCCCGCACTTGGTGGGACGCAGCAATCTCGTGGAAGGAAACTCAAAACTGTCGGCAATACGCTCGGTGACCAGTATCAGTGGACCGGCGGCGGCAGGGCCGCTGGTCGGCCTGGTCGGAGCCCCTGCAACGCTTTTGGTGAGTTCGGCCGGGATGGCTATGTCGGCGCTGCTCGCGATCACTATCCGGAAACGCGAACAGAAGCCAGAGCCGAGTGAGCACCCTCAATTGAGCCGAGAGATCAAGGAGGGATTGAAGTTCGCCTTCCAGTACCCTATCCTACGCGCAATCATGCTGGGGGATACGATATTCAACCTCTTCCTGGTCATGTATCAAACCATGTTGCTTGTTTTTTTGGAGCGGGAGATAGGTCTCCAATCCTTCGGCATTGGCCTCATTCTGTCGGGAATGGGTTGTGGTGCCTTGCTGGGCGCATTGTTGGCAACCACGGTCTCGAAGCGGGTCGGGCAAGGTCCGGTCATCTGGCTCGCGTCACTGGTCACCTGTCCGTTGACCGTTCTCATGCCGTTGGCGCGAACGGGTTGGAGCGTGTATGTGGCTGCGATCGGACTAGCGGCTCTTTCAATGGGGGGAGTCATCCGCGTTGTAGCTCAATCAAGCTTCCAGCAGGCCCTGACGCCGGATCGACTCCTGGGCCGGATGAGCGCAACAGCTCGATTCGTATCCTGGGGTGGAATTCCCCTCGGTGGTCTTTTGGGTGGAGTCTCGGGCTCTGCTTTCGGAGCAACAGGCACCTTGTGGATCGGCGCAGCCGGTATGACACTGAGCGTCCTCCCCAACTTCCTTTCACCGCTTCGAACAACGCGCACGTTGCCCACGGAAGAGGCCCCTGATTTCGCGCGCTGAGGCTTCACAACTGCTCCCGGCCGTTGCGTCCTACGGCGGCTGACAACCGGTGGGCGGCCGGGGTGCGCATGGGGCTAGTGTCCTGAGTCGTTAGTTTGCTTGCGGTTATAGGGTGGGGTGATGCCTGGTCCGAAGCCGTTGCCGCTGGAGTTGTCCGATCACTAAGGCCGAGTGCTGCGGGGCTGGTTGCGCAAGCAGTCGGCGTCTCAAGCACTGGTGCTGCGGTCGAAGATCGTGCTGGCGTGCGCGGAGGGCCTGCCGAACGCGCGGGTCGCGGACGATCTGGGCGTCTCGCGAGAGACGGTACGCAAGTGGCGGTCCCGGTTCGCCGCGAACTGGCTGGAGAGCCTGGCGGACCGACCGCGTTCGGGGCCACCACGAAGGGATCACCGACGAGCAGGTCGAGGCCCTGGTCGCCAGGATGCTCGGCCAGGCGCCACCGACGGGTGATTCGCACTGGTCGACACGTTCGATGGCCGAGGCGGAGGGCATGTCGCAGTCGGCCGTCTCGCAGATCTGGCGGGCGTTCGGCCTCAAGCCGCACATCGTGGAGACCTGGAAGCTGTCGACCGACCCGCAGTTCGTGACCAAGGTCCGCGACGTGGTGGGCATCTACCTCGCCCCGCCGGAGAACGCTCTGGTCCTGGCGGCAATTGGCCGACGTCACCGCCCCGAGGAGGTCAGTAGGGTGGGTTCATGCCGAAGCGCGAACCGTTCATCATCGACGGAGTCACTTACGAGCGCGATTCAGCTCCGGGAGAGGGCGGATCAGCCGTGGTGTGGAAGGTCCGCCGTAAGCCCGACGGTCAGGTGTTCGCAGTCAAACGGATTAAGAAGGACCGTGACGCGGACTCCGCTCGCAACAGGCGTTTCAAGCAGGAGATCGAGTACGGACAGACATCGAGCCACCCGAACGTCGTGAGTATCCACGCGCGTTCAGAGGACGCGAACTTCTTCTACTACGTCATGGACTTCTACCCTATGACGCTGCGAAACGTGATCAACGACGAAACCGATGCTGACGTGCTTCTCGACTACGCGCGCCAGCTCTGCGATGCGCTCGCGTACGTGCACGGCGACGGCATTGTGCATCGCGACATCAAACCTGAGAATGTCCTCGTCGACCCTGATGCCCGCCGGCTCGTCCTGGCCGACTTCGGCATCGCGCATTTCAAGGACTCCTCGCTCACGAATCGCGGGGACCTCTTGGTGAACCGGAACTACCTCGCTCCCGAGCAGATGGTGAGGAACAACGCCCTCGGTATCGGCAAGCCGGCGGACATCTTTGCGCTCGGCCTCGTCATAACCGAGATGTTCACGAAGCAGAACGCCCGAGGGCGACGACACGCGCTTGTGCGCGACCGCTACCCCTTCCTGGCAGACCTCGACTTGATCATTGAACCGATGCTGCTCCAAGACGAGGCGCAGCGGCTCCGCATCGACACCGTACGCGGCATGCTTCGGGTAACCCTTCAGCGGCTCGACTCGACAATCGAGGAGATCTCCGATGATCTGCGCCCCAACGAAGCGTCCGCCGACAGCTCGTCCGGCGAGGTCGAGCGGATCCTCGGCCGTGCCGCGAGAGACGTGCTGTCGGCGAAGCATGTCTTCGAGCGGGTCGCCGACGGAGAGCTCGACCGATTCAACCTCAACTATCACTGCGAGGTTGCGTACCGGGTGAGCACGGAGCTGTTCAATACGTGTGCTCAAGCCGTTGTATATGCCTCGTGCAAGGCGAAGTTCGACTATGAGAGCGCCGGGCGGTGGGACGAGAACGACGACGCTCTCGTGTTGTCGGCCGCCAAGCCGGGACTCCAACGCGAGCTGGAGACGATTCTGGCTGATTTCCCCCTCCCTCGGTCTTCGCGCTGGGACGGTCTGCCACGGCGGTCGGCTCACTTGTTCCGGTTCTGCAAGGACTACCACTGCGAAGAGCTGCTGACGAGCATCCGCGAATCTGTCTACGGTGCAGGCAATGGCTCGTTGCGGGCGAATCTGATCGACGCCCCGATCCTCTGGATCACCCGCTGGATGCGTACGAATCTGGACACCGACTACCTGGAGTTCGACAAAACAGTTCGCGAGGACATCGGCTTCGAGCGCCACCTCTCGGTGCTCTGGGACAAGACGCTTCCGTTGGATTCGGCCCGAGAAGCGGTGGGAGTGGATCTGTTGACCGAGCCGCTCGACGCCGACCGCGTCGCCGGCACACTGCAGGCGCTTGAAGCGAAGTGGGATGTCTCCGTGGGAGAGCTCGTAGACGGTGGGTACTCGGTCATGTTCCGGTCACGCAACACGTACCGCTGCTTCCACGACGAGGCGCTCGGCCTCGCAGAACCGGGCTCAGTATTCGAAGCTGACGTCCTCAATCTGCTCCGCCCTGAGGCGGAGTTCGACGACCTCGTCGCACTCACATGGGATCGGGACTTCGACGTGGCCATCACGCTCGGGAAGGTTCTCGGCACCCTCACGCGCTAGTGTCCTGAGTCCGAAGTTCAAGGGCGGTCATGGGATGGGGTGGTGCCTGGTCCGAAGCCGTTGTCGCTGGAGTTGTTCGATCACGAACGCCGGGTGCTGCGGGGCTGGTTGCGTAAGCGGACGGCGTCTCAGGCGTTGGTGTTGCGGTCGAGGATCGTGCTGGCGTGTGCGGAGGGTCGGGCGAACGCGCAGGTCGCGCTCGATCTGGGTGTCTCGCGGGAGACGGTGCGCAAGTGGCGGGCCCGATTCTTGGCGGATCGGCTGGAGGGTCTGGTGGACCGGCCGCGTTCGGGGGCTCCGCGGAAGATCACGGACGAGCAGGTCGAGGCCCTGGTCGCCAGAACGCTGGACCAGGCCCCACCGACGGGCGATTCGCACTGGTCGACGCGTTCCATGGCCCAGGCGGAGGGCATGTCGCAGTCGGCCGTCTCGCGGATCTGGCGGGCGTTCGGCCTCAAGCCGCACATCGTGGAGACCTGGAAGCTGTCGACCGACCCGCAGTTCGTGACCAAGGTCCGCGACGTGGTGGGCATCTACCTCGCCCCGCCGGAGAACGCTCTGGTCCTGGCGGTGGACGAGAAGTCGCAGATACAGGCCCTGGACCGAACCCAGCCCGTGCTGCCGATGGCGCCGACCACGCCGGCGAAGATGACCCACGACTACGTCCGGCACGGCACCACCAGCCTGTTCGCCGCCCTCGACATCACCTCCGGCTCGGTCATCGCCCAGCACTACCGCCGTCACCGCCATCAGGAGTTCCTGCGCTTCCTGAAGGTCATCGACGCCGTTCCAGGCGATATCGAACTGCACCTGGTTCTCGACAACTACGCCACCCACAAGACCGAGCCGGTCAAGAAGTGGCTACTCCGTCACCCCCGCTTCCATCTGCACTTCACCCCCACCTCGGCGTCCTGGCTCAACCTCGTCGAGCGCTGGTTCGCCGAACTGACCTGCCGCAAACTCCGCCGCTCGGCCCACCGCAGCGTCGCCGAACTCGAACGGGACATCCGCGGCTGGATCAACGAGTGGAACAAGAACCCCAAGCCGTTCGTCTGGACGAAGACCGCCGACGCCATCCTCGACACCCTCGCCGCATACTGCACACGAATTAACGGCTCAGGACACTAGTGGAGGCGCACCCCGGTGAGTTCGGCGGCTTGCGGCCGACTGCGTCTGAGTGGAGACGGCGGGGCAACATCGGGTCGCTCGGCGGGCCTGGCGGGGGGGCGGAGTCCCGCGTCCTGTTGTCCCGTTCCGGCCGATCCGTACGGTCACGGCCGGAACGAGTGCGGCACTGGACTCCCGGCGGAGGCTACTCGTCGCGGCCAACACGGGCGTGGTCGGTCACGACCCGGCGGAAGAGGTCATGGCCGGTACGCCCGGTAGACGGCACGGGGGCTCATGGGCGGGCTCCCGACTCGGGAGCACCGGTCCCGGCGTCGCCGGTATCCAGGGCGCCCTCATCTCCCTCGCCGGCCTCGGTGTCCGGCCCGGGCAGACGCAGACCTCGCGATTCGGCCACACGCAGAACGTCGTTCAGGCACTCGGCGAGCCGGAAACCGGCGTACCGCACTTCGGCATACGGAGACATCGGGTCGTCCAACACCTCCCGGGCGCGGCCCACCACCTCCGCAGCCGTGGCGAGTTGTACGGCTTCCATGTCGTCGGCGAGGCGCGAGAGATACCCGCCGCTGCCGCCGGGGACCAAGAAGCACGACTTGCCCTCCAGGGACTGCCACGGCAGGAGTCGGGGAACGGCGATCGGCTCCATCAGGCAGCCACCTCCCCCACGCCGATCAGGTGCCGGTCGAGGTCGATCCCGAAGTCGGCGGCGAGGACCAGGGCGAGACGGCGGTGCTGCTGGAGGGCGGCTTCCCGGTCATGGGCGGTGAGATACGGGCGTACGAGGGCGGAGTCGGTGCCGTCGAGGCGGAGATCGAGACCGTACGGCGAGCGGTGGCGGGGGAGTTGCGGGGGCAAGGGCGAGGTGGGGCGTACAGCGGTGAAGTGGAGGCGAGGGTAAGGGCGGCGGTGGGGGCGGCGCCGTTTACCCGTGCCCGGGGCGAAGAGGAGGCGCAGCCATTCGAGGGTGCGGCGGATAAGGTCGTGCATGTCGACGCTCCTAACAAGCGTTGGCCGTGCCCCGGGAGGTCTTGTCCACCTCGCCGGGGTCTTTCCGTCTCCGAAGCTACATCGAGATGCAGCCCTCTGCATACAAGTACAGAGGGATCCACACGATCGTGCAGGTCCCTGCCGCTCTACGTTGGACGTATGAGCGATAAGGAAGAGCCGAAAGCCAAGCTGGACCCCATGAGCGCGAGACCGCTCTACGTTCAGCTGGCCGACGTCATCGCCGGAAAAATCGAGTCCGGGGAGCTGGCGCCGGACAGGCCCATCCCCTCGGAGAACCACCTGGCCGACGAGTACGGCGTAGCCCGACTCACTGCGCGACGTACTGCACAGGAGCTTCGCGAGCGTGGGCTGATCGTCACCGTGCGCGGCAAAGGATCTTTCGTCGTCGAGCAGCCGTCCGGCGTGCCCCAAGAGGGGGAGCCGAACGCCTGAAGGGGCCGCCCCTTGCGTCGCGCGGATCCTTCAGCGTGGTACGGGAGCTTGCGCGCCCCGGTCAGTGCAGCGCCCCGATAGCTTTCAGGATGAGGGCGCGTGCCTCCGCCCCGTACACCGCCATGCTGCGCAAGCGCTCGAACGTCTTCGAGTAGAGGGCGATCTCGGACGGCTGAGTGACGTTCACCGAGGCGGAGACCAGTTCGACGGACGCGAGCGTGTCGTCGTAGATGTGGAAGGTCTCTTCCGGCCACTGCGTCCGCTCGCGCACCGCCATCGGAATGATGCCGAGCGACACCGCCGGCAGCGCGCCCGCAGTCAACAAATGGCCGAGCTGAGCCGCCATCGCGTCTGCGTCCCCGATCTGGTAGCGCAGGACGGACTCCTCAAGCAGGAACACGAAGCGGTGCCCCTGCTCGTGGATGACGCGCGAGCGGTCCATGCGGGCTCGCGCGGCTTCTGCGATGTCATCGGTGGGGCGGTCGTGGAAGCGGGCGGCGATGGCGAGGACGCCGGCCGCGTAGCCCTCGGTCTGTAGCAGCCCAGGCACCACGGTGGACGTGTACACGCGGAACTGCTCGGTGTCGCGGTAGAACTGCACCAAGCCGTCTTGCAGGTGCTTCAGCCCGCTGCGGACCTGGTGCCGCCACTCCCTGTACATCGACTCGGCGTTGATGGACTGGACGATCAGGTCCTGTGCCTGGTCCTCGGCCTGCGCGACGGCGCACCACCGGCGGATGTCCTTCGCCGAGGGTCCGGTGAGGGCGTTCTCGATGCGGGAGGTCTTCGAGTAGTGCCAGCCGCACCGGCCGGCCAGCTCGGTGATCGTCAGCCCCGCTTCCCTGCGTAGGTCACGCAACCGTCCGGCGACGGCCTCTCGCGCGGCCTGGGCAGACGAGGACGGGGAGAAGGACATGAGCTGGCCTACTGCTGCTTCCTGTCAGTGGATCTCGTACTGGTCATGCGGAACGGCGCGGGCCCACACGGCCTCGAAGGCCTCGGAGCAGAGCTTGGCAGCCGACGGGGCGTCGGAGATCTCCTGTCCGGCCCACGCACCGTCGCCGCTGAAGTGGTTCCAGCGGATCACACGGTCGTCGAACAGCCAGAAGTCGTTGCCCGGCAGCGCGATGTCCGAGGCGCGGCGGCGGGGCAGCCAGCGCACGTGCTCGCCGGAATGGACGTTGACGACCGTTCCAGCGTGCTCGTACCGGATGTAGTCGGTGACAGGCTCGGACACGATGCGGGCTCGCCGCACGACAACCCCTCGGACGACTGCGCTGGAGATCAGGTCGACCCACGGCGCCCAGTGCTCGGAAGCGGGATCCGTGTCGCGCTGGCCGGTGCGCAGCCAGGCGCTGAGGCCGTCGGCTTCGTCACTGACTCCGTATTGGTCCCGCATCTCCAGGTGGACGGCGGAACGCGTGCAGCCCGCGAGCAGCTCAGCGAATGTCGGCTCGCTCGATGGCATCGCACGCCTCCCTGATCATGTTCACCATCCTGGCCGGAATGCGGATCACGGCCTCGCCGTCCGGGATGCCCTTCCCGTGTCCCGGTACCTCGAACGCGGCGCATTCTGCTTCGAGTTCGGGGCCTGGTTTCCAGCCCTGGAAGACGATCTCTTGCTTCTCCTGGTCGACCCACACTGTGGGACTTTTGTCTTTTTCGGTGGCGGGGTCGATCCCGACGAACAGTAGCGACACGTCAGCCTCCATCCACGAGCCTTGCAATTCTTTGCATCACCGTTGCGCGGACGAGAGGCCCCGTCAAGGGCGCGAAGCCGTCAACTCCCTTGTGGAAAGAGCATCTTGCAAAGATCTGCACATTGCTGGTTTCGCTGCACATCGCGCTCCTAGCGTCGGGAGACAAGACAAAACCCCGGCGAGGCGGCGGAGCCTCCCGGGGCGCGGCCGACTGGTTGGAGTCGACATGCCGGAGCCTGCGCAGACTGCGGACACCACGAACACCACGACCGCCTTCGGCTGGTGCGCCTGGCACCAGAACTACGCGCGAGGTGTCCGCCTCATTCACGTGGACCAGCAGGGCTCCAGCTCAGGCGCCAACCGCTTCGCCTGCCGTACCTGTCGCGAGGTCTACGACCTGGTGCCGCCGGCCGACCAGCCATGACGGGCGTGCCGCTGGTGCGGCAAGGCCCTGTGGAACGGCGCCGTAAGCGCAGGCATCTCGCCCGCCCGGGCGGCGCCCCCTCCCCCACCATCTCCCATCCGTCTCCCAGCCCCAACCCCGAGGAAGCAGGCGGGGCCAGACCCTCAACCCCGAGGTCACCCGTCCACAACAGGAGGAACACATGACCATCGCGTTAGAACGTCCCGTCGGCACCACCGACCCGGCAACCTTGCTCGCCCCCGAGCTGATGAACCGGCTCGTCCGTCGTGTCACCGCCGACCACCCGGAGATCAACGCGGAGACAGCGCGCCGCATCGTCGGCCAGGCCGCCGCTTTCATCGCCGCCTCCGGCAAACTGCCGGGACAGGCCCTCACCCCGAGCGAACTGGTCGACCACGGATGGCACGCGTTCATCCTGCACACCACCGACTACGCGGCCTTCTGCCAGCGCGTCGCCGACAGGTTCGTCCACCACGTCCCCACCAACGAAGACGAGCAGGCGCCGGGCGGTGCCTCGGCGGCGCGCGAGCAGACCGTGCGCGCGATCCAGGCCGCCGGGTACATGGTCGACGCCGAGCTGTGGCGCTCGACCGCCGACTGCAACCAGTGCCACGCCGGATGCCACGACAGCCCCAAGAGCGGCTGACAACCGGCATCCCATGTACGACACTCCAGCCGTCCGGTGTCACAGCCGGGCGGCCGGCCTATGAGCGGAGCAGGCAGTGACGGATACGACGAGCGCCTGGGACACCTACGCGCGGCAGCGGCCCGAGCGTCGACCGCTGAACGCCCGTGGCGAGACGACCTGGTTCAACTGGACCCAGTACCCGGACCACGGCCCCGGCGCCGAACCCCTCCTTCTGCCGCCCGGCGGCCGTGTGCTGGACCTCGGCTGCGGCAAGGGCGGGAATGCGGCGCACCTGGCACGGCTCGGCATGGACACGGTCGGTGTCGACGTGTCGGCGGCGCAACTGCATGCGGCTCAGGAGCGGTGGGGCAGCATGCCGGGGCTTTCCCTGGTGCGTGCGGACGCGCTCTCCTATCTGCGTGGCGCCGACCCCTTCGACGCCGTGTACTCGGTGTACGGGGCAGTGTGGTTCACGGAGCCGGCCGCTCTGCTGCCGGTCGTACGTGAGCGGCTGCGGCCGGGCGGCACGCTGGTGTTCTCACAGCGACCGCCTGTGGAGGGCTGCTACGGCTGCCAGGCCTCCTACATTCCGCGCGGCCCCGACGAGGACCCTCTCGTGGTGAAGCGCTGGGACTACGAGCCGGCGGTGTGGGAGCGGCTTCTCGACCGGTACGGCTACACGGACGTACGAACGCAGGTGCTGGCCGCACCGCCCGGTCCGCGCACAGTGGGCACGCTCATCGTCCGGGCCCGCGCCTGAAAAGCGCTGTCTGATCTGACACGCCAAAAGACGTGCCCCTCGCTCCTTACGTCGCGATATGCGGGGAGTCTTCAGTTCAACTCACGCTTCTTTCCCTGAAGTTGGCTCTGGCGCTGACCTCGGATTCGAGGGCCGCGAAGACTCCGAGAACGACCGCGATCAGTGCCAGCCCCACCGCCTCGAACGCGTCCGCGCACTGCTTGACCATGCTTGGCTCAGTGCGCAGTTCCATGGGCGGCTCGGCCCAGTGCCGGCACCGCTCCGCCAGGGCCGTGAGCCGCCAACTCCGCGGCCAGGTCCCGCACTTCATCCGGACGTCTGGGCGTGGCCGGGGCACGGGACGCACCAGTGATGCGCGATGATCGTGGAACGAACACGGCACTTGCGGAGAGGCATGTTCCACAGTCGGGGCGCCTGCCTCTCTCCCCATTCCCCCCATGGAAAGGCTGTCGATGCGCAACCTACTCCGCACAGGGCTGATAACAGTCATAGCCCTCGGCTCGTCGCTCGTCGCGGGGTCCGCCCAGGCCACTCCTCCCGGTCCGGGAGTCAAGGGCACAGTAATCTCACAGACCACGATCGGCGACAAGGACTACATCCTCCGGGAGATCACCGTCCCACCGGGTCAGAGCACCGGGTGGCACTACCACGACGGACCCCTGTATGGCTTTGTCAAGCAGGGCACCCTGAGTCACTTCGATTCGACCTGCGAACCCGACGGCATCTACCAGGCCGGCAGCTCCATCACGGAGCCGAGCGGTTCCGATTACGTGCATATCGGCCGCAACCTCGGGACCACTCCACTGGTCCTGGACGTCCTTTACGTGTTGCCGCACGGCGCGCCGCTGTCCGAGGACGCCCCCAATCCAGGCTGCGACTTCCAGTAGTCCACTCCACTCCACTCCATTCCAGTCCTGAACCATGTTCGTGACGAGAAGGCCGACACCATCCATCACTGGTGTCGGCCGGACTGCCGCCAGAACAAGCCCCGAGCCGGCCACCTGGGGGACACGCGATTCGACCGATCCGTCCCATGCGGCGCTCGACACGTCAAGGGAAAGGGAAGGGAGATGACACCGCAGGAGTAACCCCTTCACGTCGACTCCCGCACCACCAACCGACAAGCCACCGTATGCGCCCCCGGCAGCGCACCCCCCTCCGCGTCGATCGCCTCCAGCAGGCGCAGTGCCGCGATACGGCCGATCTCCGCGAGGTTCATGTCGATCGTGGTGAGGGGCGGGCGGGAGGCCAGTGCCATCGTGTCCCAGTTGTCGTAGCCGACGACCGCGATGTCGCCGGGGACGTTCACGCCGCGCTC
This sequence comes from Streptomyces sp. NPDC050619, assembly GCF_040654815.1. NCBI lineage: Bacteria > Bacillati > Actinomycetota > Actinomycetes > Kitasatosporales > Streptomycetaceae > Streptomyces > Streptomyces sp. NPDC050619. The sequence goes on along the minus strand of NZ_JBFAIR010000017.1, from coordinate 10,478 downwards.
GCGGAGCGTGTCCGCGACGCCCCTTGCTATCTGGTCGTTGCCGCAGAAGAAGGCGTCCGTCTCGGGGGCCGTACGCAGGACCGCTTCGGCGGCGCGGCGGCCCCAGGCCTCGCTCCACTCGCCGAAGTGGACGCGGCCGGTGGACAGCTCCAGTCCGGCGTCCGTGAGATGCCCGATTCCGTGACGGGCCCGGTCGCGGGCCGCCGCATGGTGTTCGGGGCCGGTGACATGGGCGACGCGGGTGCGGCCGGTGGACAGGAGGTGTTCTACGGCGAGTTGGGCGCCGCCCCGGTCGTCGGAGACTACGGAGGTGTCGGCCGGGTCCGTGGAGGGTGACAGGGCGTAGACCACGGGGATGGTCTCCAGGCCGCTGACGCCGGTCAGCGGCGGGCGCGGGTCCGTGCGGCGGCCGGTGACGATGATGCCGTCCACCCGGCGGTCGATGAGGTTGCGCAGGTGGTGCTGCTCGCGGATGGCGTCGCCGCGGGTGTCGCACAGCAGGACCGAGATCTTGCCGGCGCCGAGCGCGTCCTCGGCACCCAGGAGCACCGGGGTGCTGAAGCGGCCGATGCCGTCCGTGGTCATCAGGCCGACCGTCCAGCTGCGGCCGGTGTGCAGGTTCTGGGCGTGCTGGTTGGGGCGGAAGCCGAGCGTCGCCACCGCGTCCAGCACCCGCTGCCGGGTCTCCGGGCGCATCCTCCCGCCGCCGTTGAGCGCCTTCGAGGCCGTGCCCACGCTGACGCCCGCGAGCGCGGCGACGTCGGTGAGGCGGGCCGGGCCGGCGGGGGGAGAGCCTGGAGCACCTGCGCCTGCACTTGCAGCATGGGTCACGAGCAAACCTTTTCCTGGGCGGGAGCGGTGCCCACCATCGTGACAGGCACGGGAATCGACTTCCAGTCCGTGGGCAAGCTGAAAAATCTCTTGTCGCATCCCTTGACCCGACTTCTCCGCTGCCCTCTACTTTCCCCTCAGGAAAACGGTTGCTCAAACCGGTTGCTCAAACACGCTTCTCACTACCCCGGAGAGCCATGCCCCGCCCTACCCCCCTGGGCCCCGTCCGCCTCACCCCGGACGCCCGCGCCGCGTTCCGTCCCGCCGCCGTCGGCATCACCGCGGGCCTCTGGCACACCCGGCGCGAGGTCAACGCCCGCACCTCCATCCCGCAGGGCCCCGACCTCCTCGAGTCCGCGGGCAACCTGCACAACCTGCGGCTCGCGGCAGGCACGGGGGCGGGCGAGTTCCAGGGCGCCTACCCCTTCGTCGACACGGATGTCTACAAGTGGCTGGAAGCCGCGGCCTGGCAGCTCACCCAGGGGCCGGCCTCAGACCTCGAAGCCCACGTCGACCGCATCACCGCCCTCGTCGCCGCCGCCCAGCGGCCCGACGGCTACCTCAACACCTGGTTCCAGCTGGTCAAGGGCGGCGAGCGGTACCAGGACCTGCGCTGGGGCCACGAGCTGTACTGCGCGGGGCATCTCATCCAGGCCGCCGTGGCACATCACCGATCCACCGGACGGCCCGAACTCCTCACCGTGGCCCGGAAATTCGCCGACCACGTCGACTCCGTCTTCGGCCCGCCCGGCAGCGGCAAACCCATCGACGGCATCGACGGCCACCCCGAGGTCGAGACCGCCCTGGTCGAGCTGTACCGGGAGACCGGCGAGCGCCGCTACCTCGACCTCGCCGCCTACTTCGTCGACCGGCACGGTCACGGACTGCTCGGCGGCGAGGCCTACTGCCAGGACCGCGTCCCGCTGCGCGAGGCGACGAACGTCGAGGGTCACGCCGTACGGCAGCTCTACCTGCTGGCCGCCGCGGCCGACCTCGCCACCGAGACCGGTGACGCCGAACTCCGGTCCGCCGCCGAGCGGTTGTGGCAGGCCATGACCACCACGAAGACCCACCTCACCGGCGGCCTCGGCGCCCATCACGACGAGGAGGACTTCGGCGACCCGTACGAGCTGCCCAACGAGCGCGCGTACTGCGAGACCTGCGCCGCCATCGCCTCCGTCCAGTGGAGCTGGCGCATGGCCCTGCTCACCGGCGAGGCCCGCTACTCCGACCTGATCGAACGCACCCTGTACAACGGCTTCCTGGCCGGGGTGTCCCTGGACGGCGAGGGCTGGCTGTACGTCAACCCGCTCCAGGTCCGCGACGGCCACACCGACCCCGGCGGCGACCAGTCGGCCCGCCGCACCCGCTGGTTCCGCTGCGCCTGCTGCCCGCCGAACGTCATGCGGCTGCTGGCCTCCCTGGAGCACTACCTGGCCAGCGGCGACGACGACGGCCTCCAGATCCACCAGTACGTCACCGGCCGATACGAAAGCGACCTCGCCGTCATCAGTGCCGAGACCGACTACCCCTGGCACGGCACCATCGCCCTCACCGTCGAGGACACCCCGGCCGACCGCCCCTGGACCCTCTCCCTCCGCATCCCGCAGTGGTGCCGCGACTTCCGGGTGCGATGCGGGGAGGAGACGTACGACTCCTCCCTGGCCGACGACGGCTGGCTGCGGCTGGAACGGACCTGGGCGCCCGGCGACCGGATCGTCCTCGAGCTCGGCCTCGACCCCCGCCTCACCGCCGCCGACCCGCGCGTGGACGCCGTACGCGGCTGCGTGGCCATCGAACGCGGGCCTCTCGTCTACTGCTTGGAAGGCGTCGACCACCCCGGCGGCGGCCTGGACGACATCGTCATCGACACCACCCGCCCGCTCGCCGTGAAGCACCGCCCGGACCTGCTCGGCGGCGTCACCACGGTCGTGGCGGCGGGCAGCCGGCGGCGCATCCCGGAGGCGGGCTGGTGGCCGTACGCCCCCGCTGGTGAGTCGCCCCGACAGGACAGCGAACCCGTCGAGTTGACCGCCGTCCCCTATTACGCCTGGGCCAACCGCGAGGACGGCAGCATGCGCGTCTGGCTGCCCACCTCCTGAAGCCCCCCTGTCTTTCCGTCCCACGACAACGAGGTCACCCCGTGATACCCACCCGCCGCACACTCCTGGCCGCACTCGCCGCCGTCGGCACCCTCGCCTCGCTCACCGCCTGCTCGGGCGGCTCCGACGACGGCTCGGGCTCCTCCGGCGCGTCCGGAGGGACGTACACCTTCTGGGACCCGTACCCGCAGTTCGACAACGCCTCCTCCCCGTGGGGCAAGCTCGTCACGGAGTGCGGGACGAAGGCGGGGGTGACCGTCAAGCGCACCGCGTACGACACCACCGACCTCGGCAACAAGGCGCTGCTCGCGGCCCAGCAGGGCAACGCGCCCGACGTGATGCTGGTGGACAACCCGGTCGTCTCCACGCTCGTCGAGGCCGGGATCCTCAACAAGACGAGCGATCTGGGGCTCGACACGGCGTCGATCCAGAAGAACATCATCGGCGCGGGCACCATCGACGACGCCTCCTACGGCGTCCCGATCGGCGCCAACACGCTCGCCCTCTACTACAACAAGAAGGTGCTGTCGGCGGCGGGCGTCGACCCGGCGTCCATCAAGGACTGGAACTCCCTCACCGCGGCCCTGAAGAAGGTCAAGGCGGCCGGGAAGAAGGGCATCACCTTCTCCGCGATCAACACGGAGGAGGGCAGCTTCCAGTTCCTGCCGTGGTTCTGGGGCGCGGGCGGGGATCTGACCAAGCTGAACTCCGACAAGGGCGCGGCGGCGCTGTCGCTGTGGAAGCAGTGGGTGGACGACGGGCTGGCCCCCAAGGACGTCCTCCAGAACACGCAGACCACCAGCTGGCAGGAGTTCGCCACCGGCGACTACGCCTTCGGCGAGAACGGCACCTGGCAGCTCGGCAACGCCGACAAGGCCGGCTTCGACTACGGCGTCCTCAACATCCCCGCGCAAAACGGCGGTTCGGCGCCGGTGCCGACGGGCGGCGAGTTCGTCACCGTGCCCGTGCAGAAGGACAGCGCGCGCTACGAGGTCAGCAAGAAGATCGTCGAGTGTCTGACCAACGACACGAACCTGCTGGCCACGGACACGACCTTGACGTACATCGCCCCGACGGCCGCCGTGCAGACCGAGCAGGTGGCGGCGAACCCGAAGCTCAAGCCGTGGGTGTCCGCTCTCGCCGCGGCCCGCGGTCGCACCAGCGGCGGCCTGGGCTCGAAGTACCCGACCATCTCCCAGCCGATGTGGACCGCCGTCCAGTCGGCCCTGTCCGGCGGCAAGAGCCCGCAGGACGCCCTGGACACGGCCCAGTCGAGCGCCGAGAAGGGCTAGGTCCACACCATGACCATCGCCCGGGTCGACCGCCCACCACGGGACCGGGTCGTATCGAAGGCGGCCGACTCCCAGCCGCTACGGAGCAGGCAGCGGCGTCGGCTGAGGCGCAGGAGCAGGCTCACCGCGCTCGCCTTCGTCGCCCCGCTGATCGCCTACCTCGCCGCGTTCTACGTCTATCCCCTCTACCGCAATCTCGATCTGAGCCTGCGCGACTACACCGTGCGGTCGTTCGTGTCGGGGGACGCGCCGTTCTCCGGCTGGGACAACTTCCGTACGGTCCTGGACGATCCGACGTTCGGCCCGGCGATGCGCCACACCATGATCTTCACCTTCGTGTCGATCGCCTTCCAGTACGCCATCGGGCTGGCCCTCGCGGTCTTCTTCAACCGGCACTTCCGCCTGGCCCCGACCCTGCGCGCGCTGTTCCTGATCCCGTGGCTGCTCCCGCTGATCGTGTCGGCGTCCTCGTGGTCGTGGATGCTCAACAGCGAGTCGGGCGTGGTGAACTACTTCCTCCACTTCTTCGGCGTGGACGCGGTCGGCTGGCTCACCTCGCCGGACTGGGCGCTCACCTCGGTGATCATCGCCAACGTCTGGATCGGCATCCCGTTCAACCTGGTCATCCTCTACAGCGGGCTGCAGAACATCCCGGGCGAGCTGTACGAGGCGGCGGCCCTGGACGGGGCGGGCGCCTGGCAGCAGTTCCGCCGTATCACCTTCCCCCTGCTGCGCCCGGTGTCGGCGATCACTCTGCTCCTCGGTCTCGTCTACACGCTCAAGGTCTTCGACCTGATCTGGATCATGACCAAGGGCGGCCCGGGCGACGCCTCGTCCACCCTGGCGACCTGGTCGTACCAGCTCGGGTTCGGCACCCTGCTGCCCAAGTTCGGCCCGGGGGCGGCGGTCGGCAACATCCTCATCCTCATCGCCCTGGGCTTCGGCCTGCTGTACATCCGCGTGCAGTCCGGCCAGAGGAGGCGGGAAGCATGAAGTCACGGCGCTACACCCTCATCGGGCTCCTGCTGACGGCCCTGATGCTGTTCCCGGTGTACTGGATGCTGAACGTGTCCCTCACCCCGCAGCAGGACATGCGCAAGACCCCGCCCGACCTGTTCCCGCTGCACCCCACCTTCGAGGGCTACCAGGCCGTCCTCGACGACCAGCTGCCGTACCTAGGCACGAGTCTGTTGATAGGCCTCGGCACGGTCGCCCTCACCCTCGTCCTGGCCGCCCCCGCCGGCTACGCGCTGGCGAAGCTCCGCCCGCTGGGCGGCGGCGCCCTCGGCCTGGTCCTCCTGGTCGCCCAGATGATCCCCGGGATCGTCATGGCGATGGGCTTCTACGGCATCTTCCTGGACCTGGGCCTGCTCAACTCCTGGTGGGGCCTGATCATCGCGGACTCCACCATCGCCGTGCCGTTCGGCGTCATGATCTTCACGGCGTTCATGTCGGGCATCCCCGGCGAGCTGATCGCCGCGTCCCGCATCGACGGGGCCGGGACCTTCCGCACCTTCTGGTCGGTGGTCCTGCCGGTGAGCCGCAACGCCGTGGTCACCGTCTCGCTCTTCAGCTTCCTGTGGGCCTGGTCCGACTTCGTCTTCGCCAACACCCTTGACGGCGGCGGCGACTGGAGGCCGATCACCCTCGGCATCTACAAGTACATCGGCAACAACAACCAGGAGTGGAACGCGATCATGGCCACCGCCGTCATCGCGTCCGTCCCCGCAGCGGTGCTGCTGGTCCTCGCGCAGCGCTACGTGGCCGCGGGTGTCACCGCGGGCGCGGTGAAGGACTGACGACCCCCTCCCCTTCCCTCCTTCTAGGAGAACCCCTGTCATGAGCCGCACAAGACCCCTGACCGCCGCCCTCGGCGCCTCCGCGCTGGCCGTCGCGGCACTCGCGACCACCGTGCCGTCCGCCGAGGCGGTCCCCACCTCCGCCACCACCCTGGTCGTCAACGCCAACCAGACCCTCCGCCCGGTCACCCACGTCGCGAGCGGCAGCCTCTACGGCCTCGCCGACGCGTCCACGCCCTCCGACAGCCTGGCGGGCGCCCTCAAGGCGCACACCTACGTGCAGATGGCCCCGGGCGGAAGCCAGCTGCCCAACGGCGCGTCCAAGCCCGGCGGCGACGCACTGGTCGTAGCACCCAAGGCGGCCCGCTCGGGCTCCAAGGTGGTCGTCCGCATGCCGGACTGGTACCCGAACTTCCCCTACAAATGGGTGAGTTGGAGCGACTGGCTGTCGGCGGTCGACAAGCAGGTCACCGCCGTGAAGTCCTCGGGCGCCACCAACATCAGCGCGTACGAGATCTGGAACGAGCCCGACTGGACCTGGGACACCGCCAACGCGGGTGCCTTCAACGCGGGTTGGGCACGCACGTACAAGCAGATCCGGACGAAGGACACCACGACCCCCATCCAGGGCCCGAGTGACGCGTCCTGGAACCAGTCCCGGATGAGCTCGTTCCTCACGGACGCCAAGGCCAGCGGCACCGTCCCCGACATCATCGCCTGGCACGAGCTGAACGGCAGCAAGGACATCGCCGCGCACGTCTCCGCGTACCGCGCGCTGGAGTCGAGCCTCGGCATCAGCCCGCGCCCGATCTCGATCGAGGAGTACGGCACGCCCTCCGAGATGGGCAACTCCGGCGCCCTCATTCCCTACGTCGCCAAGTTCGAGCGGACCGGCGTCCAGGACGCCGAACTCGCCTTCTGGAACCAGTACGGCACCCTCGGCGACACCCTCACCGGCACGGGCGGCTCGCCGAACGGCTCGTACTGGACGTACAAGTGGTACGGCGACATGTCCGGGAACATGCTCGTCACCACGCCTCCCGCGCAGACCGGCATCGACGGCTTCGCCTCCCGCAACGCGGCGGGCAACCAGATCAGCGTCGTGGCAGGCGGCTGCACGGGCTCCTGCGCGGTGACGGTCAACGGCCTCTCCTCCCTGTCGGCCTTCGGCAGCACGGTCCACGTCAAGGTGGAGTACAGCCCGCACACCGGTCGGACGACGGCCTCCCCCGGCCCGATCACCATCTCGGACGCCGACTACACGGTCTCGGGCGGCTCCATCACGGTGCCGGTGACGATGAACGCGTCCGACGGCTACCGCGTGACGGTCACCCCCAGCGGCACCTCCACCTCCCTGGCCGGCCGCTACCAGATCACCAACCGGAACAGCGGCCTCGCCCTGGGCACCCAGAACGGGGCCACCGCTCAGGGCACCGCGGTCCTCCAGGGGACGCCCACCACCGCCACCGACCAGAACTGGACCCTGGTGGCGGCCGGCTCAGGCCTGTACAAGATCGTCAACCAGAAGAGCGGCCTGGTGCTGGGCATCAACACCATGAGCACCGCCGACGGTGGCACGGCCCTGATCTGGGGCAACAGCGGCACCGCCGACCACCTCTGGCAACTCATCCCGGCCCGCGACGGCTACTACAAGATCGCCAACTACAACAGCGGACTGCTGCTGGGCGTGGACCAGATGAGCACATCTCCCGGCGCCCAGGTCCTCCAGTGGACGGACAACGGCACGGCGGACCACCTGTGGAGGCTGACCTCGCGCTGAGGCCGGATCCCCAGGTGTACGGGTACGCCCCCGGATGTCGGCCGGGGGCGCACTCGTGTGACTCGGGCGTGAGCCGGGTCAGCCCCGCTCGACGATGCGGATCGTACGGATGCCGGTCCCGCGATACCGGGTGGGCGTCCTGGTCAGGACGGGTCGGCCGCGCGGCCACTCGACGGTGGGCAGGGCGAGGTGCAGCACATGGGCGCCGCTCCAGTCGGCCTCCCCCTTGTCGTCCTGCTCCTCGTCGCCCGCCGTCGCGGTCCGCAGACGCTTGCCCACGGCTGCCGCCGCCGCGAAATCGAGCCCTTCGATGTTGACGGACGGCAGCGCACCGAGATGCTCGGCGACTCCCGCCCGCTCGCGCTCCGCGGCGGCAAGACTGAGCGCCGGGATGTAGACGCGCAGGGCGGCGTCCTTCTCGGCCTCGACGACCAGTCGCGAGGCCATGCTGTTCCCCGCGCCGAGGGCCAGCGCGGCCGTGTCGTCGAAGATGACGGCACGCGGCAGCGGATACCGCTCCTCCCCCGTCACTGCACCTCCCCGATGCGCCCGGCCTCCAGGTCGGCCCACAGCTTCTCGCCGGCCTTCTCGTCCTCTTCGGTGTACGGCCTGCCCAGGAAGTGCTCCTCGACGTACGCCTTGGTCTCCTCGTACCGCTTGCGCAGCTCTTCCTTGGTGGGTGTGGCCCCGGCCAGCTCGGCCACGAGGTCACGCATGCTCATCCCACGTTCCCGGGCCAGCTCCTGAAGGCGGTCTCGGACAGCGGGATCGACCTTGATCGTGGTGTCAGCCATGAGGACAGTATACCGGCGGTATACCACCTCTGGGCGTACGAGTGTGACGGTCATCGGCACTCCATTTCTTTCGAAGGGCCCGGTCCGTGCGGTCGCCGGCCGGGAGTCTGTCGGCGCCTACGCGACCGCCGCGCGCCCCTGCATCAGCGCACGCGCCAGCGCCCCGCCCCGCCGTGCGGCCTCGCGGTACGCGGAGGCGCCGGGCGTGCGCAGCTCGACCTCGACGGTCGTGACCGGGGTGGCCGCCACCGCGGCTGCCCGCGCCGGGCGCTTACGGCGCAGCCGGTCCTCGACAAGGGCGCGCGCCGAGTACACCGGCTGCGGCAGACCGTCCGTCAGCGCCGCCCGCAGCTGCGCACTACTTGCCCCCGCGTCCCACCACTCCTCGACCAGCGGCGCGAGCCGCAGCGCCTCGGCGGCGCCCAGCGTGAGCCGGGGGTCGGTGCGGCCGAGCGAGCCGAGCAGCTTCGCGGCGAGCGCGGCGCGCGCGGGCGGCGGGGAGGGAGGTTCTTGTTCCCCGGTCTTTTCTCCCGAAGGGAGAGCGTCCGACGGTGCGACGGCCCTCTCACCGGAGGCCAGGTTCTGAACTTTTTCCTCTTCACCCGCGGGTGGTTCGTCCTCGTACGGAGTGTCGAAAACCTCGTAGACGGTGAAGAGTTGGCCACTCTCCCGGCTCTTGCGCACCACCCTCCGCAGATACCGGGAATCCTCCAGCTCATGCAGGGCGGCGGCGATCCGGGCCCGCCCCTCCTTGCGCTGATCGGCAAGCGTGCGGATGGTGACGCGGGCCTCGTCCGGGAGACTCAATAGGTACGTCAGTACGCCCACCGCGCACCAGGAGATGCTCCGGTCGCGGAGAAGGGCGTTCGAGAACACCGAAAAGGCGCGCTTGGGCGTCGTACGATGAATGCGCATCGGGAGTTGTGGCTCCTGGTGTCAAGCCCCCGGGTGTTCGCGCACCGCGGGGGCGTTTCTGTTGCCGTGACTCTATGGGCACGCAGAGCGACGAATGCAAGCCGGAACAGGCTTTTCCCGGGCGGAAGTTGGCGTACTTCACTCCTCAGAGTGAAGGGCAGGCACTCACGCGGGCGGACGTATTCGCTTGCCTACCCTGAGTGGCGTATGGCCGACCAAAACGGGAGGGCGCATCATGACACTGATGATTGAGCGACCGACGACAAGCGGCACGGAGCCCCACAGCTTCGAGGCGATGCTGGACAACCTCGACAGGCTGAACGTGCCGGACGGCTACAAGGCCGAGATCATCAGGGGAAACATCGTCGTGTCGCCGTGGCCGAGGGGTTACTACACCCGCGTCATGAATCTGGTGTGCAAGCAACTTGAGCCACACCTGCCCGACGCCCACCTCATCAGCCAGGCTCCCCTGCTGTTCGTCTTTCCGGGAGTGGAGCGCGCCTACGGGCCGGACATCCACGCAGCACACGAGCGGACACTCGAGACGACCAGCAACCGCCTCGACGGAGAAGCCCTCTCCTTCGTCGCCAAGCTGACCTCCTCCGCCACCCGCGACGACGACCTGACCGACAAGGTCGTGACGTACGGAAAGGCGGGAGTCCCCGTCTACCTGATCCTCGACATGCAGGAGGAGAAGGCCACCGTGCTGTGGGCACCCACCGCCGACGGCTACACGGCCCGCCTCACCAAGCCGTTCGGCGAGAAGCTCGAGATCCCCGCGCCGTTCGACTGCACGCTCGACACCACCGGCTTCCAGGCCCCCGAGGCGACTGACGTGTGATCGACGCACCGGTGCCCCCCGTCCGACCCCGCGGGTTCTACTGATCCCCGCAACACCCTGGAGTTCAGGGAGTTGCGGGGATCGTGGATTTTGAGGTGCTGAAGGCGAGGTTCTTCGAGGCACT
>NZ_JBFAIR010000016.1:0-243459 GCF_040654815.1 Streptomyces sp. NPDC050619 | reverse complement strand
GAAGTGCCAGAACATCGATTCGAGGGTGGCGAACTTCAGGTTCTTGCCGACGAGGGCAGCGTCCATGAGGAACAGGCCCGCCACCTGGTCGCGGTACTGGGCGGCCAGTGAGTAGGCGACGTTGAGGCCGTGGTCGTGGGCGACGACCTGTACGTTCTCGTGGTGGCCGAGGTGGTTGAGCAGCTTGTGGACGTAGGTGGCCAGGACCGTCTTGGTCATGGAGGGCGGGTTTCCGGTCGAGTCGCCCATGCCCGGCAGGTCGATGGCGATGACGGTGCGGCCGGGCAGCAGTGAGGGCATGATCTGGCGGAACTCGTACCAGCTCTGCGGCCAGCCGTGCAGCAGCACCATGGCCTGCGGGCCGTCGCCGCCGATGACGTAGTGCATCTGTACGTCGTCGATGGTGGTGAAGCCGTGCCGGAAGTACTCGTTGAACTCGGCGTCGTCCTTGGTCGCCGTGTCGTAGCCGGGGCTGAGCGGCTCCTCCGACCGGACGGCTGCGGTGGTGGTGGTGAAAGCGTTCATGGCGGTGTTACGTCCTTTTTTAGGGGTCCTTGCAGGAAGATCGTGTTGTGGCACGGTGGAGATGTACGTAATCCCGTGTTTTCTGGGGGGGGTGTGACCAGCCGCGGCGGAAGCCGTGGGAGGTCGGTGACGGGTTGCGGGCCGGGGTCCCTCTGCCTCGTGCAGGTGTCGGCTCAGCCGCAGCAGTCGCAGCCGGGGCGGCGGCCGCAGGCGTCTGTCTCCCCGCCGGCGGCCGGAACCACCACGGTGGGTCGGTGTCCGGACCCGCTCAGGAGTTCCGGTTCCACCTCTTCTTCCGCGATGCTCTCCACTCAGATCCAGTCGTCGATCGAGAAGCTGCCGCCCGCGGGCCGGACAACCGTGGCGGTCAGTTCCCTCACCCGGTCGGCAGGTACCGGAACGCCCGGGGCCTGGTAGATCCATTCCATCGTCTTGTCCAAGCTCACGTCCTTGGGCACTTCCCCGAAGTAGGGCTTGCAATAGACGGGCGTGCCTGGTTCGCTGCGCCAGCTGTCGGCGAGCGTGCCGATGTCCACCGCGTCGTAGCCGAGGATGTCGAGCAACTCCACGACCTCCGCCTTGGCGGCGGCATCGTCGCCGGCGATCGGCATGGCACTGCGGTCCGGCGCACCCGAGGGGCGGGCCAGGCTGAACAGCTGGCTGACGACGATGTTGCTGGCCGCCTTGACCACACGGGAGTCGGCCAGGTGGCGCTGCACCAGCTCGCTGGACGTCAGCTCGTTCGCGTCCAGCTCGGCGATGCGGCCGTCGCGCTCCGGGTAATAGTTCAGCGTGTCGATCACGATTTTGCCCGCCAGCGGCTGTGCCGGGATCTTCTCGTAGGCGCTCAGCGGGATGGACACCACCACCAGGTCCCCGGCCTCGGCGGCCTCGGCGGGAGTGGCCGCCCGGGCACGGGGGCCGAGTTCGGCGACGAGACCGGCGAGGGACTCGGGGCCGCGGGAGTTGCTCAGGACGACGTCCAGGCCTGCGGCGACAGCAAGGCGGGCCAAGATGCCGCCGACGTTGCCACTGCCGATGAAGCCGAGTGTCTTGCTCATGGTGCTCTGTTCTCCCATGGGATGAGGAAATGCCGGACCGGCCACAGCCACGAACCATAACCGGACCGGCTGGTCACTTTAATTACCGTACCACCTAACCGGACCACTCGGTCATGTTGCGTAGAGTGGACCCATGAGCACTGAAGAAGAAGCCGTTGCAGCGCCGCCCGCGCGACGGATGAGAGCCGACGCGGTGCGGACGCGCAAAGCGCTGTTGAAGGCTGCCGCGGAGGTGTTCGCCGAGCACGGCGCGGAAGCGTCCGTTGCACAGATCGCGGCACGGGCGGGGATCGGAAAGGGAACCGTCTTCCGGCATTTCCCCACCAAGGAGGACCTGTTCGCCGCGATCATCAGCGAGGAAATCGACGGGCTGGTGACAGTGGGCCGCCGGCAGGCCGAGCAGGCCGACGCCGACACCGCCCTGCTGCAGTTCATGAGCGCGGGCGTCGATCTCTACGCAAACAACCGGGCGCTCGCGGAGGCCCTCCGTATGGTGTCGGATGTTCGACACCCGGAGATACAGGCCGGACAGGAGCAACTGATCGCAACAGCCGAGTCACTGGCGCGGCGGGCGCAACGCGACGGCTCACTCCGTGCGGACCTGAACGGGCAGGACGTGATGCTGCTGATCTGCGGCGTGTACTACACCGCCGCACCCTTGCTGGCTACCGATCCGTCGGCCTGGCGGCGCTACCTGCGGCTCACCTTCGACGGCATGTGCGCCACCGGCACCGAGCCTCTACCCCCGGCACTCGTCCACGACTCCTTGCTGCCGACGATCCGGTAGGGGCGACGGCGATGCTCTCCGAGGCCGATCCTCACAGGACATCACCGACCGAGGGGGTATGGCACAGCTTCTGAGCGACTTCAAATCTCATCGACATTCACGGGCCCTCAAGCCGCCAACCGCCATCCGAAGTCAGCAACAAACGCCTCCCACTGACACCTACACAGCCAGCGGAGCGGCTGCGGATGGCAACGAGCAGAACCTGCAGCAGTTCGTGAACCAGTCCACGTGGGATCCGGCACCGGTGCAGCGGCGCATCTGCGAACGCATGCTGCCGCTGATCGACCCGACAGCCTGGGTGATCGACGATGTGTCGGTGCCCAAGGACGGCCGGATGTCCGTCGGGGTGGCCCGGCAGTACTGCGGGGCTCTGGGCAAGCGGGCCAACTGCCAGGTCGCGGTCAGTGTCCATGCCGCGACGGATACCGCCTCCTGCCCGCTGCAATGGTGCCTGTTCCTGCCCAAGGAGTGGGCCTCGGACATGGGCCGCCGGGCCATCACCCGCATCCCGCCCGAGACCACGCACCGCGAGAAGTGGCGCCCTCGCCCTGGCCATGCTCGACACGCTGGCCGGCTGGGGCATGACGCCGCCGGTCGTGGTGGCCGACGCCGCCTACGACACCAACGCCGGTCTGCGGGCGGCCCTGGCCACCCGCGGCCTCCCCCCCTACGTGCTGGCCATCCGAGCGGATGTCGTCGCCCACCCCTTCGGCGCGAAGCCCCTCGCTCCAGCCCGCAACGGGCCCGTCGGCTGCTGGCCCCAGCCCCGCTACTGGGATCCCGCGCCCTCGGTGGCAGCCCTGGCCGCCGGCCTCGGGCAGGAGGCATTCACCTCCGTCACCTGACGGAACGGCGCCCGAGGTGAGTTACGCTCCCGCTTCGCCGCCGTGCGTGTCCGCCCGGCCGGCAAAGCAGTTGAGCGCCCGGTCAAAGCCGCCGCCTCCGCCGAGAAGGGCTGGTGGGACGGGGTGCTGCCCGACTGCTGGCTGTTGGTCGAATGGCCTGCCGACGCCAAGGCGCCCACCGACTACTGGCTGTCCAACCTCCCCGCGGACACTCCGATCGCCGATCTGGTGCGTCGGGCCAAGGTCCGCTGGCGCATCGAGCACGACTACCGCGAACTCAAACACGGCCTGGGACTTGACCACTTCGAAGGCCGGTCCTGGCCGGGCTGGCACCACCACGTCACCCTCGTGACCGCCGCCCACGCCTTCTTCACCGAACAGCGCCTGGCCCCAAAAGTGCCCGCACGGGACTCACCCTCTACCAGGTCCTCGACACCCTCCAGAACACCCTGAAGTGCTGGACCGGCATCTGCACCACCTGCCACCAACCCCTACCCCGCCGACCCTCAACATCGAGACAGATCTAACGGAGTCCTACTACGTACGAGAAAGTGAATCCTCGTGGGGTCCTTGCGGCCACGACGTAACCCGATTCCGGAAGAACGCGCGCGCACGACGAGAAGGCGGTCACCGCGTTCGAGATGGTGTACGGGGCGAAGTTCCCCAGGGCCGTCAAGAAGATCACCGGCGAGGTCGACGGGCTGCTGGCGTTCTACGGCTTCCCCGCAGAGCACTCGGTCCATCTCAGGACGACGAATCCGATCGAGTCGACCTTTTCCACCGTCAAGCCTCGGACCAAGGGCACCCGCGGCGCCGGCAGCCCGGCCGCGGCCTTCGCGATGGTCTTCAAACTCGTCGAGTCCGCCCAGGCCCGCTGGCGAGCGGTCACCGCACCGCACCTCGTCGCCCTCGTTCGAGCAGGCGCCCGTTTCGAGAACGGCCTCCTCGTCGAACGAGACGAGACCCTCGCAGCGTGATCCATTTCAACTGATCCACAGATCTTGACCATTACTCGTCAGGCAATCCTGAAAGCCACGCGAGGTACGGTCGCAGTCAGCGTCCCCAGACCAGGCGGGGCCGCTCTCTCTCCCCCCCATGTCACGCGGGCGAAGTGAGCTGCTGTGCTGCGCCAAGGGGGCGGCACTGCAGGGCTCGTTCCCGGACGCCGCTATCCCCATCTGGCTCTACCCGATACAGACGGGCCTGAGGCGTCCTAGTCACCGCATCCGTCAGCAGACCGTCCGTGAAGAGGGCACCGACGCCGTCCTCCACTGCCCATCCGGCCTGAAGTGCACGTGTTGCCACGGCCGCCTGGTAGGACGATCGACGAGCCGGCTCGCTGTCGTAGTGCGGGCAGACCGAGCCTGACAGCAGGCCCAACCCGTCAGAGAGGTGAGTCAGCGGCCCGAAAGAGTCGGTATGCGAGCCCTCGGCCCAGCAGTTGGCACCGGCGCTGATTCCGCACAGCAAAGTCCCGCGGCCGAAGGCCTCGCGCAACAGTCGGTCCACTCCGTGTGCTCGCCAGACCGCCAGCATGTTCGCGGTGTTGCCCCCACCCACGTAGACGACGTCTTGAGAAAGGAGGAACGTTCGCAGGGCGTCGTCATCGAGCTCCCGCCGGAACAGATGCAAGACGCTGGGTTCGCAGGAACGTGACTGATACGCCGCGAGAAATTGCTCGACGTAGGCGGGAGCGTCGCCACTGGCAGTCGGAACGAAGCACACCTTGGGCCGAGGAGTCTCCACCTGATCGAGTACCCAGTCATCCAGCAGGTCATCGTCGTCGGTGGAGAAGCCGCCTCCAAGAAGAGCCAAACGACGCGCGGCAGCGACAGCCACGAGGGTGCCTCCTCGGTTCACGATTCAGATGCGGACGATGCCTCGAACCGTGCCAAGTCATCGGCTACATCCGCAATCGAATAGACCCTCCTTCGGCCCGAGGGTTCTGTCTACCTAGTGCTGTATCAGGCAAAGTTCGCCCTATTGCGCCGCGTCGCTGAGGGTGCGTGTGATCCCGGCGGCAATAGTGGTGGCGAGAACCCACCCGACGGCGATCAGTAAGACGTGGAGATCGCCAACACCCCACCAACAGCTCGTGGCTCAACCAGATCGAGGCCCAGTTCACCGCCCTGTGCGCAACTTCGCACTCGACGGCACGGGGACCACATCAGCCACAAGGAGCAGGGAAGCACGTTCCGCCGCTACATCATCTGGTGGAACAAGCACGCCGCCGACGAACGCCTCCGCGAGGTCGTGAAGAGGGCGAACGTTGCCTGATGCGGCACTAGGACGGGCCAAGGCCCAATCGCAGACGGAGAACGCTGGAAAAACGGCAAGCCAGCGAGTCACTCCATAGTCCAGAAAAACGACTTCACCTTCCGCAGCGACCGCTCCGACGTAGTGTTCGCCACGCTGAACAGCCTCCACCAGGTCGCGGCCGTCCACCCCGACGAAACCACCGAGACCGTCCTGACCGCCTCGGACGGCCTCGCCTCACCCACCTCCACAGCGGTACGCGGAAACCGGCTTTACGTCACCAACGCCGGTTTCGCCGAGCCCCACGGCGCGAAGGTGCAGAGCGGGACGATCGACCCCGCCGGAGTGAACCGGGTCCCGAACTGGTGAACCTGCCGCAGCCGGGACCGGCGGCGGTACCTGTTGCGGATTCCAGCAACCAGGTGCAGGCGCCTCCCGCCCGACACCTGTGCCGGACGACCAAGGAGCCGGCCACTCTCGCCGGCATCAGCATCGACCGGCGGAAGGACGGCAGCCACCCCGATCGTCGGGGTCAGCACACCGCAGCAACTCGACGAGCATTCATCGGGGTTCGCTTGGGAAGTGGCCGGCGTGGTGGAGGAGATCGGCGACGGGGTGAGCGGCCTGACGGTCGGCTACGAGGTGTTCGGCTTCACCGGCTCCAGCGGTTACGCCGAACTGGCGTTGGCGCCGGCGGGACAGCTCGCGCGCAAGCCGGAGGCAGTGTCCTGGGAAGTCACCGCCGCGCTGCCCGTGGCCGTCAACACGGCCTGTCAGGCGTTGGCCGACGTCGACTTGAAGTCCGGGGAGACTCTGGTCGTCGACGGGGCGGCAGGAGGCGTCGCCACAGTGACCGTGCAACTCGCCAGGCACCTCGGCGCCACCGTGATCGGCACCGCGAGTGAGCGCGACCATGAGTACCTGCGCTCACTCACGGCCGAGCCGGTGACCTACGGCGACGGGCTGGCCGCGCGGATCCGCACGGTGGCGCCCAAGGGCGTGGACGCGGCACTCGACGTGCGGGAGAGGGCGCGCTGACGGCGTTGATCGACATGGTGGGCGAGCCTGGGCGGGTGGCGACCAGTGCCGCCGTCAACACGGCTGAACTCGGTGCGCGGTTCGTGGCCGCGGCACCGGTGAGCTTCCCGAACGGCTGGCTCGGGCTACGGCGCTGGTGGCGAGCGGCGAGTTGACGTTGCCGGTGGCAGGGACGTACTCGCCGGCCGAGGCCGGCTAGGCACACCGCGAAAGCGAGGGCGGGCACGTTCGTGGCAAGTCGGTGATACTTCCAGGCTGATCTCTTGCGCTCAGCGCTGGGCAGTCGGCGGGTCCTGGTCACCGATCTTCGACGGGGAACGCGCCAGTGCGGGGAAGGTCTTGTTCGGCCCAGGCGCCCATGGTGGCCAGCACGACCTCGAGTCGGGCGCCTGCCGGGGTGAGTTCGTACTCCACGCGGGGCGGGATCTCCGGATAGGCCGTGCGGGTGACCAGCCCCAGGAGTACGAATCGCCGCAGCCGTGAGGACAGGGTCTTGGGGCTGATCCCCGGCAGCCCGGCGCGCAGTTCGGTGAAGCGTTTCGGGCCGGTCAGCAGCTCCCTCACGATCAGCGTCGCCCAGGGCCCGTCCAGCACGGTCAGGAACCGGGCGATCGGACATTCCGGCAAAGGGTGATCCAGCTCACTCATGCTCTCCCCATTAGTTCATTTGAGGGAACTGATTCCCTCAGGGAACTGTAGCCGGAGCAGCCCAAACACCACACCATGGAGGACCTCATGACCACGATCAGTACGGCCAACACCGCGAGCGAGATGGTGCGCTCGGCCACGACCACCGCGTTGCGGGTCGCCGCGCGCAACCTTGAGCTCTACGACACCGGCAACGTCGCCGGAGCGGACGAGGTGTTCGCCCCCGACGTGATCGACCACAACCCCGCTGACGGCGCCGCCTCGGGCCTCGACGGCATCCGAGTGCTGATCGCCGCGGTCCGCGACGGATTCACCGACACGCAGCACCGGATCCTGTTCCAGCAGGAGCTTCCCGGCGGCTGGGTGGTCCTCCACTGGCGGATGACCGGGACGCGCACCGGAGACGCCTTCGGGTTCGCCGCCAGCGGCAACCCGGTCGACATCACCGGCACCGACATCGTCCGCGTTGTTGACGGCAAGATCACCGAGATCTACCACGTCGAAGAACTGCTCAAGCTCACCCAGCAGATCAGCACCGGCGCGCAGCCGGCCTGAAGATCGAGACCTTCCCGGACCACGCCTGCCCCTGAACCATGACCGACAACAGCCGCCTCGACGCGGCGCACTCGTTCCAGGGGCCAGTCCGGGAAAGGCGTGTCGGCGGCCATGAGTGGGTGGGGCGGCGGGCCATCGGCACCGCAGGAGCCGCAGTCCTCACCGGGGATGAACTCAGCGGGCCGCGGTGCGTTCGGCCTGCGCCTTGGTACGGCGCGGCGGTAGGACTCCGTCCCGGTCTGGCTGATCGCACCGTTGAAGGTCAGCCGGTCGACGATGGCCGCGCAAGGCCGCGGGTCGGTGAAGGTCTTCGTCTCCAACCCGAAAACAACTCGTTGGAGGCGATGGCGACGCTGTTTTTCTCCTCCCGCTCGGTCAGCACCTGAAACAGCAGCTCAGCCCCTCTGCGGTCGAGTTCCAGTCGAAGGCCCGCAGGCTCTTCTCCCTGGGGAAAGCGGCGGCCCGGATGCGGCGCTCGGACCTGCGGCGGGCCCATTCGTCGCACTCGGCCATCAGCAGCTCGGCGAGGAACGCGCGATACGACATCTGCTCGCGTCCGGCGCCGTCGGGCAGCTCCTTGAACGGCTGGCGGATGGTGGGCAGCCGCAGCATGCGGCATGCCTGGTCGATGGAGGCGGTGGCGGCTTCTTCGGTCAGCCCGCGCTTGCGTGGACTCGTGATCCTCCTTTCTCGCCGGCCGTGCGGCCAGGCCGTGTGAGGAGCTGGTCGTCATGGGCCACCGAGGGCAGCGGCCGGTCATCGGAAGGCAGAGGGACGGTTTCCAGTCGGCGAGGAAGGTCACCGACGCCGTCGGCCCGTCCATCTGCGGCACCGTCATGGGCTTGGCCCCCGTGCGGGCCGGCGGTGCCGGCTCGCCGTCGGACTCGGCGAGCTTGCGGGCCTCACGAGCCACCGCGTCCGCGGTCAGCGCCCCGGCGCGGTAAGCGGCGGCAAGTCGCGCGACGACCTGCTCGTGCTCCATGTGCCGGGCCAGCAGCAGGACCTCGATCAGCGCGCGGGTACCGGCCGCCTCGCCGTGCGCGGCCTTCGCCGCCGCCCACCACTTGTCGTGGGCAGGCGTGAACCGGCCCGCGGATCGGGCCTGCTTCAGCGCGGTCGAGCCAGGGAAGGCGCCCGGCTTGCGCAACAGCGCCTCCAGGTAGTGGTCCAGGACCAGGCGGGAGCCTGGACGCCACCCAGGCGTTCGTGCCTGGCGACCTCGTTGCGGCCGTCGAAGACGATCAGAGCGGCTTGAGCAGGTGCCGTTCCGCGGCGAAGTACTCGCCGACGGTGCGGGTACGGTGCGCAGTCGGCGGCCCTCGTCGGCCTGGTCCACTGGTCGACCATCGCGTTCAGGTCCGCCAGGGAGGCGACCTCGGGGACGGGGACAAAGTGGTTGCGGCGGTAGTAGCCCATCCGCCCCTCGCCGCCGCCTTTCTCGTGGGCGGCCTCGATGCCGGGCCGGCAGTAGAACGGCTCGATGCCCAGGTGCGAGCAGAACGCCGATCAGCGGTCCGTCTGGCACCCGGCCGCGGGACATCCCGAGGATCCTTTCGACAGCGGCCCGCAGGTTGTCATACCGGATCCGGGCCCGGGGAATGCCGCCCAGCACGCGGAAGGCGTGCACGCGGCCTTCGAAGAACGCCTCCTGCCCCGCGGTTGCGAGCACCCTTCTCTGCACTACTGACGCGCGGCGTCGTGAAGGGCTAACGTTCCTGGCCGAGTTCAGTGACGGAGGCTTTGGCGGCTCGTTCGATCTTCGTGCGCTGGGCTTCCAGGAAGGCCGCGTCGTGCCGCGGAGTCGCGTACTGGGCTGACGTCCCCGTCGAGCCGTCGACCTGTTCGCGCAGGATGTCCGCGTGTCCTGCGTGCCGGCTGGTCTCGGTGAGCATGTGGACCAGGATGTTGAACAGCTTCACGTTGGGGCGGGGCCACCAGGGCACGTGGCCAGGGAAGTCGATGGCGAGGGCGGTGATCGTCGCGTCTGAGTGCTCCCAGACGCGACGGTAGCGGTCGGTGATCTCCTCGCGCGTCTCGTGCTCGGTCGCCCACAGGTCGGCGCCGCGCTCCCCGGCGTCGTCCCACCGGGGCAGAAGCTCGGGGAAGGGCCGGTCGAAGACCTCGCCGAAGTACCTGGCCTCCCAGATGGACAGGTGCTTGACCAGGCCGAGAAGGTTGGTACCCGTCGAGGTCAGGGGCCGGCGGATGTCGTACTCGCCGAGCCCGTCGAGCTTCCAGAGCATCGTCTTGCGCATCTCTCGCAGATCGCTGTGCAGGTACTCTTTCGCGAAATCATCGATCATGGCGTGCGAGCCTGTCACGCACCGCCGGTGGGCTCAACGTGCGACCGGCACTCCCTGGGCGGCATGTCCTGATTACGGTCGTCAGCTGAGAACACCGGTTCCTCCCTCCCCGTGTTCGGCATGCCAGCGCAGGCGGTCGGTCTGCATCCGATGGGCCTCTTCGAGCCGTTCGCGGGTGTTGGCCTCGATCTCCAGCAGTCGCGGGCCCTGGGCCAGGTCGAGGCGGAACATCGGGCAGCGGACGCACGCTTAACCGAACTGATCTTGATGTGCGTCAGGGCCCTGTCTGGCGCTGTGCCGTGAGCCAGGCCGTAACAGTGAGTCATGAGTAAATTCTGGGGACTGGGAGCCGTCCGCGCGTGTCGTGGCTCTTGGCGTTCGGTTGTCCTGGGGCAAGCCTCAGTGGATGTTGAGTGTGGTCAGGCCGAGTTGCCGGCTGGCGGCATCAACGGTCTGCGCGAGGAGGACAGCGATGGTCATGGGACCGACGCCGCCTGGCACGGGGGTGATGAGGCTCGCGCGGGTTTTGGCAGCGTCGAAATCAGTGTCACCGATATTCCCGGGGTTGTAGCCAGCGTCGATCACGACGGCCCCGGGCTTGATGTCGTCGCCGCTGATGAAGCGGGGCCGGCCAACCGCTGCGACAAGGACATCGGCCTCTCCCACGATCGATGCCAGGTCGGTGGTGCGCGAGTGGCAATACGTCACGGTGGCGTTGCGAGCGAGCAGCAGCATCCCGACCGGCTTGCCGAGGATGGCACTCCGGCCAACGACAACAGCGCGCTTGCCGGCCAGGTCGACGGCGTACTCGTCAAGAAGACGCAAAATGCCGCCTGGAGTGCAGGACACAAAGCCGGGTAGCCCGAAGCTCATTGCGGCGAAGGAGTGCATCGTGACCCCGTCGACGTCCTTGTGCGGGGCGATGGCTTCGAACGCGGCTCGTTCGTCGATGTGCGGGCCGACGGGGTGTTGCAGCAGAATGCCGTGCACGTCGGGATCCTGTGACAAGGCCGTGATGGCGTCGACCAGCTCTGCTGTGGTGGTTGTGGGCGGCAGCGCGAGGTGCCGAGATCGGATGCCTGCCTTTTCGCACCGGGCACGCTTCATGCGGACGTAGGTCACTGAGGCGGGATCGTCTCCCACCAGCACGGTCGCCAAGCACGGTGCCTTGCCGGTCTGCTGCGCAATGGCCGCCGCGACGGCTGCGCTGCGTTCGACGATGCGGCGGGCGAGGGCGGTGCCGTCCATGAGAGCGGCGGTTTGTGTCTGGGGCATGAGCTACTCCGGCATGTTTGCTGCGAGTTGCCCAGGCGCACGGCACTGACGAGATCGTCGGGCCGCTTCCCGGTGGTGCTCCACCTCAGCGCCAGTCACGGCCTGGGAGCCAGCGTAGTAGACGCGAGCTGCGATAGCTTGCTCACTGGTAGATGCGGTGATCCGGTTTTCCGGGGATCTCCTTCCTGCCCGTGGAAGATCATCCTTCATCTCTCTGAGCTGTGCGCCCAGTCTGAGGACCGAAGTTCGGCATGCCGAGGTGGGTGGTGGTGTGTTTGGCGGCCAGTTCACGCATCGCGGCGAGCTTGTCCTTAACGGCGGCCACGCTCGTCTCGATGGCGGCGACCTCGCCGAGCCATCCCTGGTCCTTCGCCTCCTGGAGACGGTCAAGGAGGTTGTCGTGGATCTCCTCAAGGCGGGGCATCTGATCGGGATCGGGCCGCAGTTGTGGGCATCTGACACACGCGTGTTCATGGACGCAGGGGGTGCCGTAGTCGCGGGTGCAGATCCCGAGGGCGACTTTGCGTAGCTCGAAATGGCCGAGGAACTCCTGCCATTCTTCCGGGGTGAGGCTGCGGTATTCCTCGCCGGGGCGCTCGGCTCTGCGACGCGCGATGAAGGCCCGGTGGTGGGCGATGACGTCGTCGGGGTAGATCGCCGCATAGCCCATTGTGGTGTCGAGAACCTGGTGGCCGCAGATCGCGGCGGCGATGTGCGGTGGCAGCCCGGTGCGGATCGCATCGGTGATGAACAGCCTGCGGAAGTCGTGCGGCGTGAACGTCAGCGGCTGGTTGCTGACGTCGGTGAGCGCGGCCGTGTTGAGCGCCCGGATCAGGGAGGTGCGGACGAAGCTGCGGGTGAGGGCGTGGTGCTCGGTTCCGTGGCGGCGCTGGAACAAGAACGGCATGGGCGGGCTCCAGACCTGCTCGAAGACGTCGTAGGCGGACACGAGAGGCAGCGCTGCTTGTCCGGCGCGGACCCGGAAGATGATGGCGGTGAGGACCTCGCCGAGTTCCGGGGAGACCAGGAGGAGCCGTTCACGGTCGGTCTTCGACGGGGCGATCTGGAGCATGGGCACGACTTCGCCGGTGGTCGGCAAGGTGTAGGCGACGAAGCTGTGGTGGGTGAGTTCAAGCAGTTCCTCGATGCGGATGCCGGTATGGCGGAGCACTTCGACAATGGCCCAGGCCCAGAACGCGACGTCCTCCTCATGGGTCAGGTCGCGTCGCTTGCCAGACGCCAGGTCACGGACGAAGACCCGGCCGGACTCGCCCGTGCGGTGGCGCAAGAACTCCGATCCGGTCGCCCTGAACTGCGCGTCGGCGGGCACGTTCTCGGCCAGGCGCAAGCGCTCCTCGGCGGCTTTGTGGTTGCGCTCGACCGCCCGCACCAGGGCGGGCAGCGCCGGCAGCTGGGTCCTGGTGCGCTGATCCATTGCGGCTTTGCGGCGTAGTCGGACCTTCTTCTGCGAGCATTCGTTCGCCTTGATCGGGCAGGGGGCGACCCATGGCCCCCAGCGTGCCGGGTCGTCTGCCGCCCAGCGGGCGATGTCCTGGTAGAAGGCGCGGACGAAGACGAGTTCGTGGCGGTAGCCCGCGCGCGGCCGTGATCCTCCGTCGGGGGTCTGGACGTGCTGGAGCCGTTCCTTCCATGCCTTCACGACCTCGGCTGGCAGCCGCAGCGAGTCGATGCCGGGGTGGTGGATCTCCAGGTCGACCCAGAACCGCTTGCAGAGGGTGCCGGCGATGGAGCGTACGGAATTGTGGTCCAGGTCCGCTGAGCGTTCGGTGAAGTAGTCGACCAGCAGGTCGCGTACCGGGGTGCAGACGATGCCGTAGCCGTCGATGATCTGCTTGATGCTTCGCTTGCCGGGCAGCACTGCGGCTCGGAGTCTGGGTGGCGCGTCGGCAGGGAGCACGCCGCTCTCGGCCAGAAGAGCGTAGAACAGTGGCCTGCCCGCGCTGCCGCGGTAGTGGTGCTGTTCCAGTGCGGCCACGAGTTCGAGGCAGTCGCCGACGGTGATCTCCTCGACGCGGCCGCCCTTGTGGAGTGCGATCCAGGTGATCCTGTTCAGAGCGTCGGTCCGGATGAGGCCCGCGGGGCGGAGGGCCTCAAGGCGGGCAAAGCTGGCCGGGTCGATCGCGTTTCGGGCCTCGGCCAGCATCTTCGCTTGCCGCTGGGCCAGCAGCCAGCGGTAGGAGGGGCGGATGACCTGGCCGCAGACCATCAGCAGCACTCCGGTACTCAGGTCCCCGCGGTGGTAGTCGGCTGCCTGCGGTCCCAGTACCAGGTTGGTCCACTCCCTTCCGGCGTCGTCGGCGTCGCTGGCCAGCCATCGGTCCTGCCAGGTATCCCCGGGCTGCCGTTCGAGCCAGTCCAGGAGGCGGTTCAGCCCGCGCCGCCGGACGGTGTCCCGCGGGCGGCCGTGAGCCGGGTCGGTGAACAGTTCCAGAAGCCTTGCGGTGAGCTCCGCGCGGTTGAGTCTGGTCTGTGGCCACTCCTGTGCCGCAGACCGGGCCACCCATGCCTCCGGCTGATCCTGATGCGGAGGTCGCGCTCGTTTCGGCTTGGGCTTCGCGCCCGCACTTTCCGTTGTAATGCTCACTGGTTGCCTCCGCCGGGAGCCGACGGGCCGAGCAACGCTTCAAGCACTTCGGGCCGATAGCCGGGAGCGGGTGGGGCCGGCGGCTTCTCCCGTTCGGCGCGCTGACGCGCGTGATGGGCGAGGATCTGGGCGACGACCTCGTCCTGCGCGGGCGAGAGATAAAGCTCAGTGGTGGTGATATGGGCATGTCCGAGGACCCACTGTACGTCCGCGAGACTCAGGTGCGGGTCGCGGATCATCCTTTTGGCCGCGGAATGTCGCAGGTCATGGAGGGTCCAGTTTGAACCGAGCACGGCATTGGCTCGGTTGAAGACCATCCGGACCGCGTCGTATTCCAGTTGGCGAAACGGACGCCGTAGCGTCCACCACAGGGGGTCGTCCGGGCCTCCAGGTACCGGCTCGCGCATCTGGTGCTGATACAGCTTCAGCCAGACGAACGCGTCTGCCGAGGCAGGCAGGTGTTGAAGTGCCCGGCTGCCCTTGCGGATCACGCCGATGAGCTGGTCTTCCGGGACGACCAGGCTTCGGATCGAACCAAGCAGCTCGGAGGCCCGGGCACCGGTCGAGATGTAGAACGCGACCAACGCGCGGTCCCGGTGCGACGCGAGCCCGGCGAACAATTCGTTGAACGCCTGATCGGGGATGCTGCGCGGAATCCGCCGGGGCTCGCGCGGCTGGTACTCCGCCCGCCGGGCCGGCCGACGGAAAGGCTGCATCGGGTTGTGGTGGGCGTTGACGTGTTCGTCTTCGGCAGTTCTGGCCTTGGGGAAAGGGTTGATCAGCGGGCGACCGTTCATCTCGCGGTGGTACTCGTAGAACGACCGGACGACGGCCCGCGCGTGCCGTCTGGTCCGGTCGGCATAGTTTTCGCCGGGCGTCTGCTTGCCCGTGATCGGGTTGACCGACCCCGGCCTCGGCGCATCCGGCCGACGTTGCCTCGATGGCTTCTTCACGGTCTTCAGCCATAGGGCGAAGTCCCTGGCCTCCGCTCGCCCTGCGCGGTCCCATGCAACGTCGATTGCAGCCAAGAACCGGAACCAGGAAAGGAGTTCATAGGCGTACGAGCGCAGAGAAGCGGGGCTGTCGTCATCGGCGAGCATGTGATGGAGGAACTCGGTGACGGCGTCGACCTCGACGCCATCGCCTCCGATCAGCCGGTACGGAAGCAACGGATCGCCGGACTCTTCGACCCGGCCCGTCCTCAGTACCGCCAGTGCCGCTATGTCCCGTACCACTGCCGTGTGTTCCGGCATCTCGACCTCCACGAACCGTCGTTGGCTCGCGATCACAGCAGATTCGGGAGCCCAAGCGGGCGAGCTTCGGGAGCGCAGGACGACACTGCCAGTCACGGTCCGTCCCAAAGGTGAACCGGGGGCCGTCGAGGTTAGTTCGGTCAACGGGGCATGCTCGTGCTGGCAGGGGGTGCCGTAGGGCCTGTCGGCGGGGGTCCAGGTGATCCGCAGGCCGCTCAGGTCCGTGATCGGTGCGGCGGGTGCAACGGAGCCGGCGTCGGCGCACAAGGGCGCCGGCCTGGATTGCGTCGCCGCGGGTGGGTACGTCGGACCGTTGCGCACCGGGGTGCGTCGCCCCACACGCCGTGGGCGTGCGGTGCGTGGTACGCCTCGGCCCGAGAACCCCGACATCGCCGGTTCCCGGGCCGAGGGATGGAAGACCGGGCTGCGGCGACGTCACACAGGTGGCAGCAGGCGGGCGACGAGGCCGGCGACGAGGGCCGCCCGGCGGGGCATTTCGGCGATGACGGCGTACTCGCCTTCGGCGTGCGCGTGGGCGCCGACCGCGCCGAGGCCGTCGAGGGTGGGGATGCCGATCCCGGCGGTGAAGTTGCCGTCGGACGCGCCCCCGACACGGACCGCGCGGATGTCCCCGAGGCCGAGGTCCCTGGCGGTGAGGCGCGCGAGGTCCAGCAGGGGACGGGCCTGGCCCGCCTCCATCGGCGGGCGGTTGGGGCCGCCGTCGACGGTGACCAGGGCGCCGGGCAGCACCGGGGACAGTGCGGCCATCCGGGCATCAAGGGCGTCCTGCTCGGCGCGGGTGGTGGCTCGGGCGTCGACGTGGAAGTGAGCTTCGGCCGGGACGGTGTTGGCCGTGGTGCCGGCGGCGGCGAGGGTGGGAGTGACGGTGAGCCCGCCGGAGCCGAACGAGGCGACGGTGCGCGCCTGTTCGGCCAGCTCCAGGAGCGCGTTCACGCCCTTCTCGGGTTCCAGGCCGGCGTGCGCGGCCCGCCCTGAGACGCGTACGACATATTGGCTGACGCCCTTGCGGCCGGTCTTGAGCGCGCCGTCGGCGCTGGCCTCCAGGACCAGAACCGCCCCGGCACGGGCGGCGGCCTTTTCGATCAGCGGTCGGGAGACGGGTGAGCCGATCTCCTCGTCGGTGGTCAGCAGCATGCCGCAGCCCGCGGGGGAGCCGAGCGTCGCCAACGCGTACAGGCCCTGCACGACCCCGGCCTTCATGTCGAAGACGCCGGGGCAGCTGAGGGTGGTTTGGGTGCGCAACGGCTTCGGCCAGCGGGCCAGGGTGCCGACCGGCCACACCGTGTCGAGGTGGCCGAGCAGCAGCACGCCACCCGGCGCCGGCTCCCAGTACAGCGCCGGCCGGTCCCGCTCGGTGATCCACTCGGGCGGGCGGCCGAGCAGGCGGGTGCCCAGCTCGGCGGTGTGCTCCGCGACCTCGGCCAGTCGGCCGACATCGTCGGACGGTGACTCCACCAGGCACAGGTCGAGGGTTGCCCGGGCCATCTCCTCGGTGCGCGCGGTCAGTTCGTCGAGGAGGGTCACGGCTTGAACACCTCGGTGGAGACGGTGAGTTCCGCCAGCACCTCGGGGATCGGGGCGACGCCGATGCCGGGCCCGGTCGGGATTTCGATGCGGCCGTCCTCGGTCATCGTGATCGGTTCGGTCAGGTCCTGCTTGAAGTAGCGGTCGGAGGCCGAGATGTCGGAGGGCAGGGTGAAGTTGGGCAGGCCGCCCAGGGCGAGGTTGGCCGCCCGGCCGATGCCGGTCTCCAGCATGCCGCCGGCCCAGACGGGGATCCCGGCCGCCGCGCAGACGTCGTGCACGCGCCGCGCTTCGAGGTAGCCGCCGACCCGGCCGGGCTTGATGTTGACGATTCCGCAGGCGCCGGTGCGGATCGCCTCGTACGCGGCCTGGGCGGAGACGACCGACTCGTCGAGGCAGATCGGGGTGCGCACGACGCGGGCGAGCTCGGCATGGCCGGCGATGTCCTCTTCGTCGAGTGGCTGCTCGATCAGGAGGAGCCCGAACGCGTCGAGGCGCCCGAGGTGGCGGGCGTCGGAGCGGGTGTAGGCGGAATTGGCGTCCACTTGGAGGAGCACGTCGTCGCCGAATCGCTCCCGCACCGCGGCAACCGGCTCGATGTCCCAGCCCGGCTCAATCTTGAGCTTGATCCGCCGGTATCCGGCGTCCAGGTAACCCGCCACCGCGTCGAGCAGTTCGGGTACGGCGTCGTAGATGCTCACCGACACGCCGGAGTCGACGTGCGTCGCGGTCGCCCCCAGGTGGCGACTCAGCGGAACTCCGACGGCCTTCAGCTGGGCGTCGAGCACGGCCGTCTCCACCGCCGCTTTGGCCATCCGGTGCCCGCGTACCGGCTCCAGCAGCGGGGCCACCAGATCGGCGTCGAGCCGGTCGGCGGCGAACAGGCGGGGCAGCAGATGGTCCGCGACTATCCGGTGCGCACCGTCGGTGAACTCGCTCGAGTACAGCGGGTCGGCGATCGCGACGCACTCGCCCCAGCCCTCGGCCTGGTCGGTGATCACCCGTACCAGCAGCACATCGCGCTCGGTCTGGGTGCTGAACGAGGTACGGAACGGGGACGCCAGCGGGATGGCGACCCGCCGCAGTTCGACAGCTTCGATGTTCGTATTCATTGGTTCCTCGGCTTCATCGGGTTCCTCGGCTTCATCGGGTTCCTCGGGTTCCTCGGGTTCCTCGGGTTCCTCGGGTTCCTCGAGATCTTCAGGTCGAGGGGAGTGTGAGGACGTAGGTGCCGTTCCGGTCGGCTCCCGTCCATCGATATCCGGACCGCAGCAGCGGCCCCATCGCCTCGCGCAGGGCGAGGCGCCAGTCCAGGACCAGGGAGACGCCATCAGGCAGCAGCGCCGGGACACGCAGCCGCACCTCCTCGCCGGGCCGGGGGCCCGCGGCGCGGCGTACCGGTTCTCCCGCCTCGCCGACATCCAGCAGGGGGCTGTCGGAACGGGCCGGAGCGGGCGAGCGGCCGGGCTCGGCGGCCGTCAGATCCCAGTGCACCAGGACCCGGTCCGTGGGTATGTCGCGGTTGAAGGCGTCGTTCATCCGCCCGTAGAAGTCCGCGTGGTAGGAGACGCCCGTGGCGCCGAGTCCGGCCAGGTTGAAGCAGGCGTTGGCGGTCCGCAGCGGATCGAAGGTCCAGGCCATCCGCTTGATGCCGCGCTCCAGGCACCAGTCGCGCTGGCCGAGCTTGATCGCCCGGCCCACTCCCGTGCTCCGCCACTCCTTGCCGACGCCGACCACATGCGAGTGCAGCAGCGTCCCGTCCGGGTCGGAGCCGGGGAAGCCCACCGCCACACCGGCGAGCCGCCCGTCGACAAGGCCGCCGAGCACCTGTGCCCCGGCCTGGCTCAGTGCCCGCATGAAGGGAAACGGCACCGGCGGTATCTCCGCCTGCCACACCTCGGTGATCAGGTCGGTCGCCGCCAGCAGTTCCTCGACGCCGGTCAGCTCCCGTACCTGCGTGTTCACGACCATGAGCCGTAGCCTGCCGGACCATGCCGCCCCAGTTTTTGTGCTGAGCATCAAACCTGGGGCCGTCGAGTGGGTGTCTACGACAATCCGGCTAGGGTGCCACCATGGAGCAAGCCCCCACCCTGCACCGCCTCGTCCAGGACATCGGCGAACCCCTGCTGCGGCTCGCCGTCGATCCGGGCGGCGCGGACCAGCCCCTCGCCGGGGTGGCCATTCACGACCCGTCTGACGCGGACGGAATGGAGGCGGGGTGCTTGGTGCTGTGCGTGGGTGTGGCCCGGGGAGCGGAGCTGCTCGCCCTCGGCAGCGCCGCGCAACGCGCCGGTGCGCGTGGGCTCGCGGTGAAGGGACCGGTCCCGGCCGAGGCCGCCGACTGCCCGGTGCCGGTCGTCGAGGTCAACCCGGACGCCTCCTGGATGCACGTCGCGACGACCCTGCGGCAGCGCCTGCTGGACCACTCCCGGGCGCAGTGGGAGCCCGAAGGCGCCACCAGCGACCTGTTCGCACTGGCCAATACGATCAGCGCGATGATCCAGGCCCCGGTCACCATCGAGGACGCGGTCTCGGCGGTGCTGGCCTGGTCGGCAGGACAGGACGACACGGACGAATCGAGGGTGGAGACGATCCTCGGCCGCGCGGTGCATCCGAGCCGGCTGCACAAGCTCGCGGAGCAGGGCGCCTTCGACCGGCTGCACTCCTCCACCGCGCCGGTGTACATCGAATCGTACGAACCCGGCCTTCTGCCCCGGGTGGCGATCGCCGTACGTGCCAACTCCGAAGTCCTCGGCTACGTCTGGGCGGTCGTCACCGCCCCGCTGCCGGAGGAACACACCCGGTGGCTCGAGCTGTTCGCCCCGGTCGTCGCCCTGCACCTGGCCAACACCCGCTCCGACCGCTCCGCCTGGGCCCGGCAGCGGCGCCGCGAACTGGCCGCGGCATTGCTCGGCGGGGGCCCCGCCGGGGAGGACGCGGCCCGTGAGTTGCAACTGCACACCGGGGCGCTGTGCCTGATCGCCGTGGGCTTGCGCCCGCGGGGCGCCGCGTCGGACGCCGGCTCGGACACCGCCCCCGCGGAGGCCGCCGTCGCAGCCGCCGGTCTTCGCCGGCTCGAGGACGCCCTGACGCTCTATCTGAGCGCAGTGCGCCCCTCGGCGGTGACCGTGCGCGGTGACCGTGCGGTGTACGTGCTGACGGCCTGGCCGCGGCTGTCCAGGGACGAGGTGCCGGCCGCGGCCCGCTCGTTGGCCGCGGACTTCGTCGTCCGGTCGCCGGGAGGGCCCGGCGGGGATTATCTGGCCGCGGTCGCCGGGCCCGCCGCCGAGCCAGGCCGCGTGCCCGCCGTCCGGGCCCAGGCCGACGCCGTACTGCGCGCCTTGCGCGGTGGCGGGGACTCGGCGCCCGCCGTGGCCACCCTCGACGAGACGGCGCTCCAGGTGCTGCTCGATCGCCTCGGCGACGTCGCCCAGTCCCTCGGCCTGCCGCCGGCCACCGGCCCACTGCGCCGCCTCGCCGAGCACGACGGCCCCGACGGTGTCCTCACCGAGACCCTCGCCGCCTACCTGGCTGCGGGATGCCTGGCCGAGGACGCCGCCGCACCGCTGCGGGTGCACGTCAACACCGTGCGATACCGGCTGCGCCGGATCAGGGAGGTGTCAGGTCTGGACTTCCATGACGCCGATCAGATGCTGCTGGCCCAGTTGCAGCTGAGGCTGCGGCTGCGGCTGCGGCTGCGCGAGACGCCGGCCCTTTCGCACACAGACGACAGAACTCGCTTTGCGTATGGAGCATACGATTTTGCCCATGACGCAAGACAACGGTGAGCTGGACAGCCTCGTACGCAAACGGATCCGCGCACTGCGCGTGGCACAGGGCTGGTCCCTCGACGAGCTGGCCACCCGCGCCCGGCTCAGCCCGTCCACACTCAGCCGCATCGAGAACGGCCGGCGCCGCCTCGCGCTGGATCAACTCGTCACCCTCGCCCGCGCCCTGGACACCTCGCTCGACCAGCTGGTCGAGACCGCCACCGACGACGTCATCTCCAGCCCGACGATCGACGCGGCCCACCAGCGGATGCTGTGGCCCATCCGTGCGGACCCGGGCGTGACCGTCGTGCGTCAGCGCAGGACGGACCCGCCGCCCGACAGCCCCTCGCGGATGCGCGCCCACCCCGGCCGGGAATGGCTCGTCGTCCTCTCCGGTACCGCCGTCCTGCTGCTGGGCAACCGGCGCTTTCGCGTGGAGACCAACCAGGCCGCCGAGTTCCCGACGATGCTCCCGCACGCCATCGGCACCGAGGGCGGGCCGTGCGAGGTCCTGGGCATCTTCGACCGTGACGCCCGCCGCGGCCACCAGCGGGGCGAGGGCACCGATGACGCGAGCCGCCCGTCTCCATGAAGACACCTCCCTTCAGCCGCACCTTCAAGCCGCGGCCGCAATCCAGGTGCTTCTTGCGCCACAGGCAGGCCAAGCGGCCATCGTCTTGCTCTTTCGGGAAGCGGCCGCGCCACACGCCCACGATGCTCTTAGCGTCATCGCCATGACTGACACCTCCCCGCGCGCATCGCACGACCACGAAACGCACGCGGCCCACCAGCACTCGGCGGATCACGACGCGGACGGCCAGGCGGAGATCCTCGATCTGGACGCCGAAGTGCTCGCCGAGTACATCGACTCCATCACCGCATGGCTGCCGCTCGGAGCCGGCCCCCGGCACATCGTGGATCTGGGCTGCGGGACCGGGGCCGGCACCTTCGCACTGCTCCAGCGCTTCCCCCATGCCAAGGTGACCGCCGTCGACACCTCGACCAGCCACCTGCACCGCCTGCTCGAGAAGGCCAGGACAGAAGGCCTGGCCGACCGGGTGCACACCGTCCAGGCCGACCTCGACGCGACCTGGCCCGACCTCGGCACACCCGAACTGGTCTGGGCATCAGCCTCCATGCACCACATGGCCGATCCCGATCGCGTCCTGCGCCGAGTCCGCGACACGCTCGCGCCGGGCGGACTGTTCGCCGTCGTCGAACTGGCCGGCTTTCCCAGGTTCCTGCCCGAAGACGCCCCCGAAGACCGTCCCGGTCTCGAGGAGCGCTGCCACGCCGCACTCGATGGGCACCACGCCGAACACGTGCCGCACCGCGGCGCCGACTGGGGATCCATGCTCACCGCCACCGGCTTCACCGTCGAGGCCGAGCGCACCATCACCGTGAACATCGGCCCACCCCACACCGGCACGGTCGGCCGCTACGCACTCGCCAGCCTGCGCCGCATGCGCAGCGGCGTCGCCCGGACGCTGACAGCCGAGGACCTCACCGCCCTCGATCACCTGCTCGACACCGACAGCCCCCACAGCATCCTGCGCCGCGGCGACCTGACGGTACGCACCGAGCGCACGGTGTGGGCCGCACGGCGCGCCTGACCGACATGCCAGGAGCCTTGATGCGTTGAGCACGATGGGTTCGGACGGTGGACGGTGACTTCGTGCCGCAAACCCGATCGAGTTGCGAGGTTCACGCAGCCAGAACGACCCTTCAACTGGTCCGTGAATCCTGACGATTGCCCGGCCTCGGCCCGAGTCGATGGCTCGGGCCACGGTCGGCCAGCTCCTCCTGGATCGGCCGGAACCGGTCCGTGGCCGCCAATACGGCTTTCTTCGTGGCGTCCCCCGACAGCCCGTGCCCTTCGTCGCCGATCAGCACGAGTTCCGCGTCCGGCCACACCTGAGCCAGCCGCCACGCGATGTCCGGGGGCCCGCTGATGTCCATTCGCCCGTGGACCATCACGCCGGGGACGCCGGTGAGCTTCCCGGCGTCGCGCAGCAGCGCCTCGTCCTCCAGGAAGCCGGCGTGCCGCCAGTAGTGCGTGACGAGGCGGGCGAAGCGCAGCCGGAAGCGCGGGTCCTCGTACCGGGGATCGGGCTTGTACCCCTGGTGGGTGGACACGTGCACGTCCTCCCACCGGCACCACTCCCGCGCCGCCCGCTCCCGTACGGCCGGATCGGGGTCGGCGAGCATCCGGGCGTACGCGTCCACCAGGCTGCCGTCGCGCTCCCCCTCCGGTACGGCGTCGCGGAACCGGGCCCATTCCTCGGGGAAGATCCGCCCCATGTCCCGGGTGATCCACTCCACCTCGCGGCGGGTGGTGTTGGTGACACTGAAGAGCACCAGCTCGGATACGTGTCCGGGGTGCTGCTCGGCGTATGCCAGCGCGAGCGTCACGCCCCAGGAGCCGCCGAGGACCAGCCATTTCTCGATGCTGAGGTGTCGCCGCAGCAGCTCGATGTCGGCGATCAGATGCGGCGTGGTGTTGGCGTCGAGCGAGGTCCGCTGATCGGCTGCGTCGGGCGTGCTCCGGCCGCAGCCGCGCTGGTCGAAGAGCACGACGCGGTACGCCGCGGGGTCGAACAGCCGGCGCCAGAACGGCCCCGCGCCGGACCCCGGCCCGCCGTGCAGGACGAGGGCCGGCTTGCCCGCGGGATTCCCACAGGTCTCCCAGTACACGCGGTTGCCGTCGCCGACGTCGAGCATGCCGTGCTCGTACGGCTCGATGGAGGGATAGAGCTCGGCCATGTGAGAGGTGCCTCCCGGGATCCGATCCTCTGACAATCTGACAGCACTGTTACATTAGCACCGTGAGGAATCACCCAGACCCGGTCGCCGTAGGCACCCTGCTCCGTCACGTCCTCGAGCTGCTCGACGGCGACGTGGCCAAGATCTACCAGGAGCAGGGTCTCGCCGAGTACCGTCCCCGCTTCTCCCCCGTCGTACGGGCTCTTATGACCGAAGGCCCCCTCCCGGTCCGCGACTTGGCCGCAGCGGTGGGTGTCACGCACTCGGCCGCAAGCCAGACGGCGGCCCAGATGGCCCGCGCGGGGCTGGTCACCCACGCTCCCGATCCGCGAGACGCGCGGCGCCGGCTGGTCGAGCTCACACCGAAGGCCCATGCCCTGCTGCCGCAAATCGAGGCGGAGTGGGACGCGACAGTGGCGGCGATGGCGGAGCTGGACGCGGAGCTCTCGATGCCGCTGGCGGAACTGCTGACGGAGGTGGCGGAGGCGGTACGCCGCCGCCCGTTCCGGGAGCGGATCGCGGCAGCGTATCGACGCTAAGCCTGCGGGAGTAGTCCTCAACTCGGCCATCGAGCGGCCGGCCACCCGCAGCGGCTCCGGATCGCGGCGGGCGGGGAGAGTACGAACGCCCCCTCCACGATCATGATCACCGGGTAGGCGAGTGACCGGGCCGTGTTCTGGTCGGACACCCAGCGGCCGAACCACTGTTCACCGGCGCTGACCCACTCGGCGAAGTCGGTCGCGGCAAGGTCGTCCGTGGCCGCCTCGAAGGCGTGCGCGACGGACTCGGCCGGGTCCGGAACGCTGTCCAGCAGTGCCGGCACCATCCGGCCGTACGCGGCTCCGGACGTGCGGATCGTCTCCTCGGCCCGCTGCTGCTTGCCGCCGGGGAAGAAGTGGCAGATCGAGCCGAAAGGCGCCTGCGCTTCCGCCGCGATCCGCTTCAGGCCGGTGCCCGAGTAGCCGTTGTGGCGGAACATTGCCCGTCGGCCTTCACTACAGTGCGGTGGAACGATCCATCAAGTGGCTGTCACATGGGGGTGCGATGCCAGGGATCGAGCTGTCGTCCGGGCCGATCGACTATCAGGACACCGGCGGTGGAGGGCCGGTGCTCGTGTTCGGCCATGGCCTGCCGATGAATGAGACGCAGTGGCGCAAGGTGGTACCGCTGCTGGACGGGTACCGCTGCGTCCTGCCCACGCTGCCCCTCGGCGGTCATCGCCGGCCGATGAAGGCGGACGCCGACCTGTCCCACCGTGGTGTCGCACGCCTACTGGGTGAGTTCATCGAACGGCTGGGCCTGGACGACGTGACTCTCGTCCTCAACGACTGGGGCGGTGGCCAGTTCCTGGTGTCGGAGGAGCAGGGCCGGAGGGTCGCGCGGCTGGTGCTGGTGGCCTGCGAGGCGTTCGACAACTTTCCCCCGGGACCGGCCAAGGCGCTGGCCGCCGTGTGCAGGGTTCCCGGCGGCGTCTGGCTTCTGACTCGGCTGATGCGCATCCCGTCGTTCCGGAACAACCGCAACGGATACGGCGGGATGAGCCTGCGCGGGATTCCGGACGAGATCATGGACGACTGGTTCGCTCCCGCGACCCGGAGCAGGGCCATTCGCAGGGACTTCGCCAAGTTCGCCACCTCGGCGCCCAGGCGTGAGACCTTGCTGGCCTGGAGCGAGCGACTGGGTGACTTCGACCGCCCTGTCCTGGTCGTCTGGGCGGCCGAAGACCGGTTGATGCCGCGTGAGCACGGCCCCCGGCTGGCGGAGCTGTACCCGCAGGGCCGGCTGATCGAGATCGCCGACTCGTCCACCCTCGTCCCCGAGGACCAGCCCGAACAACTCGCCGAAGCGCTCACCGACTTCCTGATCGGGACGGGAGCAGAGCCGGTCCGGCACACCGGCTGAACCTCGTTGTCGTATGCCCTGGCGCCTGTCGAGCTCCTGTCTCCACGGCGGGTCGTCGGCGGCCTCAGGCCACGCTCGCGCTCGTAGTGGCGTACCAGGTCCCGGGGATCCAAGGCACGGCCGGGGCTGGGCAGCACCGCGACCATGACCAGTCCTCGGCCAGCTCCGAGGGGACCGGGACGGCCGCGGCGTCCGCGACCGCGGGGTGTGCGCGGAGGGCGGTCTCCACCTCCTGCGAGGAGACGTTCTCACCGCGCCGCCGAATGACGTCCTTGACGCGGTCGACGAAGCGAAACCAGCCGTCGGGTTCACGGACCACCCGGTCGCCCGTACGGCGCCAGGACGCGGGCGGCAGGTCCTCGGGATCCCCCAGGTAGCCGGTGGAGAAAGCG
The DNA here is from genome assembly GCF_040654815.1 of Streptomyces sp. NPDC050619. Classification (NCBI taxonomy): domain Bacteria; kingdom Bacillati; phylum Actinomycetota; class Actinomycetes; order Kitasatosporales; family Streptomycetaceae; genus Streptomyces; species Streptomyces sp. NPDC050619. Next base: position 217,936 of record NZ_JBFAIR010000016.1, on the reverse strand, counting down.
AACCGTTGGTGGCTGCGGACCAGCAACTCGCCCGCCGTGCCGTCCGGGACGGGGGGTCAGGAACTCGTCGACCCCGCGCGCGCAGAAGCCGTCACGCACGACGCCCATGTAGCCGGGACGCTGTTCCTCCGGGGTCGATCCGATGAGGAGGTTGGCGGGAGCATTGTCGATCACCGCACCGACCCAGAAGCAGGCCGCCCAGCACCGCGCCGGCGATGGAGCCTGCGGCCATGATCATGGTGAAGCAGATGTTGGCGCCGAGGACGGCGAAGCGTCTACTGGTCAGACGGGTTCGGTGAACGAGATCGGCTTGCCGGTGGCGTGGGCATATGCGATCTCCCTGCTCGTGGACTCGCCGATATACCCGCCGGGGTTGACGACCAGAACCCGGTCAGCCAGGTCGATCTTGCGCAGGTGGAGGGCGTCCAGCGCGGTCTTCTGCTCGTTCGTGATCAACTCGTCTGCTTCGCCTGGCGCGACGACGATGACACCTGCGAAGGTCAGATCACGGTTCGCCGCACGCATCTCGTCCACGAACCGGGTAGAGCCGCAGATGCAGACAATCTCAGGTCGGTCGGGCACGGCTCAGTCCTTCGGTCGAACGGGAAACCGTCAGTGTGCACGTTGACGTCACAGACAGGCACACGAGCCAACAGTTCGCGCAGCGAGATGGACACCACGCGGCTGCACCGTCGCAGGCGGGAGGCATGGCCCGTACTGGGAACGGCGCTGGCCGGTGCCCTGGTCGGCTCGTACTGCCTGACCCTCGTCAGCCGCGGTGTCTGGGAGCTCGGGTACCGGGCGGTCAAGGAGTTGCGCGGACGTGGGTACTCGGTGGAGGCCGCTCCGGCCAATGTGGACCGGGGTGTGGATTGGCGGTTTCGGCGTTCTCGATGACCGCGTTGTTCGGCATGGTCAATGGCATCTACGGCCGGGTGCTACTGACGGACACGGGAATTCCTCTTGCTCGTGGGGCAGGGGCTCATGCCGCACAGCGGTACCCAGGCAGTTGAGGCCATGCCCGCGCCGCCCCGCGGGAGCACCCTGCCGATTTCTTACCTGTTCCGCTTGCTTGGAGTGCACGCCAAGGCCATAGCGTTGAGGGCATGCCGGTATCACCAGGGTCTCGCCGGTGTCCCGGAAGGGCTCGGCTGCATAGGCATGAGTTTCTTCTACGGTCAGCCACCAGGGCCCCGGCAAAGTCGCGATTAAAACACCGACAGCGGCCAACGAGAAAGGCGGCAAGTGGTAGACAACCAATTCACAACGCATGCAGAACTTTTCGATCTGTGTGGAAAGCGCGCGCTCGTCACCGGTGGCACGAGAGGCATCGGGATGATGATCGCGCGTGGCCTTCTCCAGGCGGGCGTCCGCGTGGTCATCAGCTCACGCGACGCAGAAGCGTGCGCTCAGGCGCAGGAACAGCTGTCCACATTCGGTGAGGTGCGGGCCATCCCCGCCGACCTGTCCCGCCACGACGAGTGTCGGCGACTGTCCGACCTCGTCACCGCCGACTCGGAGCGTCTCGACATCCTCGTCAACAACGCGGGCGCCATGTGGGACGAGCCGCTGGCGACGTTCCCGGACGCAGCCTGGGACACGGTCGTCGACCTCAACCTGAAGTCGCCGTTCTGGCTGGTCCAGGCTCTGCTGCCCGCACTTCGCAGGGCGGGCACCGCCGACGATCCCGCGCGGATCATCAACATCGGCAGCATCGCCGCCATCCACATCCCCCAGCGGCCCAACTACTCGTACTCCAGCAGCAAGGCCGCGCTGCATCAACTCACCAGAGTGCTCGCCAAGGAACTTGGACCGCAGCACGTCACCGTGAACGCCGTGGCGCCGGGACCGTTCCCGTCGACGATGATGGCTGCAACCCTCGATGAGTTCGGCGAGGCGATCGCGGCGTCGGCCCCACTACGCCGGATCGGCCGCGACGACGACATGGCGGGTGTCGCCGTGTTCCTCGCCAGCCGGGCAGGCGCATACCTCACGGGCGCCGTGATCCCCGTCGACGGCGGCATCGCCACAACCGCGTAGGCCGCCTCAAGCGTGTTGCAGAAGGCCGTGATTTCGCAGGTCAAAGCCTGACTACGGCTGTTCTGATCACGAGGCCGGGGCGAGGTTGTGCATGTGGGCGACGGCTTGGACCGCGTGATGGAGGCCGTCGCCGTGCTGCCCGACAGTCGCGGAGGATCCTGTAGTTCTTCAGCCTCTTCGCCTGCCAGCAGGGCGCGGCCGGGTCGTTTACGGTGCGGGACGACGAGGCCGGTGTTGATGTAGGCGCCGTCGCCGAGCACGGTGACGCCCTGGCGCTCGTCCGGTAGGCCGGAGTTGCGCCACACGTGGGCGTCGGCTTTGTTGCCCGGGGCCGGGCGAGCGGTGGCCACGACCAGGCGGGTGTCGGCATCGATGATGACCTGCCTCGTCGTCCCGCACCGAACCCGCCGACCAGGAGGACGCGAGCGTCGGGGACTGGCGGTGGTACCCGCTCGACCAGCTCCCCGATGGGCTGTTCACCCCCAGCGCCCAGTGCCTCACCGCGTGGCGCCCCGCCCTCCCCATCGATCACCCACCCGCCGACTACACGCCCTTCGCCACCGCCCGAGGCCTGACGGAGCTCGGGCCTCAGTAGCCGATGGAGAAGGTGGCGTCGGCCTTCTCGGTGGTGGTGGAGATCGGGTCGATGCGCAGGACGTAGTCGGCGTGCCGGATGTAGCGGGTCGGGAAGTTGTACGAGCGGAAGGAGGACCAAGAGGCGTCGGCCAGGCCCGCCGTCTTGTAGAACGTGGCGTCCGCGGCGAACGTCGAGGTGCCGTCGTTCTCGTCCAGCCGCAGGTTGTAGCTGTAGTGCCGCAGGTAGCGGGTGGGGTAATTGACCGACTGGAAGGACACGCCGGCGCTGTCGGCCAGGCCGGGTACGAGCTTCCACTGCGAGTCGGGGTACGGGTCGAAGGGGTAGGCGTCGATCCGGCCGACGGAGTTGGCGTGGCGGACGTAGCGGGCCGGGAAGTTGTAGGACTTCAGCCGGTTCCAGGCAGGACTGCCCCACTTCGACACGAGGTTGTTGTACTCGGTGGTGCTGATCGCCTCGATGGTGCAGTGCTTGGAGTTGAGCGGCTGGGTGTAGGCGCGCTGGTCCAGTGCGGTCCAGGTGCCGGCGGCGAGGTCGTTGCTCTGCCAGGCGTAGAAGACCCCGTTGGGCGTGTAGGTGTCGCCCCACAAGTACCAGGTGCTGGAGGTCAGCGACTTCACCAGGGTCGGTGCCTCGGTGCCGCCGTGGGAGGCCGGCGTACTGAAGGGCGTGAAGCTGCCCGGGGCGAGGGTGGTGGACCGCGCGCCGACGAGGGTCTGGTCCTTCTTGTAGTACAGGTAGTTGACGCCGTTCACGCCCACGGCGAGGTCGCCGTCGATGATGTCGTAGCCGGGGTCGAAGAAGACCTGTGGGGACGTCACCGTCCGGAAGTCGGTGGTGTAGTTCACCATGATCACGTTGTGGCCGCTGGAGTTGACGGACGAGTAGATGATTCCGTACTGGCCGCGGCCGGCGTCCCAGAACGCCTCGGGTGCCCAGCTGTGGGTGACCATGTCGTGCAGCTTCAGCCGGCGGTAGCCCGTGAAGGTGCGCAGGTCCGCGGAGTCCCAGACGTGGATGTACTGGCTGTTGTAGTTCCAGTCCGTGCCCTTGAGATCGGTGGCGAGTACGACGAAGGTGCCGTCCTGCTTGCGCATGATGAACGGGTCGCGCAGACCGCCCGCGCCCGCGGTGGGGGTGACCACGGGATTGTTCTGGTTCAGCGGCATCCAGCGCAGGCCGTCGGTGCTGACCGCCAGGTGCAGGCCGTAGTTGGCCTCCAACATGGTCGTGGACTCGGTGAAGTAGCCCATGACATAGGCCGAGTCCGCGGCGTAGGCGGGCAGTGCGCCGACGGACAGCGTTCCGGTCACGGCCAGGGGTACGGTCGCGGCCATACCGAGGAACAGTCGGCGCGAGGGGTGGGAGCCGGTGCTGGGGCTGGGGCTGGGGCTTGCGCTCATCTGCTCTCCAAGGGACACGACTACTGCTGACCGATATTTCGAACTAGGTTCGGCAAATCGATCAGAAGGTAGAGGTGAGGCGAGTGCGCGTCAACGGTTCTGACGTTCCTGACCGATTCCGGCGGGAGGTCTGTCCCGGCGCTTGACCGGGTAGCCCGAAGCGCTCCAGCATGACGCCTGTGTGAAGGCGATACCCCGGCCGGTCAGCACAGCTTCCAGGCACTCGTCGACGGTGGAAACCTCGGCGCCGACCCGCACGGTGTGGCCATCGCGGTGGTCGACGCCCAGCCAGACGTCGCGCCACTCCCGCGGGGCACGGCTGGCCACGAACGACTCGCCGAGCACCGCATGCACCGGGGCCCGGATCGAGGAGTTGACCGTCGATAAGGACTCCCGATGAGCACTCCCCGACTCTCCCCGGTGACCGGCCACTACGTCACGATCGACGTGGAGGGCAGGTTCGATGGCGCCGCAGTCCCCCCGAGAAGGGCCGCTGGGCCACGTGGTTCTACTACACGCTCGATCTTTTCCATGTCCAGTCGCAGGCCGAGGCCCGGGCCCACCCACCCGTCGACATGGGTTGTCGATGAACCTGTACTCCAGCGCGAGCAGCGAGGGCGCCGCAGCGACCCAGATCGGGTTGCGCGACACCGATCAGCCGCCGCTCGATCACGTCTCGCATGGTGAAGATCCCGAAGTCCGCCTCTCCGCGCGCCGACGAGGGGCGGGTCTACCTCTGCGGCGACCTGGAGCTAGGTGCTTCCGGAGTATCCGACCGGGGCGAGATCCGTCGGCTGATCCTCACCAGGGAGATTCCTTCGGGCAGCTGTCCCTGATCGTCACCGTGCCGCGCAAGGGCACCATGGTGACCCAGCTGACCTTGTCCGAGCTGGAGAACACGTACGCGATGCGCCGACTCATCGAGCCGCCCTTGATGGTCCAGGCCGCGGCGGACCGTACTCCGGACGACGTCCGGCTGGCCGCCCGCCTGCACGACGAGCTGCGCGCACTGGGCGGCGAGGATGTCGAGCGGTGGCTGGATGCGCACCACCGATTCCACGAGAGCATGCTCGCGCCCGCCCTCAACCCGGTGTCGCGGCGGGTTCTCGGCCAGCTCTGGCTGACGTCCGAGAATCAAGGCGCATGTGGGCGATCAGGTGCAGTAGCGGCGCCGTTCGCCAACCTGGAGGTCCCCCAGGTTGGCGGCACTCCGGAAACGCTGTGCCCTGGCTCTCGCCGAGCCTCCCGGTGGCTGAAGTTGACGCATCATCCCTTGTTCAGGTCGCGGGCGTCCGCCTGGACGGGCTCTCACGCCAGGACGGCACGCATGGGCCGGGTTCAGGGCCGCGGAACGTTGCGCAGATTGGCCCTGGCAAGGTCGAGCATCTTCCCCACACCACCGTTGAGCACCGTCCTCCCCGCCGAGAAGGCGAACCCCTTCACCTGTTCGCCGGAGATGTGCGGCGGGATCGACAGTGCGTTGGGGTCGGTGACCAGGTCCACCAGGCACGGCCCGTCGTACGCCAGCGCCTCCCGCAGGCCCTCGCGGATCTGCCCGGGCTTCTCGATGCGGATCGAGTGGATTCCGACCCCCGCGGCGATGGCGGCGTAGTCCACCTGCTCGTGGTCGGTCTGGTAGTCGGGCAGGCCGTCGACCATCATCTCCAGCTTGACCATGCCGAGGGAGGAGTTGTTGAAGACGATGGTCTTCACCGGCAGGTTGTGCAGTTTGACGGTGAGCAGCTCACCCATGAGCATGCCGAGTCCGCCGTCGCCCGACATCGAGATCACCTGACGGCCGGGGTGGGCGAACTGGGCACCGATCGCGTGCGGGAGGGCGTTGGCCATGGTGCCGTGCAGGAAGGAACCGATCACGCGGCGGCGGCCGTTGGGCGTGATGTAGCGGGCCGCCCACACGTTGCACATTCCGGTGTCGACGGTGAAGACCGCGTCGTCGTCGGCGAGTTCGTCGAGAACGGCGGCCGGGTACTCGGGGTGGATCGGCACGTGGTGCTCGACGTTGCGGGTGTAGGCGGAGACCACGTTCTCCAGGGACTTGGCATGGTGGCGCAGCGTCCGGTCCAGGTACGAACGGTTGCGCTTCGCCTCGACCAGCGGCAGCACCGCGCGCAGCGTCTCCCCCACGTCACCGTGCACGCCCAGCTCCAGCGCGGTCCGCCGTCCGATCCGCCCCGCGTCGTGGTCGATCTGTACGGTGCGGGCCTGCGGCAGGAAGTCGTCGTACGGGAAGTCGGTGCCGAGCAGGACCACGAGGTCGGCCTCGTGCATGGCGTCGTAGCAGGCGCCGTAGCCGAGCAGTCCGCTCATGCCGACGTCGTACGGGTTGTCGTACTGGATCCACTCCTTGCCGCGCAGCGTGTGCCCGATGGGCGCGTGCACCCGGCCCGCGAGCTCCATCACCTCGGCGTGCGCGTCCCGTACGCCGGCACCGCAGAAGAACATCACCTTCTCGGCGGCGTTGAGCCTCGCCGCGAGGTCGCGCACCTGCTCGGCCGGCGGTACGACGCGGCCTCGGGCGGTGACGAAGCTGCTCGACCCGGTGGGATTGGTGGCGGGCGCGTGGGACAGGTCGCCGGGCATGACGAGCACCGAGACCCCGTTGTCGGACAGCGCGCGCTGTACGGCGATCCGCACCATCCGCGGCATCTGCGACGGCTGGCTCACCATTTCGCAGTACTGGCTGCACTCGGTGAACAGCCGCTCCGGGTGCGTCTCCTGGAAGAAGCCGGTGCCGATCTGCTTCGAGGGGATGTGGGAGGCGATCGCGAGCACCGGGGCCCCGGAGCGGTTCGCGTCGTACAGCCCCTGGATCAGGTGGGTGTTGCCCGGGCCGCAGCTGCCCGCGCACACCGCGAGCCGCCCGGTCAGCTGCGCCTCGGCCGCGGCAGCCAACGCCGCCGCCTCCTCGTTGCGCACATGGACCCACTCAATGCCGTCGGTACGCCGGATCGCGTCCACGACGGGATTGAGGCTGTCGCCGACGACGCCGTAGATGCGTTCCACCCCCGCTTGTCGCAGAACATCGATCAACTGCTGTGCCACGGTCGGATTACGCACCAGGGATCTCCTTGAACGGGATTCTCGACAGTACTGATCGCTATTAGATCGTGGCGGCCTTGACGCTGAGCGGTCCGCCCGCCGCTCTTTCCACAATGTTGACACATCAACATCAGGCGATTACTTTGTGGATGCATCAACAAGCCAGGTGATCGCAGACTGCGACTCGCAGCCGAGCGCTGGACGGCGGCTGCCGCCAGTTGCCGTGGCTCGGCCGCTCGGCCGAAGACCCAGCGAAGGAGACCGGTATGAGCGGCGCGCCCCGCCAGAAGGCCTACCAGGCACCGGGGATCACCGTGACCTTCGAGGCGAGGCGCTGTCTGCACGCCACCGAGTGCGTCAACGGCCTGCCCGAGGTCTTCGACGCGAGCAGACGTCCGTGGATTCAGCCCGCCGCCGCCCCGGCCGATCAGCTGGCCGAAATGGTGCGCCGCTGCCCCTCGGGGGCGCTGCGGTACGAACTGGCAGACGGCGGGAGAGAGACTCCGGACAGGCCCACCCACATCACCCGGACCTCTGCCGGACAGCTGATCGTGCGCGGCGAACTGTCGCTGGACACGCGGGAGGGGACGCAGGACGAGACCAGGGCCGTGCTGTGCGGCTGCGGGAGCAGTCGACTACAGCCGTACTGCGACCACTCCGGCCCCTGCGGCCAGTGATACCGACGGTGGCCACCGCGCAGCGCCCACCACCCGTGTCCCCGAACCGTTTATCCGAACCGTTTCCCCCGGCAAGAATATGAAGCCGAACACCATGTCCCTTGCAGTGCAGTTCTCCGCCTCCGCTGGACTCGGCTCCGACATAGCGGGTGTGGTGGACCAGGTCGGGGAGGGAGTGACCGCCTTCGCCGTCGGCGACGAGGTGCTCGGGACCTCACGCACCCCGGCCTACGCCCAGAGAGCAGTCGCCGACGCCGCCGCACTGGTCGGCAAGCCGGCCACCGTCCCCTGGGACGTCGCCGGAACTCTCGCCGGTTCGGGCGGAACCGCGTGGACGGTCCTCGAACGCCTCAAGGTCACCCAGGGCGAGACCCTGCTGATCCATGCCGCCTCCGGTGGCGTGGGCACGTTCGCCGCCCAGCTCGCCGTGGCCCGTGGCGCGCGCGTGATCGGCACCGCGAGCCAGGACAACCACGAACGGCTGCGCTCGCTCGGGGTGGTCCCCGTCGTCTACGGCGAGGGCCTCGCCGACCGGGTTCGGGCGGTCGCCCCCGAGGGAGTCGACGCCGTACTCGACGCCTCCGGCCACGGCGAGATCCCGCGCGGCCCAGGCGTCGATCGGCTCCATGACGGGCCGCAAGGAGTGGCAGGTACTTTCCTGGTCGACAGCGCATGTGACGGCAAACAGCTCATCTCGACCACGCCAGCGGCTGTTTGGTGTCGGGCAGGGACAGCGCAGCGGGGGCCGGGGGCTGTTAGCTTGCGGTCGTGGATCTCTTCTCACGCTCTTGGGCAGCCTTGCGCACGGCGGTCGCCGAACTCGCGGACGAGGACTTCGCGCGGCCCTCCGGCTGCACCGGGTGGCTCGTGCGGGACCTGGTGTGCCACCTGATCATCGATGCTCAGGACGTCCTGATCACCCTCGTCACTCCCGCCGAAACGGAACCGACCCGGGACGCGGTGACCTACTGGGACATCGTCGAACCCGCGACCGGCGACGACCCACTCGACGCGCTGACCGTCCGCCTGGCCGCCGCGTACGAAGAGCCGTGGCTGCTCAAGTTCCACTTGGACGACGTCGGTTCCGCCGCCGGTCGTGCCGCCGAGCTGGCGGATCCCGCGGTCCGGGTCGGCACCCGCGACGAAGTGCTCACCGCGGGCGACTACCTTTCCGCGTACGTCCTGGAGTGGACGTTGCACCACCTCGACCTGATCGCGTACCTCCCACACGCGGCGGAACCGCCCACCGCAGGGCTCGCCCGGTCACGCGAGCTGCTGGAGAAGATCGCCGGTGCGGCGTTTCCCCCGTCGTTCTCCGACAAGGACGCGCTGCTGATCGGCACCGGACGGCGTGCCCCAGGCGAGGCGGAGACGGCCGAACTGGGCGAACTGGCCGCGAAACTCCCGCTCGTTCTCGGCTGAACGGGATCTTCTGCGCGGGAACTCGTCACCCGGCTTCCCGACTCGGGCCTCTTCGACTCCGGACCCGTCGGTTTCCTGACGCTGAAGCGCCGCGGCATCACGCCATGCCGGGGGTCTGAAGATCCTGACGATCCTTGCGAGAGACGGCCAGGTAGCCGACGAACCCGAGGATCGCCACCGTCCAGGACAGGGTGACCGGCCCGAGGCCCAGGTTCAGTCCACCTCGGCTGTGGCTGACGGCCATCCAGTCGGCCAGGGAGGCGCCGAGCGGGCGGGTGGTGACGTACGCGGCCCAGAAGGCGGCCACCGCGCTGACGTTGCCCCAGCGGTGGGCGACGGCCGGGACGGCGATCGCGGCGGCGTACAAAGCGACGGAGCCCAGGTAGCCGAGGCCGATGGTGGCCGTGAGATCGCCGGCGGCGGTGCCGAGGGCGAAGGTGGCCAGGACTGCGGCCCAGTAGAAGGCCTCGCGGCGGCGGGTGTGGATGCTGTGGATGGACAGGGTGCCTTCGCCGCGGTGCCAGAGGACGAAGACGGCGGCCAGCACGGCCATGAAGAACGGGGTCGAGACCGTATACGGCACACCGAGGCCGACGTGCAGGACATCGGCGGCCATCGTGCCGAACACGCTGACCATGACGATCGCCGTCCAGTAGATCCAGGGCACGTACCGGCGGGCGGCGAACTGCACTGCCAGGGCGGCCAACAGGGCGATGCCGCCGAGGCCGACGGCGGGGATCGGGCCGAGCCAGTGGGCCAGGAAGTCGGAGGCCGTCTCGCCCATTCCGGTCGTCAGCACCTTGATGATCCAGAAGTAGAGGGTCACCTCCGGCACCTTGCTCGCCGCGTGTCGTACGGGGCGTGGGGGGCGGTTGTGCGTGAGGTGATCAGTCGTCATGGCAGGCACGATGGCATGAGGTCCCGCGCCGCTCCCAGACCCTTTTGCCATACCTTTTGGGGTTCTGGTGCTTGGGTTGCCCGATGCCCGTCGGCGTTAACGGTTGACACAAGTGTGTCAACCGTGGCCGGGGCTGTCACCGGGGAATTTAGGGTTCGTTCATCGGCCGTACCGTTCCGCCACCCATCCGAGGGCCATATGAGCAGAGTCCTGAATCTCGGCGCGCCGCCCGACGCGCTGACGCTCAAACGCATAAAGCGCCGTCGACCGGCGATATGGGTGGCCAATGCCGCCGTTGTGCTGTTCGCCGCGATGATGGCGACGACGGTCCTCACCAATCCCCGTTTCGAATGGGGAACGGTGTCCCGCTATTTCTTCGAGATACGCATTCTCCAAGGCATCGGCGTCAGTCTCGGCATGACGGCGGTGACGATGCTGCTCTCGCTCGTCCTCGGCACCGTGGTGGCTCTCATGCGCATGGGGCAGGCGCGCCTGATGTCCGCCGCGGCCGCGGGTTTCATCTGGGTGTTCCGCAGCATTCCCATGCTGGTGCAGCTCCTGTTCTGGTACAACCTGGCGGCCCTCTTCCCCACCCTGTCGATCGGCATTCCGTGGGGGCCGCGGTTCGCCACCTTCGACTCCAACTCGCTCGTGGGTCCGCTGACCGCGGCCATCGTCGGCCTCACCCTGCACGAGACCGCGTACATCGCGGAGTTGATCCGGTCCGGGCTGCTCTCCGTACCGGACGGTCAGCGGCAGGCCGCCGCCGCGCTCGGGCTGACACCCGCTCAGACGTTCTTCCGGGTCAGCCTGCCGCAGGCGCTGCGCATCATCGTGCCGCCCATGGGCAATGAGCTGATCTCGCTCCTCAAGGCCACCTCGCTGGTCAGCGTCATCTCCCTCGCGGACCTGCTGTATTCGGTTCAGCTCATCTACGCGAAGAACTTCCAGACGGTGCCGCTGCTCATTGTGGCGGCCATCTGGTACATGGCCATCACAGGAGTTCTGACCATCGGTCAGCAGCGCTTGGAGCGGAGGCTTTCGCGGCATACCCTGGCCCGGTCGCGAAAGAGCCTGCCTCCCAGGAGAATCGAGAATTCGCTGTGATCGCGGCAACGGAGTCACAGACGGAGTCGAAGGCCATCGTCTCGCTGCACGAGATCCGCAAGTCCTTCGGAGAAACGGAAGTTCTGCACGGGATATCGCTGGAGGTGCGGCGCGGAGAGACGGTCTGTCTCATCGGGCCGTCCGGATCCGGCAAGAGCACTCTGCTGCGCTGCGTCAACCATCTCGAAGTCCCCGACGGCGGGTTGGTCCTGGTCGACGGCGACATCATCGGCTACCGGCAGGACGGCGACGTCCTGGTCGAGCTCGGAAGCCGGGAACTCGCCGCGCAGCGGGCGGTCATGGGCATGGTGTTCCAGAGCTTCAATCTCTTCCCGCACCTGACCGCCCGCGAGAACATCGTGCACGCCCCTCGCCTGGTACAGAAGGTGTCGAAGGCGGAGGCGGACGCCCGCGCCGAGCGGCTCATGGCCCGCGTGGGGCTCGCCGACCGACTCGACAGCTACCCGGAGGAGTTGTCGGGCGGCCAGCAGCTGGGGGTCCCCCAGGCCCTTAGGGCCAATGCCGTTGCTCTAGTGGTCGTGCCACCGGTTGTTCAAGGTCACGGCGACCGGTGGGCGACGGCTGCTGGAGGGTTCGTCAGAGGCTTTGCTGGTGTAGCCGGTGACGCAGGAACGGATCTTGCGAGGGCAGTCACGGGATCTTCGGCGGGGCAGCAGACTGCGACCGATTTCAGAGAGTCCCAGGCGTCGGTCCCGCTTGCGGGCTGAGGGGGGAAAAGCCGCTCGGTGAGATCACCGAGCGGCGGACGACGTGCAGAGCCCGGGTGAACGAGGTCCGCTCAGCGATGCTGTGGTGCAGGCGGGCGGCCTCCTCCAGCAGATCCCGGGTGGCATGGTGCACGATCAAGTGCGCGTAGATCTCCTGCCGCACGCCGTCCGGTGTCTGCGACCTGAGGACCGGCCGCCCGCGTTGGTGGGTCTTGATCTCATCGAAGACGAGCTCGATCTCCCAGCGCCGGGCGTAGAGGACGGCGAGTTCTTCGGCGGGGTACCTCTCGTGGTCGGTCAGGCTGGTGATGAGCCGGACGATGTCGGCCTGCCCGTCAACGCGGTACTCGATCACCCGGACCAGCGCCGGCGGCGCCTTGACGGTTCCGGCCGCCTTGCTGTGCTTGTTCGCCTCGATCCGGGCGAGGTAGCTGCCGTCGGGCAGGACGTCCTGGACCCGGCGGGCTTTGCGTCGCTCGATGCGCCACAGCAGGTGCGTTCCCCGTCCCGGAGCCGGTGGCAGCGGGCCAGACCCCACAGTCCCCGGTCGGCCAGTAACAGCGTGCCCGTCCCGACATGGGCGTCCAGGGCGTCGGAGACGATGCGCTCGGAATCCTTGAACCCGCCGATCGCGGCGTCCAGGACGGCGTGAGAGGAACACTCGGCCACCGCGACCACTCTGGCCTGCGGATAGCCCATGGGACTGCGCTGGGATCCGGACTTGCCGAAGGCGTCGTTGTTGCCCGCGGAGTCGGGCACGGCCAGCAGTATCCCGTCCAGGGCCAGCACTCGCAGCCCTCGGAACAGCTCGCCCTCAGCGCCGAGCGGCCGGGCCACGGACCGGAACAGTTGCGTGGAACCGGGCGTCCGGCACCTGGTCGAAGGCACCCCCGACCATGACCGGCTCGCCCGAGGTGACCTGCCCCCCCATGGTGGGAACGGACATGGACATCGGCCGCCCGGGCGCTCCTGAGATCGAGGGTGATCCCCACGGGAGCAGCGTACTCGCGCCGTTCGACGGCCAGCGCTGCGCAGGGGACCTGGTGGGTCTTGGATCGAGGCCAGGGCGGTGTCTCACGAAGGCTCCCGATGTCTTCCGAAGCGAGCTGGTCATGGTGGGCGGACTGTCGAGCAGGCCGACGGCCGTCCACACTGAAGTCGCCCGTGCCCCGCGCGACATCCGGAGGAAGCCGTGACCACCACGAGGACCACCACCACGACCGTCACGACCACCACAGCGTCCGGCGCCGGATCGGCCGCCGCGCCGCCGGTCACCCTGCGCCGGGTCCACCTCGGCGCGGGCGGACCGCTGAGCGACGTCCGGATCGAGCACGGTCTCGTCACGGCCGTCTTCCCGGCGGGCACGTCACCACGCGCCGACGGGCAGCGCCTCGACCTCGACGGCCGGACCCTGCTGCCGGGGCTGTGGGACTCCCACGTGCACATGGTCCAGTGGGCGGGGGTGCGTCGCCGACTCGATCTGTCCGGCGCCGGCTCGGCACGGGCCGCGGCCGACGCGGCCGGCGGGCGGGCAACCGTCCTGCCGCCCGGCGAGCCGGTGATCGGCTACGGCTTCCGCGACGGACTGTGGCCGGACGCACCGCACAAGGACCTGCTGGACGCCGTCGTCCCGGACCGCCCCGCGCTGCTGATCAGCATGGATCTGCACGCGGCCTGGCTGAACTCGGCCGCGCTCGCCCTGGTGGGCCGCGGCGAGCATCCGACGGGACTGCTGCGCGAGCAGGAGTGCATGCGGGCCATCGTCGAACTCACCGCCGTACCGGCGGAGGTGACGGACCGATGGGTGCGGGAGGCCTGCGTGGCCGCCGCCGCGCGGGGAATCACCGGCATCGTCGACTTCGAGTACGCCGACAACATCGCGGACTGGACCCGCAGGATGAACACCGCCGACGTGCCGCTGCGGGTGGCTGCGGGCATCTGGCTCCCGCACCTGGAAGCGGCGATCGGCCGCGGGCTGCGCACCGGCCAGCTCCTCGGCGTCCCGGGCGGGCTGCTGGAGGTCGGGCCGTTCAAGCTGCTCACCGACGGCTCGCTCAACACCCGTACCGCGCTGTGTCACGAGGCGTACCCGGGCTCGGATCCCGGGGCGCCGGGCTCCCACGGGCTGGAGGAGGTGACCCCGCAGGAACTGGTCGCGCTGCTGCGCCGTGCCTCCTCGCACGGGATCGTGCCCGCCGTGCACGCGATCGGGGACCGCGCCAACGAGATGGCGCTGGACGCCTTCGAGACGGTGCGCTGCCCAGGCCGTATCGAGCACGGCCAACTGCTCGCGGCCAAGGACATCCCGCGCTTCGCCGAACTGGGCGTCACCGTCAGCATCCAGCCCACCCATGCCGTGGACGACCGTGACGTGGCCGACCGGCACTGGAGTGGCCGCACCCACCGGGCCTACGCCTTCGCCGACCTGCTCGCGGCCGGTGCCGACCTGGCCCTGGGCTCCGACGCTCCCGTAGCGCCCCTCGACCCCTGGCTGACCATCGCGTCCGCCGTCACCCGCACCGACGACGAGCGCCCGCCGTGGCACCCCGAACAGCGCATCCCGGTGGCCGCCGCCCTCTCCGGCTCGGCCCAGGGCCGACGGCTGATCCGGGTCGGCGACCGGGCGGACCTGGTGGTGACGGAAGCCGACCCGCTCACCGCGGACACCCACACCCTGCGGAACATGCCGGTCCACGCCACGATGCTCGCCGGCACCTGGACCCACCGCCCGTCGTTCTGACGTACGCCGTTCCGCGAGGCCCAAGAGGGAACACCTGCCGCCCGCTGAAGGACGGTCGCGGTTTGGGCACCGCTCGGCAGGAAACCCCGGACAGGGACAGGTGCCCCGAGTCGGCGAGAGGGAGCGTCCGCGTGAAGGCTGTCGTGTGGCACGGACTGGGTGACATACGTCTGGAGGACGTGCCGAAACCGACGATCAAGGATCCGCACGACGCCATCGTGCGCGTCACTACGTCCGCCATCTGCGGCACCGACCTGCACTTCGTCCGCGGCACCATGCCCGGCCTGCGGGAGGGCCGCATCCTCGGCCATGAGGCCGTCGGCGTGGTGGAGGACGCGGGCTCGGGTGTGCGCAACTTCCGGCCCGGTGACCGCGTGGTGGTGCCGTCCACGGTGGCCTGCGGGATGTGCAGCTACTGCCGGGCGGGCTACTACGCACAGTGCGACAACGCCAACCCCCAGGGTCCGCGGGCGGGGACCACGTTCTTCGGCGGGCCGGAAGCGGCGGGCGGCCTGGACGGGCTCCAGGCCGAGTACGCCCGGATCCCCTTCGCGCACGTCGGGCTGGTGCCGCTGCCGGACACCGTGGACGACGCGCAGGCGATCCTGCTGTCGGACGTCTACCCCACCGCCTGGTTCGGCGCCCGGCTGGCCGAGATCGGCGACGGCGACACCGTGGCCGTGGTGGGAGCGGGTCCCGTCGGACAGGCCGCCGTCGCCTGCACCCGTCTCCAGGGCGCCGGACGGATCATCGTGGTCGACGGCGTGGCCGACCGGCTGGACGTGGCCCGCAGCCAGCATGCCGAGACCGTCGACTTCAACGCCGAGGATCCGGTCGAGGCGGTGCGGGAGCTGACCGGCGGCATCGGTGTCGACCGCGTGATCGAGGCCGTGGGCGTGGACGCGCAGCGGCCGTCCGGCGGACCGGCCGCCGAGGCCGTGCGCGAGCAGGCGGAGCAGTTCGACCACGAGCGGGACGAGGCCGCACCCGAGCAGAACCCGGACGGGGCCACCTGGGTGCCCGGCGATGCTCCGTCGTTGGCGGCCCGGTGGTCGGTGCAGATGGCGGCGAAGGCCGGCACGATCGGCACCGTCGGCGTCTACCCGCCGCAGGTGCAGCACTATCCGTTCGGTGAGGCGTTCATGAAGAACCTCACCCTGAAGTCCGGCAACTGCAACCACCGCCGCTACCTGCCCGAACTCACCTCTCTGGTCGCCTCGGGGCGTCTGGACCCCACGCCGCTGGTCACCCGCTGGGGTGACGCGCAGGACGCGATCGAGGCCTACCGCCGCTTCGACCGGCGGGAAGCGGGCTGGACCAAGGTGGTCCTCGGAGTGGCGGACGAGGGCGCCATCGCCCCTGGCCTCGGCGAGAGAGCGGGCACCGGCACGGCCACCACCGCCGGATCGCCGGGACCGTCGGCAGGAGAAGCGACGAACGTCCGGGTGCGGCAGCGATGACCATCGCCGAGGCCGCCGGACACCAGATCCCGAGCGGGCCGCCGTTCCTGGACGCGGGTCGGTCGCCGTTCATGGCCGCGGGTCGTACGCGGAAGGCAGGTACCAGGTCATGCGATTCCACGACCGTCGGCACGCCGGGCAGGAACTCGCCGTCCGGCTGATGGAGTGGGCGGCCGACGGTGATCTCGTCAACCCCGTCGTACTGGCGCTGCCCCGAGGTGGCGTCCCGGTGGCTGCCGAGGTTGCCCACGCCCTCGGGACCCCGCTGGACGTGCTGGTCGCACGGAAGATCGGCGTCCCCCGTCACCCGGAGACCGGCGTCGGCGCGATCGTGGGTGACGATCCGCCCCTGTTCGACCGGCGTGCGCTGGAGATGCTCGGCCTGAGCGAGGACCGACTCGCCCCGGACGTGGCCCACGAGCGGACCGAACTGCACCGTCGCGAACTGCTGTACCGGGGTGACCGGTCCGCGCCCCAGGTCACGGACCGGGCCGTGATTCTCGTCGACGACGGGCTCGCCACCGGCGCCACCGCGCGCGCCGCCCTGCGTCACCTGCGCCGCCGGGGGCCCGCGCGGCTCATCCTCGCCGCCCCCGTCTGTGCTCCCGAGACCGCCGCGCTGATGCGCTCGGAAGCCGATGACGTCGTCTGCCTTCTCCAGCCTTCGGGCTTCCACGCAGTCGGCCAGTGGTACGACGACTTCGACCAGGTCAGCGACGACGAGGTCATCCAGGTCCTGCACGAGCGAAGTGCCTCGCCCTCCAAGAGCTGACCGGGCGCCTTGGCCGGGCACGGTGCGCTACGTGGCGCGATCTCGCACGCGACCGGATCGATCAGGAATCGAGAAGCGCCGGCCCCCGAGCCGCGTCTAGCGTGACGGCCATGGACGTCACCCTTCACGCGAGCCTCCTCCCGCGCGACGCCCCGGACGCCTCCCTGGCCTGCTACCGCGACACCCTTGGCAGCCCTTCGGCGACGGCCGCGTACCCGCCCATGCCGCGGCCGCGCCGACGGCCGACGAAGGGGAACCAGACATACCGCTCGAAGCTTGGTTGGATCGAGCCAGGAGCTGCCGACGGAGACCGCGAGGGCGGCCCCGCGTAACGGATGGAGACACGATGAGCATGGCCCCGAGATCGGACACGCAGTCGCCCGCACCGCACGTTGCCGACCGCCACGATCTGATCCGCGTGCACGGCGCGCGCGTGAACAACCTCAAGGACGTCAGCATCGAGATCCCGAAGCGCCGGCTGACGGTGTTCACCGGTGTCTCCGGCTCGGGCAAGACCTCGCTGGTGTTCGACACGATCGCCGCGGAGTCGCAGCGGCTGATCAACGAGACCTACAGCGCCTTCGTACAGGGCTTCATGCCGACGCTGGCCCGCCCCGAGGTCGACGTACTCGAAGGGCTGACGACCGCGATCATCGTCGACCAGCAGCGGCTGGGTGCCGACCCCCGCTCCACGGTGGGCACCGCCACCGACGCCAACGCGATGCTGCGCATCCTCTTCAGCCGGCTCGGGCAGCCGCACATCGGCCCGCCCAGCGCGTACTCCTTCAACACCGCCTCGGTCCGGGCGAGCGGCGCGATCACCGTCGAGCGCGGCAACAAGACCAAGGCGCAGAAGGCGACCTTCCACCGCACCGGCGGCATGTGCACGCGTTGCGAAGGCCGGGGCACGGTCTCCGACATCGACCTCACCCAGCTCTATGACGACTCCAAGTCGCTCGCCGAGGGCGCGTTCACCATCCCCGGCTGGAAGTCGGACAGTCAGTGGACCGTACAGGTCTATGCCCAGTCCGGCTTCGTCGACCCGGACAAGCCGATCCGCGAGTACACCAAGAAGGAGCTGCGGGACTTCCTCTACGGGGAGCCGGTCAAGGTCAAGGTCAGCGGCGTCAACCTCACCTACGAGGGGCTGATCCCCAAGATCCAGAAGTCGTTCCTGTCCAAGGACAAGGAGGCGATGCAGCCGCACATCCGGGCGTTCGTGGAGCGGGCGGTCACCTTCACCACCTGCCCCGAGTGCGACGGCACCCGGCTCAGTGAGGGGGCACGGTCGTCGAAGATCGAGAAGATCTCCATCGCCGACGCGTGCGCGATGGAGATCCGTGACCTGGCCGAATGGGTCCGCGGCCTCGACGAGCCGTCGGTGGCGCCGCTGCTCACCGCGCTGCGGCAGACTCTCGACTCGTTCGTGGAGATCGGCCTCGGCTACCTCTCGCTCGAACGGCCGTCGGGCACGCTGTCGGGCGGTGAGGCGCAGCGCGTGAAAATGATCCGTCACCTCGGTTCCTCGCTCACCGACACGACCTACGTCTTCGACGAGCCCACCATCGGCCTGCACCCCCATGACATCCAGCGGATGAACGAACTGCTGCTGCGGCTGCGGGACAAGGGCAACACGGTGCTCGTCGTGGAGCACAAGCCGGAGACGATCGTGATCGCCGACCACGTCGTCGACCTCGGCCCCGGCGCCGGTACGGCGGGCGGCACCGTCTGCTTCGAGGGGACCGTCGAGGAGCTGCGGGCCGGCGGCACCGTCACCGGCCGCCATTTCGACGACCGGGCCACCCTCAAGGAGACGGTGCGCAAGCCCACCGGCACGCTGGAGATCCGCGGCGCGGCGACGCACAACCTGCAAGGCGTCGATGTCGACATCCCGCTCGGGGTGCTCTGTGTGGTCACCGGCGTGGCCGGCTCCGGCAAGAGCTCCCTCGTGCACGGGTCGATTCCGGCCGACGCTGGCGTGGTGTCGGTCGACCAGGGCGCCATCAAGGGATCCAGGCGCAGCAACCCGGCGACGTACACCGGACTGCTCGACCCGATCCGCAAGGCGTTCGCGAAGGTCAACGGCGTCAAGCCGGCGCTGTTCAGCGCCAACTCCGAGGGCGCCTGTCCCACCTGCAACGGCGCCGGTGTCATCTACACCGACCTGGCGATGATGGCGGGCGTCGCCACCCCCTGCGAGGACTGCGAGGGGAAGCGGTTCCAGCCGGCGGTCCTGGACTACCACCTCGGTGGCCGCGACATCAGCGAGGTGCTCGCGATGTCGGTGACCGAGGCCGAGGAGTTCTTCGGCGCCGGCGAGGCGCGCACCCCGGCCGCGCACGCCATCCTCGACCGGCTCGCCGACGTCGGGCTCGGCTACCTCAGCCTCGGCCAGCCGCTCACCACGCTGTCCGGCGGCGAGCGGCAGCGGCTCAAGCTGGCCACCCACATGGCCGAGAAGGGCGGCGTCTACATCCTCGACGAGCCGACCACGGGCCTCCACCTCGCCGACGTCGAGCAACTGCTCGGCCTCCTCGACCGGCTCGTCGACTCCGGCAAGTCGGTCATCGTCGTCGAGCACCACCAGGCGGTCATGGCGCACGCCGACTGGATCATCGACCTCGGCCCCGGAGCGGGCCACGACGGCGGAAAGATCGTCTTCGAGGGCTCCCCCGCCGACCTCGTCGCCGCCCGCTCCACTCTCACCGGCGAGCACCTGGCGGCTTACGTCGGCAGCTGAGCGAGGCCGGTCTCGGCGAGGGGACGACGCCTTCGGTGTCGTCCCCCTACCGAAATGTGCAGGCATATCGGATGGTCGCGTTTGCCTCCCACAGCCCTGGGAAACCGGTGACGATCAAAGCAAAACGGCGCAGCGGCGGACACGCACCGCGCCCCTGAAGGAGATCAAAATGGCTACCGGCACTGTGAAGTGGTTCAACGCGGAGAAGGGCTTCGGCTTCATCGCCCAGGACGGCGGCGGCCCCGACGTGTTCGTCCACTATTCGGCCATCGCCAGCACCGGATACCGCGAACTCAACGAGGGCCAGAAGGTCCAGTTCGACGTGACGCAAGGACCCAAGGGACCTCAGGCCGAGAACGTCTCTCCGGCCTGACGGCGAAAACCGGCGGCAAAACGGCCTGACCAGCAGGGCACGGAAAGGAACCGCGGCCATGCGGCACGACGAATTGATCGGCAAGGTGCAGGCACTCGCGCACCTCCCGGATCGTGGGTCCACCGAGCGCGCGACGCAGTCGGTACTGCGGACACTGGCAGAAAGGCTGCCGGCCGGCCTGGCCGAGCACATGGCCGCGCAGCTCCCGGAAGGTCTGGCGGCGTACGTCAGGGAGACGACCGCTTCGGCCGCCCGGGACGGGCGGCCGAGCAGCACGGGTGAACCGTTCGACCTGACGGTTTTCGCCGGCCGGGTCGCGGGGCGAGCCGGCACTACGGAAGATGCCGCGCTCCAGTACTGTGCCGCGGTCCTGGAGGTTCTGGACGCCGCTGTCTCCCCCGAAGTGATGGGGAAACTGGCCGACGCCCTCCCCGCGGACATCCGCGGGCTGCTGCCCGTGGCACGCGCCGAGGGGCCCACGGCGTAACGCGGACACCGGCCCCAGCGGTCCAGGGCCGAGTCGACATCTGCCCGCCTTGTCGAGGGAACTTCAGACTCCATGCGGGTTCCGTGTCACAAATGCGGCCACCGTCCTGTCCTTCCCGTTGAAGAAGGAATTGGACGGTGCAGCCGAGCAGCTCTTCTCACAGCGCTCGCTGCACATGAGTGAAAATCCGAGAGGATCCACATCATGAAGGTCGTAGTCATCGGCGGAACCGGACTCATCGGCTCGAAGGTGGTTGCCAAGCTCAACGAGTACGGCCACGAGGCAGTACCGGCCGCGCCCAGCACCGGCGTCGACACACTGACGGGTGAGGGCCTGGCCGACGTTCTGAAGGGTGCCTCCGTCGTGGTCGACGTCTCGAACTCCCCCTCGTTCGAGGACAAGGCCGTCATGGAGTTCTTCCGCACTTCGACCACCAACCTTCTGAAGGCGGAGGCTGAGGCCGGTGTGACCCACCATGTCGCGCTCTCCGTGGTCGGCACCGATCGGCTCCAGGGGAGCGGCTACTTCCGTGCGAAGCAGGCGCAGGAAGAGCTGATCAAGGCGGCCGACATCCCCTACTCCATCGTCCACGCCACCCAGTTCTTCGAGTTCGCGAAGGGGCTCGCCGACGGGGCCACCGACGGCGACACCGTGCGTCTGCCCGCCGCGAAGATCCAGCCCATCGTCTCTGACGACGTCGCCGCGGCGGTCGGCCGCGCCGCGGTCGGCGCCCCGGTCAACGGTGTGGTGGAGGTCGCGGGCCCCGAAGCGTTCCAGCTCGACGAGTTCATCCGCCAGGGACTCGCCGCCAAGAACGACCCCCGCGCGGTGGTCGCGGACCCGAACGTCACGTACTGGGGTGCCGAGTTGCGGGAGACGACACTCCTGCCGGGTCCGGACGCGCGCATCGGCGAGACCCGGTTCGCCGACTGGCTCGCGCAGCAGCAGTAGGCCTTCGGGATGAGGGTGGCCCCTGCCCGCGGGGGCCACCCCGTCTCCGGCCGGTCCACGGGTTACCGCACTTCGCCCTCGGTCTCGGTCTCGGGTGCCCATGCGGAGCGGGACCGCGACTCGAGGAACGCGGTGATCTTGTACGGGTCGAACAACCACATCACCTTGTGAATGCCTTCGTGGGAGGCCGCTACGGTCATGAAGGTCGTGGGTTGCCCGTCCCGGTAGATCATCACGCCGGCCCGTCCGTTGGCGTGGACCGGTCGGACGTCCGCCTCGGGCCAGAACCGCGGGGCGGCAGTCGACAGGTTCGCCACACGTGAGCGGCCAAGAACGGGGATACGAGCAGCGCCACGCAGACCGTTGCCGTCGGACAGACTGACGGCGTCCGGGGTGAGCAGAGCCTCCAGCGATGCGATGTCTCCCGTTTGCGCCGCTGAGACGAAGGCCTCGAGGAGCCGTCGGTGCTCCGCCGTGTCCACGGTCTCCCCCTGCTCGGCCGCCAGGTGCTTACGGGCCCGGCTCACGATCTTCCGCACGTTGACGGGGCTGAGCCGAAGAATCTCAGCGATCTCGGCATAGGGGTAGTCGAAGGCCTCTCGCAGGACGTAGGCGGCCCGCTCGGTGGGATTCAGTCTCTCCAGCACGAGGAGTAAGGCCATTTCGAGGGCCTCCGCCCGCTGCGCGCCCACCTCCGGGTCGGAGCTCGTGTCGACGGGCTCGGGCAGCCACGGGCCGATGTAGGTCTCGCGCCGCACCCGGGCGGACTGGGCCACGTTGATGGCGAGCCGAGTGGTCGCACTCGACAGAAACGCCACGGGGCTGACCACTGCCGAACGGTCCGTCTTCTGCCAGCGCAGCCATACTTCCTGGACCACGTCCTCGGCCTCGACCGCGCTTGAGAGCACCCGGTACGCGATGCCGAAGAGGCGTGGCCGGAGCGCCATGAAGACAGCAACGGCCTGGTCCAGGGTGCTGTCCTTGGGGGACGCCTCGGGACGCACGATTGCTTCATGGACCATGCCCATCTCCGTTCTGTGACAGTTCACCGTGCAGGGCAAAGAGGTGTTTCGTGCGCGCTCCACGAGTGCGGTGTGGGCGTCGGGCCAGGAGTGTCAGCAGGCTGCGGGCGACCTGCCGGCCGCCGTGGACGGGTCTGGTCGGGGCACGGACCGCAGCATCGTGACACGCGGCGGAGACCTTGGAGACCTCACGGTGCAGGACGGCCGATTTTCATAGCGGTCCACGCACCGTGTATCCCGCAACCCACCCGGGGATCGAGTGGCAGACGTACGTGGCAGCGATGATGCGTCTTGAGCTGCCCGCACAGCGTTGTGGCGCTCCGCTGCGACCTCGAGTCGCCGCGGCCGGCGCACCCGCCGGCGTCAGGGCAGGTTGATGAGCGCCAGACCGAGATCGGGGCGGTCGATCTTCTCCAACGCCGCCGGGCTGTCGCGCACGATGACTTCGAGCGTCGGCCAGACCCGCCCTTCCAGCAGGTGGCCGCCGCGGGTCGTGCCGTCCACGAGTCCCAGCACGGCATGCAGATGCGGGGTCGGCCCGTCCTGCCCGATGACGATGTCCCCCAGCAACGACAGCACCTCACACTGCTCATCGACCGGTATCCGCCGGTAGTCCTTGGCCTCGCGATCGAACCACCCCACGGTGGCCTGCGAGAAGGCACCGACAGCGGTCACCTGCGAGGCCCCCAGCGACTGATCGCGGGCGAAGGCGGTGATCTCGGCGGCGGCCTCCTCGCCCGGGTCGAGGACCACCACGTACACCGCTGCCGGAGAGTCCTGTACCTGCCGCCACTTCATGCGTGGCCGGGTACCCGTGCCCGATCGCGTCAACCGCCGTGCCACCCGGGCGCGGGCCGCGCCCACCGCCCCGCCCACCCCTCCGGTCGCCGCCCCCGTCCGGCAGACGTTCCGTGCAGCGAGCCTGCAGAGGGGTACGCGAGAACCGTCGGAGGAATCCGGCGATCGTGATCGACACGGGAGGGCGGTGAAAGGATGGCCGGCACGCGGAGTTCGGACGGCACGGTGGCGCACCGGCTGATCGAGGAGCACCTGGTCGACGGGCGCATGGCCCCGGGCGGGGAGATCGGTCTGGGGATCGATCAGACCCTCACCCAGGACGCCACCGGCACCCTGGTGATGCAGGAGCTGGAGGCGCTCGCCCTGGACCGGGTGCGTACCGACCTGAGCGTGCAGTACGTCGACCACAACATCCTTCAGGCGGACGAGCGCAACGCCGAGGATCACCTCTTTCTGCGCTCGGCCGCCCGCCGCTACGGCGTCTGGTACTCCAAGCCGGGCAACGGCGTCTCGCACCCCACCCACATGCAGCGCTTCGGCGTCCCCGGCAAGAGCCTGGCCGGCTCGGACTCGCACACGTGTGCCGCCGGCTCCCTCGGCATGCTGGCCATCGGCGTCGGCGGCCTGGAGGTCGCGCTGGCCATGGCCGGACAGCCGCTGTATCTGACCATGCCGCGGATCTGGGGCGTCCGGCTGACCGGCACGCTGCCCGACTGGGTCAGCGCCAAGGACGTCATCCTGGAACTGCTGCGCCGCCACGGAGTCAAGGGCGGGGTGGGCCGCATCCTCGAGTACCACGGCCCCGGACTGGCCGGCCTCACCGCGATGGACCGGCACGTCATCGCCAACATGGGCGCCGAACTCGGCGCCACCACCAGCCTGTTCCCCGCCGACGACGCGGTGCGCGACTTCCTGCGCGCCGAGGGACGCGAAGACGACTTCCGCGAGATCACCGCCGAGCCCGGTGCCCGCTACGACCTGGAGGAGGAGATCGACCTCTCCGCCCTCGAGCCGCTGATCGCCGAACCCACCTCCCCGGGCAACGTCGTCCCTGTACGCGAGGTGGCGGGCGAACCGATCGGGCAGGCCGTGATCGGTTCCTCGGCCAACCCCGGCCTGCGTGACTTCGCCGTCGCCGCCGCCATGGTCCGCGGCCGGCAGACCGCCGCGGGCGTGAGTTTCGACGTCAACCCCACCTCGCGGGAGATCCTCCAGGACCTCACGCGCATGGGCGCGACGTTCGACCTGCTGACCGCCGGTGCCCGGCTGCACCAGTCCGGCTGTCTGGGCTGCATCGGCATGGGCCAGGCCCCGGCCGCGGGGCGCAACTCGCTGCGCACGTTCCCGCGCAACTTCCCCGGCCGCTCCGGCACCGAGGACGACGCGGTGTGGCTGTGCTCACCGGAGACGGCAACCGCCTCGGCACTCACCGGCGCCATCACCGACCCGCGCGCCTGGGCCGCCGAGCACGACGTAAGGTATCCGGCCCTGGAGCTGCCGGAGCGGGCGACGGTCAACGCCGCGATGCTGGAGCCGCCGCCCGCTCCGGACGACGCCGCCCGTATCCGCCCGGAGCGCGGGCCCAACATCTCCGCGCTGCCCGACTTCGACCCGCTGCCCGACACGATCGACGCGCCGGTGCTGCTCACGGCGGGCGACCACGTCTCCACGGACGAGATCTCCCCGGCCGGTGCCAGGGCCCTGCCGTACCGCTCGAACATTCCCAAACTCGCCGAGTTCTCCCTGGTCCGTCTCGATCCCGACTATCCCCGTCGCGCCGCCGAACTCCGGGACCGCGGCGGACACCTGATCGTCGCCGGGGAGAACTGGGGCCAGGGCTCCTCCCGCGAACATGCCGCGATCACCCTGCGCCACCTGGGGCTACGCGCCGTACTCGCCCAGTCCTACGCCCGTATCCACTGGCAGAACCTCGCCAACTTCGGCGTCCTCCCGCTGGAGTTCGACGACCCCGACGACCAGGCCCGTATCCAGCGGGGCGACCGGCTGCGCCTCGACGGACTGCGCGAAGCGCTGGCGCCCGGCGCACCGTCGGAGCTCACCGCCCGCAACACCACCCGGGAGGAGACCTACCGTCTGCACCACCGCCTCTCGGACCGGCAACGCCGCGCGGTCCTCTCCGGCGGCACGATCCCCGCCCTCGCCCGGACCACGCCATAGGCACGCACACGATCCATAGGCACGCATGTGAGGGGAGCACAGACATGGCAGACCGCGCGGACATCGTCGCCACACTGGCCGAACAGCACCGTGAGCTGGAGCAGACCCTCACGGAGGTCCTGAACGTGCCCGCCGGCGACCCTCGGCGCCGCAGCAGCCTCAAACAGGCGGCCGTCACACTGGCGTGTCATACGGCGGAGTCGGAGCGCCACCTGCATCACTTCCTGCGCCGCTATGTGCCCGACGACGCCGACCGGCTCGTTCAGCAGCAGGTCACCGATCTCCTCCGCGCCGAAGAGACCATGAAGGACCTGGAGTTCACCGCCACCGACAGCGGCGAATTCGACCCCCTTGTCCGGCGGCTGATCGCGACGATCCGCCGCCACGGCGAACACACGGAAGCGGTCCTCTTCCCACGGCTGCGCGCGGCCGCTCCACCCGAGGTGCTGGCCGGTCTCGGAGACGCGGCCCGTCAGGTCGAGGCCGAGGCCACCACCCTGCGGGACGAAGTGGAGCGCTCTGAGCGCCCCGACGTGATCGACCGGGCACAGGCCGCGCTCGCCCCCAAGGACACCCGCACGAAAGACGCCCGTACGACGGCGTACCAGCAGGCCGAGCGGCTCGACCGGTTCCTCACCGGCGACGCCGACCTGCCGGACATGTGAGCGGCACGGTCAGCGCTGGTACATCCCCACGAGGGTGCCGTCGGCCAGTTCCCGTTTCTCGACCGCCTCGTGCACCTGGTCGGCGCTGGGCGCGTCGGGGAGGACGCATGGCTCCGAGAGGGCGTACAGCCGGAAGAAGTAGCGGTGCGCCTCGTCTCCCGGCGGAGGATGGGGTCCGCCCCAGCCGCGTTCGCCGTAGCCGTTGACGAGTTCCGTGCCGCCGGGCGGGCACTGCCCCGCTTCGACTCCCTCGCTGCGGGGATCGATGCCGACCACGACCCAGTGCGCGAAGGTGCCCGACGGAGCGTCGGGGTCTTCGCACAGCAGCACCAGCTCGGCCGCGTCGTCCGGCGCGCCGCTCCACGTCAGCGGAGGCGAGACGTTCTCTCCCTCGTACGCGTACCGGCGCGCGATGTACGCATGATCGTTGAATGCGCTGCTGCGCATGTCGATGCCAGCCATGCGCCCCCGGGTACCCCGGACCGGGCCTGACATGCAGACGCGAAGAGGCGTCCCGCCGGCGCGCGGTCGATCACGCCTGAGCCTTCTTCGCGACGGCCGTCCCCGCCCGGAGTGCGGCCACCGGATCGGCAGCCTCGTCCAGCTCGACGAGCACGGTGCCGGCGCCGGGAGTGCGGGACATGGCGTCGGCCCATCCCGTCCAGTCCACGATGCCCGTGCCCAGCTCGGTCATGTAGGGCTGCTGCTGGGCGAAGACCGTCTCGTCGATGGTGAGTTCCACATCGATCGGCTTGATCGCGTCCTTCCAGTGCGCCAGTGCGATGCGCTGGGAGTGGCGGCGCGCGACGGCGACGGGGTCTCCTCCGCCGAGGGCGATGTGGCAGGAGTCGGGGCACAACCACACGTAGCGCGGATCGGTCAGCGCCATGAACAGGTCGATGTCGCGCTCGTACCACAGGGTGCTGTTGGACTCCGTGTGGAAGGCGAGCTTCACACCGTGCTGTGCCACGGCCTCGCCGACCACGTGGGCGATGTCGGCCATCCGGGTCATGTAGGCGGCGTCGACGAAGAAGGGCGGGCGCGTCCCGAACGTCGTACGCATGGGCAGTCCCGCGACGAGTACGTCCGCCCCCGCCTCGGCGAGGAAGGCCGCTCGGCGCTCGGCGTCGGCGACGATCGCGGACAGGTTCCCGGCCTGCCGCCAGTCGGGGCTGTCGCTGTCGGCGATGAAGGCGCTCACGACGCACAGGCCCCGGGCCGCGAGGGCGCGGCGGAACGACGATGCGTCGCCGAAGGCACGCAGGGCCGAGTCGATGTCGCCGGGTGCGAAGGTCAGCTCGATGCCGGTGACCTGGGCTTCGGCCAGTGCGTCCATCACCCGCTCCCAGAAGCGCTCGGGGTGGGCGAGGGCCCAGTCGCGCACGGCGTCCGGGGAGTCGAGGCCCCAGAAACCCGGGTGGTAGAAGGTGACGACGTCCGTGGCGAACCGCGGTGTCATGCGGCACCTGCCCGGGCGTTGTAGACGACGATGCCGTCGGCGGTGTCGACAGCCTTCCGGTAGGCGCGGAACACGGCGAGCGCCTCGTCCCGGAGCACATCCCCTACGACCTCGATGCCGCGGGCCTCGAACTGTTCGGCCCAGTCCGCGCCGAGCGGGCCCTCGTCGAACGTGGTGATCTCCTCCAGTTCCGGGCCCTCTCCGGCGACCACGAGGCCGCGTACCCCGGACCACATCGTCGCGCCGTAACACTGGACGCACGGGCGCCAGTTCACGACGAGCTCGTGTGCGGGCATCCCGTCTGCGCCGAGGTCCCAGCCGCCGGTCGCCGTCTGGGCGAGGCCGAGGGCGACGACCTCGGCGTGTGCGCTGGAGACGCCGGACGCGAGGACGACGTTCACGCCGACCGAGACGATCCGGCCGGTGTCCCGCTCGGCGACGAGGGCCGCGAACGGACCGCCGTTGCCCTCGCGCCAGTTGCGGTCGGCGAGGCGGTGCACGAGGCGCATCCGGTCGTCGCGGCCGGGGACGACGGCGGGCACGTCGGCCAGTTCGTCGTCGATCCACGCGGGCAGTGCCACGCGGTACTCCTTCGCGATGTCGATCACGGTCGGGCTTCCTCTCAGTAGCTCAATAGAGCAGCAGGTCAGCAACTCAGTAGCTCAGTGTGCGGCGAGTGCGGCGTTCTGTTCGGTGACGGCCCGGGCGGCCCGTATGGCGGTCACCGCGCCGGTCAGGGTGACGTTGGCGGCCATCGCGGTGGGGATCACGCCGTTGCCCGCGAGGTACAGGTTGTCGTAGCCCCACACGCGGCCGTCCGGGTCGCACACGCTGGTGCCGTCGTCGGCGAGGCCGGCCCGGACGGTGCCGGTCAGGTGCAGCGACGAGCCGGGCGGGAGCAGCGCCCGTTCGGTCGCGGGATCGAACGGGCCGAACTCCTTGGCGATGGAGCGGACGTCGTCGAGTGCTCGCCCGATCAGCGCGCGGTCGGCGTCGGAGTAGCCGAACTCGACGCCGATGCGCGGCATTCCGGCGAGGTCCGTGTCCGACTCCGAGAACACGAGCCGGTTTTCGGGGCGCGACTCGACGGGGGCGTACAGCGAGAGGCCCACGGAGTGGGCGAGGGGCCTGCCTGCCTCGTCGACGTACGTGCGGCTCATGATCTGGCCGTGGAACGGCTGGCCTGGCCCGTTCTGCGGCAGCCAGAGCGAGTCCGTGCTGAACTCACCGGCGCGCGGCAGGGGCAGGGCGTCGCGATCGATGCCGAACCGGTCGAGGTCGAGCAGTACCCGGGCGGTGATGAACGCGTGCTCGTTGAGGTGACGGCCCAATGCGTGGGGCCGGATGCCCGAGGCGAACAGCAGCTGCGGGGTGCGCAGCGCGTCGGCGCACACCACCACGGCGTCCGCGAGGAGTTCCGACTCGGCGCCGTCGGCGATGCGGCGCAGCCGGGCGCCGGCGACCCGTCCGTCCGAGACGACGAGGGACGTCGCGAGCGTGCCGGTCACCAGGGTGAAGGCCGGGTCCCCGCCCGTGGCGATGGTGGGAAAGATCGTCCCTGGCGCCGTGCGCGGCATGGGGCCCGAAGCCGTCGGGGTGACGGCCATGGGCATGGGCTGCGGTCGCCGGTCGTCCGGCCCGACGCCGTCGTAGCGCCGGCGCAGGACGTCGAGCACCGCATGGCCGACCTCGGTCGGGCCGATCGCGGACGGCGTGACGGCGAGCACGCGGCGCGCGGTGTCGAGGTCTGCCGCCCAGCGGTCCGGGTCGCCGAAGTCGAACACCTCGTCCCCGGCGGGCCACGGTGTCGCGGCGGTCCAGTGCACGCCCATGCCGCCTGCGTTCCAGGCGAGCGCGGCCTGGGGCATCGCCTCGGTGTCCTCGCCGAAGGCGAGGGCGTGGAACATGCCGGGGGTCAGGTCGGTGAGGCTGTCCGCGGCCTCGCGCACCACCTCGGCGCCCGTGTACATGCCCTGGATTCCGGTGGCGACCTGTTCGTTGTAACGCGACCAGAGAACCGGGTCGCCGAGGTCGTGCAGGTGCAGGCCGGGGGCCTCGCCGATCGCGCTGCCGCCGTCCACCATCGTGATGTCCAGCGCCGGATCCGTCTCGCGCAGCAGTCGGGCCACGACGGATCCCATGATGCCGCTGCCGACGATGAGGACGCCGGTGCGGGGGGTGTCGGTCAAGGTGAGACTCCATGTGTTGGGCCACGGGTGCGGGGGGAAAGCGTGGGGGTGCGGTCACGCGCTCGGGACCAGCGGGCCGAACAGCTCGGTGTCCATGCGGTCGAGGGCCAGCTTGACCGCGCCGATGAGTGGGGCGTCGCCGCCCAGGGCGGTGGCGCGCAGCTCGATCGCGGGGGTGCGGGCGTCGCGCATCACCTTGCGTACCCGGGGCAGCAGCACATCGGCCGCGTCCTCCAGACCGCCGCCGAGCACGATGAGTGAGGGTGCGACCGTCCACGACAGGATCGTGAGGATCGACGCGATGTTCTCCACGAACTCGTCGACCTCGCCGAGCGCGGTCGCGTCGCCCGCGCGAGCCGCGTCGAAACGGGCGAGGGCCACGGTCCGTTGGGCCGGTTCCGGCGAGGACAGCCACGCCACGGGGTGGTGCTCGACCGAGCCGGTCGGTATCGACCGCGCCTCGACGATCTCGCCCGCGGCGCCGTCGAGACCCCGGTGCACGGCACCCCGTATGAGGATGCCCAGACCGGTGCGGTTGCCGAGTATCGCCCATACGACGTTGTCGTGTTCGCCGGCCACCCCCCGCCAACGCTCCGCGAGCGCACCGAGGTTGGTGTCGTTGTCCGCGAACCAGGGCATCCGGATGCGCCGCGCGAGTTCGTCAGGCAGGTGCACGCCTTCCCAGCGGGTGGTGTGGACCAGGCGCCGTACCACTCCGTCGTCGTCGATCGCGCCGCCGCCCGCGACCGCACCGGCGCGCAGCCGGTCCACCGATCCGCCCGCGTCGTCCAGCGCCTGGAGGACCAGCGCCGCCGCGTCGTCGAGGGTGGCCTGCGGGTCCTGGTAGGCGCGCAGCGGCCCGTGTGCCCGTCCGAGGATGCGACCACGGACGTCGGCGACGACCGCGGAGGCGTCCGAGGTGGTGATGCACACGGCTGCTAGGAGGGCGTGTTCAGCTCTCAGCTCGTACCGTCGGGCGGGGCGCCCGGCACTCCCGCTGATCGGCATGCGGTCCAGCTCGGTCACCCAGCCGGCCTCGACGAGCGAGTCCAGGATGAGCTCGATGGTGCGGCGGGAGAGGCCGGTCCGCTCGGCGAGCGCGGTCAGCGTCGTCGGCTCGGCCGACACCGCCAGGGCGCGCAGGATGACGGAGGTGTTGACCCGTCGGACGCCGCTCTGGTTCATCCCGGGCATCAGCATGTCCTCGCCGCCCGGGACACCTGTCGTACCACGGGATCGAACACGCCCGTGGTGTCGGCCACGAGCGGCGCGCTGGGTCGGCCGTACTCGCGCACCGGATCGCCGAGCCCGCCGGTCGCCCTCGCCCAGGCCGGCTCCCGGCCACGGACGAACCTGACCAGGTCGGCGTGCATCAGCGTGGCCAGTTCCGCCGGCGGGTTCGGTCCGAGCGCCTCGGTGACGCCTGGTGCGTCGAGTACATCGAAGAAGTACGGGATGTCCACACAGTGCGCGGCACCGCCCAGCACGGGCGAGGGCCATTCGAAGGAGTACAGCCAGGTGCCGGCGCGGGCGGCGCGACGGGCTTCCGCGGTGCGCGGGCAGGCGGCGCGGAACAGGGTGTCGGTGAGGCGTGATCCCGCCGCGCGGGCGGCGCCGTCCATGGCACCGCGGTCGAACTCGTCCCCCGTCGCGCCGAGCAGCACAGGCACGTCGTGCCCGCGCACGGCGAGTCCCTGGGCGACCGGCACCGGCAGGATGTCGTCTCCGACGAACGGGCCCAACACGAGCGTGTCGTCGCCTCTTTCATCCCGCAGGTCGAGGACAGCCCGCTGGACGTCCGCCACGCTGCGGCCACCGAATCCGGCTCGCGTCGCGGGAACACCGAGCCTGTCCCCGAGTCGCCCGAGAAAGTCGCTTACCGCGCCCGCTTCGAAGAAGCCGCCGGACAGGCTGACCGCCCGCTGGAAGCGGCCGTATCCGGCGGGCGACGAGAGCAGCGCGAGCACCGCCGCTCCCCCGGCCGACTGGCCGGCGACCGTGACCCGGTCCGGGTCACCGCCGAAAGCGGAGATGTTCTCCCGCACCCAGTCGAGGGCGAGCAGCAGGTCGCGCAGCCCGAGATTGGTGGGTACGCCGTCCAGTACGGCGAATCCGTCGACGCCGAGCCGGTAGCCGACGGTGACGCAGACGACCCCGTCACGGGCGAAGGCACGCCCGTCGTACCAGGGACTGGCCGGGCTGCCCGCGAGGAAACCGCCGCCGTGGATCCACACGAGGACCGGGCACGGCGCGCGGTCCTCGTCCGCGGCCGGAGCGACGATGCCGAGGTTCAGCACGTCGTCGCCCGGCACCGACGGCTCGGGCACGGTGGTCGTGGCGAACAGCGGCACGCGCTGCGCGGTGGGGCCGTGCCGGGACGCGTCGTACGGCTGCGTGAACCGGCCGCGTGGGACAGGCGCGGCGAACCGCCGTGCGCCGGTGGGTGGTTCGGCGAAGGGGATGCCGAGGAAGCGCCGTGTCCGGGCGTGGCGCCGGCCGACGATCGTGCCTGCCGGAGCGCGCACGGCGTCGGGCTCTCCTGGCGCGTCGAGGGAGTTCATCTCGCTCACCGCATTCCCGTTCCGGAGATGCCCTGCACGAAGTAGCGCTGGAGGAACAGGAAGAGCAGCAGCACCGGCAGCATCACGACGATCGCCCCGGCGAGCATGAGGCCGTAGTCCGTGACGTGGGCGGCTGCCTGGCTGGTGGCGGCGAGGCCCACCGGCAGCGTGTAGGTCGACATGCTCTGGGCGACGATGAGCGGCCAGATGAAGTTGTTCCACGAGGTGAGGAACGACATGATCGTGATCGTCGCGACGGCGGGGCCGGCCAGCGGGAGGAAGATCCGGAAGAAGATCCGGAACTCGCCCGCGCCGTCGATCCGGGCCGCCTCCAGCAGTTCGTCGGGGATCGACATGGCGTACTGCCGCACGATGAACACGGACATCGGCATCGCCACGCCGGGCAGGGCGATCCCGGTGAGGGTGTCCGCGAGCCCCAGGTCGACGGTGATCACGAACTGCGTGACGAACACCGCTGTGAACGGCACCATCATCGCCGCCATGACCGCGCCGAACGCGATCCGCTTGCCGGCGAAGTCGAGTTTCGCGAGCGCGTAGCCTGCGGCCGACGCCGCGACGATGTTGCCGGCGACCACGATGACCGCGACGACGATGCTGTTGATCGCGAACCGGCCGAAACCCGCGGTCCTGAACAGCCGTACGAAGTTGTCGAGGGTGACGTGGTGCGGCAGCCAGGCGCCGGGGTCGGAGCGCATCTCGTCCAGGCTGCGCAGCGAGCCGCTGATCACCCAGAAGAAGGGCAGCAGCGTGAGCAGCGCGCACAGCACCAGTGCGCCGTACAGGAGCGGCCGGGCGACGGACCGGCGGCGCGGGGCGACCCGGTCGGTGGCCGTGTCGGCGTGTCGCAACGCGGTGAGTGCGGTCATGCGCGGGGCCTCAGCAGTCGGAACTGGACAAGACTCACCAGGGCCACCAGTACGAGGGTCACGAAGGACGCGGCCGAGGACATGCCGAACTCGCCGGCCCCGAACTGGTGGTAGGTGTACAGCGCCATGGATTCGGTGGAGCCCAGCGGGCCGCCGTCCGTGAGCAGGTAGGGCTCTTCGAAGACCTGGAGGTAGAAGACGGTCAGCAGCACCGACACCAGCAGGGTGGTCGGCAGCAGCAGCGGCAGGGTGATGTGCCTCAACTGCCGCCACCGTCCCGCCCCGTCGAGGGAGGCGGCCTCGTACACGTCCTGCGGGATCGCCTGGAGGCCGGCGAGGAACAGCACCATCGCGATGCCGAAGTTGCGCCAGACTCCGAGCAGGATGACCACGGGCATGGCCAGGTTCGGGTCGTCCAGCCAGTTCGGTCCGGCGAGGCCGACGGCGCCGAGCACCTTGTTGACGGTGCCGTTCGGGTTGAAGGCGTACTGCCAGATGAAGGCGACCGCGACGACGTTCGTGACGACCGGCGCGAAGAAGAGGGTGCGGAACGTGCCGCGCAGGCGCCGGATGCCCGAGTTCAGTGCGAGGGCCAGCGAAAAGCCGATCCCCATGGTCAGCGGCACACCGACGGCCACGAACAGGGCGGTGTTCAGGATGTCGCGCAGGAAGGTCTCGTCCTTCAGCAGCCGGACGAAGTTGTCCAGGCCGGTGAAGTCGACCGCGAGCGGATGCCGCAGATCCGGGCCCCGCAGGTCGGTGAGGCTGAACCCGAGCGCGGCGACGGTGGGGACCGCCGTGTAGAGCAGGAACACGAGCATGAACGGGGCGAGGAACAGCCAGGCGACCGCCGTGCGACGGGCGCGCCGCCGGGTGCCCACAACAGACGTGGTGGTCATGGGCGGCTCACTTCGCACCCGTGCCGAGGCTCTCGGCGTACGACTGGATGTTCGCGGCGGCCTTCTCAGCGGTCGCCGTGCCCTTGGCCACGGCCTCCATCTCCTTGCCCATCCGGGTCGCGACCTGCTGCCAGGTGCTGACCCGCGGGAACGTCCGGGTGTTCTTCAGCTGCGTGAGGAAGGCGTCGAGCAGCGGCTGGTCCTTGATGGCGGGGGCGTCCCAGGCGGAGATGACCGCCGGAAGTGAGCTGTATGCCTGGTACTGCGCGACCTGGGTGCTCGGCTTCGACAGGTACCGGACGAGCTTCCACGACGCGTCCGTGCTGCCGCTGCCCGCGAGCACGCCCCAGCTGCCGCCGGCGGAGAAGGAGACACTGCCCGACTTCCCGGCCGGCAGCGGTGCGGTGGCGACGTGGGACGCCGTCCAGCCGTCCTTCTTCGCGGCGGTGTCGAGCTGGCCGACGACCCATGGGCCGGTGATCATCGTGGCGGTCTTGCCGCTGACGAAGTACGGCTGGGCGTCGAGGAACGTCGGGGTGGCGGTGTCGGCGATGCCCGAGGTGAAGAACGACGCGTTGTACTTGAGCGCGTCGACCATCGCCGGTGTGTCGAGTGTCCATTTCCCGCCGGAGGAGAGCAGTGAGCCGCCGGCCTGCCAGGCGTACATCGCGATGTCCTGGCCGTTGAAGATGTCCCAGCCGTTGTCGGCCCCGAGAGCGTGCTTGGCGCCGGCGCGCTGGAGCGCCTTGAAGAACGGCACCATGTCGTCCCAGGTGGCCGGCGCCTCGACGCCCGCCTTCTTGGCGAGGTCGGCGCGGTAGACGAGGGCGTAGGTGTAGGCGTACCAGGGCACCGTGTAGGCCACGTCCTCGGCCACACCCGCGTCCCACAGGCTCTTGAAGAAGCTGTCCGGGTTCACGAGGCCGTCCGGAACGGCCTGGAGGATCGACGGATCGAGGAACTGCGCCTGCGACTCGGGGAAGAACTGGGCGACATCGGGGCCCTTGCCCGCCGCGATCGCCGACTGGAGCTTGGTGTAGTACTCGGCGTTCGGGATCAGGGTGAACTTGACGGTGGCGTCGGGGTTCGCGGCCTTGAAGGGCTTGATGACCTTTTCGAGCACGTCGGCGTCGCCCTGGGCGGCCCAGACGTTCAGGGTGCCGGTGGCCGGGGAGTCGTCGACGGGCTTGGCGGAGGCTTTCGCGGCGGCGGTGTCCCCCTCGCGCCCACAGCCCGTCAGGCCGAGGGTGCCGAGGACGGCCACGCCGGCGGTCAGCTTGAGGGCACCGCGTCTGGAGAGGTTGGGCACCTTGGGCTCCTGGGTTCTGGGTTTTCGGGGGAAGTAGCGTTTTCGGTCCGGCGGACCCGATGGCGAAGTTATGAGGGATGCATTTCGGCCACATGGCCGACCCATCACGAATAATTTCGGAACTTGTAGCGAAATCGATTCGTCCTGCTTTGCGGCAGCCGTACCTCGCCGTTCGCCCGGCCGGATCGGCGAATTCCGCGCCCGTTCCGCAAGAGACACCCGGTCGAAACACGGCTCCCCTACCTTGGTATGAACCGATCGGTTCAACGCGAGGAGTCAACGATGGACGTCAGCTCCGCAAGCTTCATTCCACGCCGGGTGTCCAGCGCCGAAGAGGCCCGCGAGGTGCTCGCCGCCGAGGGTGCGGTCGTCGTGACGGGACTCGCCGACGAGCGGTCCGCCGTCGCGTACGGCCGTGAGGTCATGGGCGACAAGGCGGTCCGCATAGGTACGCAGTTCGAGGCCACCAAGGCGCACGGCGAGCAGGAGGCGGCGAAGGTGGCCGAGCAGCCGGCCGACTCCCGTGGCCGCAAGCGCAGCTTCGCGCCGACCGAGGAGCGCATGGTCGCCCACAACGACGGCTTCGCGTTCGGCGACTACGCGCCCGACCACCTCTTCCTGTGGTGCGAGCGGCCGGCCGACCGGGGCGGCGACTCCTTCCTCGTGGACACCTCCCGGCTGCTCGATCTGCTCGCCGCGGACCCGGAGTGGGCCGCCGTGGCCGAGTTCTGCCGCACCACCGACATCGACCACTCCGAGCCCAACTACCCGCAGGACACGTACGCGCCGATCGCCCGGACCGTGCCGTCCGGACGCTTCCAGGGCCGCTACCACCCGTATCTCGCTCCGGTCGAGGGCCCTCTGGAGGACGAGCACCTGGCCTTCGTGCGCAAGTGGGAGGAGGCCGTCGTCACGGCGCGCGACACCGGGCCGATGTTCCGGGTGGAGGCGGGCGAGATGATCTGCCTCGACAACTACCGCGTCCTGCACGGCCGGGACGGGCACAGCGATCCCGCGCGCCGCCTCTGCTCGATCTGGGGCTGGTCCACGGACGCGGTCGCGATCCCGGACGGCCCGCTCGACATCGTGGTGCCGAAGATGCCGAAGGTACTCAAGACGCCGAAGATCCGTATGAGCGCGTGACACCGGACGCGTGCCCCGGGGGGACCACGGGCCGGCGGATACGGGCGGACCACGGGCCGGCGGACACGCCCCGCTCGCCGTCAGCCGGGTGAACGGCTGCTCGCGGCGGCCTCGGTCCTGGCCGCGAAGGAGACGGCCGCCGCCGCGTTCACGCGCAGCGTCGCCGCGCGGTCCCCGGCGCTGAGCAGGTCCAGCTGGAGTCCGCGCCAGAGCGAGACCAGCTCGCGCGCCAGGTCGTCCGCCGCGTCCGCCGGTACGCCCTCGGCGCCCAGCGCGGTCGCGACGAGGCCTCGCCAGTTCGTGGCGACGGAGTCGAGGAAGGCGTCGAAGCGTCCGCGCTGATAGCCGGCCAGGCCCAGCGCTTCGAAGAAGACGCGGTGGAGGGGGAGGTTCTCGTCCGCGGAGATCAGCTCCCAGGCCGTCTCCAGACGGGTGCGCAAGGGCTGGTCGCGGTCGTCGAGCAGCCTGAAGGCCCGTTCCAGGAGCGGAAAGCGGCTGCCCGCCTCGGTGAGCGACGCCGCGATCAGCTCCTCCTTCGACCCGAAGTAGTACAGCAGCATGCGGTTGTTGCTGCCGACGGCCTGGCCGATGCCGCGCAGGGACAGGCCGGCGATACCGTGCGCCAGGATGTGGTCGGCGCTCAGGCGCAGCAGCCGCTCGCGCTCGTTCTCCTCCGGGGGCTGGGGCATGGTCCGCACTGTATCCGCTGGGCCAAGGGCGTAACGGCGCTGCTCAGCTCCCGCAACGCGGGGGAAACGGCTCAGCCCTACGGTCGGTGAACCGAATGGTTCATGAGCGAGGAGGGTCTGCATGGCCACCACGGATGTCAGTGAGCCCCCTCCCGAAGCACCGCCCCGGTCCACCCCCGCCGCGCTCGAGCTGCGGGGAGTGACCAAGGAGTTCAGGCTCCGCCGGTCACGTACCGTGACCGCGCTCGAATCCCTGGACCTCACCGTCGGCCACGGCGAGTTCGTCGCACTCCTGGGACCGTCGGGCTGCGGAAAGTCCACCGTGCTGCGCATGATCGCGGGCCTGGACACCCCCACGTCCGGCGAGGTGCGCGTCAACGGCGGTGCCCCCGCCGAACTGGTCCGCGGCCACCGTCTGGGCATCGCCTTCCAGGAGCACGCGCTGCTGCCCTGGGCGAGTGCGTACGACAATGTCGCGCTGCCCTTCCGGGTGGCGGGCCGGCCGGTGGATGCCGAGCGGGTCGACGGACTGCTGGGGCTCGTCGGTCTCGACGGGTTCGCCGATGCCCGGCCGCGGCAGCTCTCCGGCGGTATGCGCCAGCGCGTCGCCATCGCGCGGGCCCTGGTGCTGAAGCCCGAAGTCCTGTTGCTCGACGAGCCGTTCGGGGCGCTGGACGCGGTGACCCGGCGTCGCATGAACTTCGAGCTCGCCCGCATCTGGGCCGACCAGCGCATCACCACGCTGCTGGTGACGCACGACGTCGACGAGGCCGTGCTGCTCGCCGACCGGGTCGTCGTCCTCACCGGCCGGCCCGGGACCGTACGCCATGTCGAGGACATCACCCTGCCGCGTCCGCGCGACAAGGTGCTGACGCGGGACGCGGAGTTCCACGACATCGTCGACCGGCTGACCGCGCTGCTCGACGAGGGGGCCGAGTGAACCGCGCCCGCTCCGCTGTGCTCACCGTCGCCGGAACGCTGCTGCTGCTCGTGGTCATGGAGGCGGTCGGACGGCTCGGCCTGCTCGGTGAGAGCTGGCCGCCGCTGACCGAGGTGGTCGCGGCGCTGGACGACCCGATCACCCGTGATCTGCTGGGCCGCGCACTCGCCGCGACCGCGACCGCCGCGGGCACCGGCTTCGTCGCGGGCGCGCTCGTGGCACTCGTCGTCGCCCTGGTCGGCGCCTTGCTGCCGCCGTTGCAGCCGGGGCTCGACCGGCTGGCGGCCGTCGTGCACGCCGTGCCGCTCATCGCGCTCGGCCCGCTGCTGATCACCACGGTCGGCCGGGAAGGCACGCCCGCGGTCATCGCCGCGCTCGCCGCCGGCTTCGCGGTGTTCGTGGCCGCCACCTCCGGACTGGGCGCGGCGAGTGCCGCCCACCGCGATGTCTTCCACGCGCTGGGGTCTTCCCGGCGGGTGACCCTCCTGCGCCTTCAACTCCCGGCCGCAGTCCCGCTGTTGCTCGACGGGCTCGCGCTCGCCGCGCCGGCCGCGGTGCTCGGCGCGGTCGTCGGCGAGTGGTTCGGCGCGCCGCGCGGTCTGGGTGTCCTGCTGGTCAGCGCGATGCAGAACTTCCAGACCGATCTGATGTGGGCGGCTGCCCTGTCCGCCGCCGTCATCTCCCTCACCGCGTACGCCGCCCTGGCCGGCCTGCGTCTGGCGGCCGCCCGGAGGTTCGCATGATCCGCACGAGCAGGAGCGAGGGCGCGATCGACGGGAGCGGACGCGCGGGCCGTCGTCCCCCGACCGGCACGGGGAAAAACCTGATCGACACACGTGAAAAGACGTCACCTGGCGCCGAGGCCGGCGGGAACCAGCCCGCGCGCGCCGTCCTGCGCACCTTGACCCGGCTCCTGTCCCGCTACTGGACGGTGCTGGCCCTCGTCGTCGCCTGGGCCGTGTGGGTGCGCACGCAGCAGCTCAACCAGATCGTCGCGCCCACCCCGGCCGCGGTCTTCGGCGACGTCCTCGGCCACCCGGGCGCCTACCTGCCCGACCTCGGCTGGACGCTGCTCAACGCCGCCGTGGGCCTCGCGCTG
This sequence comes from Streptomyces sp. NPDC050619, assembly GCF_040654815.1. NCBI lineage: Bacteria > Bacillati > Actinomycetota > Actinomycetes > Kitasatosporales > Streptomycetaceae > Streptomyces > Streptomyces sp. NPDC050619. The sequence goes on along the minus strand of NZ_JBFAIR010000016.1, from coordinate 178,645 downwards.
GGCATGGTCCTCGGGGTCACGGGGGCGCTCCTGGTGTGGGCCTCTCCCCTGCTGTCGGGGCTGATGACACCCATGGCGCTGATCATGCGCTCGGTCCCCGTCGTCGCGATGATCCCGGTGATCGCCCGGGTCGTCGGGTTCGGTGTCACGGCGGTGCTCACCATCACCACCGTCGTCTCCTTCTTCCCGGTCTTCGTGATGGCCGGCTCGGGGCTGCGCGCCGCGCCCGCCGCCACCCGGGACGTCTTCGCCGTCCTCGCCGCCACCCGTCTCACCCGGCTGCGGCTGCTCCTGCTGCCGTACGCCGTACCGGCCGTCCTGGTCGGTCTCAGGCTCACCGCGTCCACCGCGGTCCTGTCCGCGATGCTCGCCGAGTACCTGCTCGGCACGCACGGCCTCGGCCGGCTCTTCGCCCAGTCCGTGACCTTCATGGACCCGGCCCGGGCCTGGGGCACGGCGCTGGTCGCCACCGTGGTGTCCGTCCTGTGCTTCATCGGCGCCCGGGCCGCCGAACGCCTCGGCACGGCGCGCTTCACCTGATCAACCGTCATCATCCGCCGACGCCCGTACCCGCTCTCCCCTCCCCGTGTCACTCGTCCCCCGTGTCACTCGTCGAAGTCGCGAACCTGTGGAAGGAACCACCGTGGCACCACGCACCGATCCCGCCCGTCTGCCCCAGCTCTCCCGTCGAAACCTCCTGCGTGCGGCGGGGGCCTCGGGGCTCGCCCTCGGTGCCGGCGGCCTGCTCAGCGCCTGCGGCGGCGACTCCGACGCCGCTTCCTCGTCCGGTTCGGGCGAGAGCAAGTCCACGACGGTGAAGGTCGCCCTCGGCTGGATCAAGAACGTCGAGTTCGCGGGGTTCTGGCTCGCCGACCACAAGGGTTACTACGCCGACGAGAACCTCACCGTGCAGTTCCAGGCGGGCGGCCCCAACACCCCCGACCCCACGCAGTCCGTCTCCGCGGGCTCCGCCGACCTGGGGGTGCACGCCAACATGCAGACGCTGCTCCAGGCGATCCCCAAGGGCAACGACTTCTCCCTGCTCGGCGCCGTCTTCCAGACCAGCCCCGGCGGGCTGCTCTCCCTCGCGTCCGACCCGGTGAAGGAGCCGAAGGACCTGCTGGGCGCCAAGGTCCTCGGCCAGCAGGGCACCCAGCCCCTGATCGACGCGATCCTCACCAGCGCCGGGCTCAAGAAGTCGTACGACTTCACGCCTGTCGGGTACGACGTGAGCCCGCTCGTACAGAAGCAGGGCAAGGCATACACCTGCTTCCTCACCAACCAGCCGATCACCCTGGAAACCAAGTACGGGATGAAGAAGGGCAAGGACTACGACGTCGTCACCTACAGCGACCTCGGGCTGCCCTCGTACTCCTCGATCGTGTTCGGCAAGCGCAGCATGCTGACCGGGAAGGCGGACGTCCTCGAACGGTTCATGCGGGCCACCGTTCGCGGCTGGCAGGACAACGCGAAGGACCCTCAGGAGGCGGCCAAGCTCTCCGTCACCGACTACGGCATGGACCTCGGCCTCGACCTCAAACAGCAGATCCGGGAGAACGAGCTCCAGATCCCCTTCACCCAGAGCGAGTTGACCAAGAGCAAGGGTCTGCTGCGCATCGACGCGAGTCTGCTGGGCGGCGCCATGTACGACGGGCTGCGGGCGGCCGGCGTCAAGGAGCTGCCGGACGCGGCGAAGATCGTCGACCAGTCCGTACTGGACGCGGTGTTCGGCAAGAAGGCGACAGTGTGACGTCCGAGGCGATCACTGCCGGTGCGGGGGCGGCGGAGCCACTGCCCGCCCGCGCCCCCGCCGGCGCGGCGGACGCGTCCGGGCACCCCGTACCCCCGCGCGATCTCCTCCGGCTGCCGAAGGCGCATCTCCACCTTCACCTGGAGGGCTCCATGCGGCCCGCCACCCTCGCCGGTCTCGCGCGGCGGCCCGGCGTGCCCGTGCCGGACATGGAGGCGTACGACAGCTTCAGCGAGTTCGGGTTGCGCTACGACGACGCGGTGTCGCTGATCCGGAGCGAGGACGACCTGCGACGCGTCGTGCGCGAGGTCGTGGAGGACGCCGCCGCGGACGGAGCGGTGTGGCTGGAGCCGGCCGTCAACCCGGTGCGGTACGGACAGCTCTTCGGCCGCGGCTCGGCGTACGTCCTCGATCTGCTGCTCGACGAGGCGCTCGGCGCGGCGGAGCGGGCCGGCATCGGCTGCGGGCTCCTCGTCACCGCCCTGCGCCACCAGGATCCGCGCGAGGCGGTGGACCTGGCGCGGCTCGCGGCCACGCGGGCGCAGGGCGGTGTGGTCGGCTTCGGGCTCGCCGCGGACGAGTCGCTGCATCCGCCCGAGCCGTTCGCCGAGGCGTTCGCGCTCGCCCGCGCGGCGGGGCTGATCGCGGCGCCGCACGCCGGCGAACTCGCCGGTCCCGAGAGTGTGCGGGGCGCCCTGGACGCGCTGGGCGCACAGCGCGTCCAGCACGGCGTACGGGCGGTCGAGGACGCCGCTCTCGTGACGCGTCTCGCCGCCGAGGGCGTCACGCTCGATGTCTGCCCGACGTCCAACTTCCGCCTGGGCGTGGTCGATTCCGTCGCGGCCCACCCTCTCCCGCGGTTGCTCGACGCCGGTGTCCGCTGCACTCTCGCCGCCGACGACTCGCTGCTCTTCGGGTCCGGCCTCCTCGACGAGTACGCATCGGCCCGTACGGTGCTGGGGCTGTCCGACGACGCCTTGGCCCAGGTGGCCCGCAGTTCCCTGGAGGCGTCGGGAGCTCCGGAGGAGACGGTTCGGGCGGGGGTGGCTGGGGTTGCGACCTGGCTGACGGAAGGACCTGGCTGAGGGGAGAGGGGTACGTGGCCATGGGTCGGGCCGGCGTCGAGGTGTCGAGGCCGTGCTCGCGGCAGAAGCTACGGCGTCTCTTTCGGATCAATCCCTCGTTGGATTGATGTGGGCATCGAGCGATGCCGCGAACGGAGAGCCCCTTGCGTACGACCGATATCCAGCGTTGCGAGATCCGATCCGGACGTCTCGTGGAGTGGACGCTGCATCCGACCACCGTCGCGGCGGCGGCTGGTCTGCCGGAGGATTCCCGACCGCCCGCCTATGTCCAGGAGTCTCACGTACGAACGGCACGTTCGGTACGCGAAGACGGCTTGTTCGTACCCACCTGGAGCGGCGCGGCGTTCGACCTCCCCGGGCCGGTCGACATCGAGGCCCTCCAAGAGGCGCTGCGGACCTGGACCCTTCGGCACGAGACCTTGCGCAGCGGCTTCCGCTGGGTCGGCGACGAGATGCGGCGCTTCACTCTGGACGCCGAGGCCGTCGCGTTGCACCGCGAGGACGTCGGCCACTTCACCGACGCCGCGACGCTGACGCGGTATCTGCAGGACCGTTTCGATGTCGCGGCGGACGCACTCAGCTGGCCGAACTTCATCTACGCGGCGGTCGTCCGGGACAGCGGCGCGAGTGTCTACATGGTGTTCGACCACAGCAACGTAGACGCGTACTCGCTCTACCGGATCCCCGGTGAGATCCACGAACTCTACGAGGCCGCCCTCACCAGCAGCGCCGTCGAGACGGCACCGATCGCCAGCTACGTCGACTTCTGCGCGATCGAGCGGACGGACGCCGACCGGATCGACGACACCCACGCGATCGTCGCCCGCTGGCGCGAGTTCGTCGCCCAATGCGGCGGGAAGCTGCCGAACTTCCCCGTCGACCTCGGCCTCGCACCCGAAAAGCCGCTGCCCACCCAGAAGCTGATGCGCGACATGCTCGTCGACGACGCGGACGCGTCGGCGTTCGAGGCGTACTGCCGCCCGCATGGCGGAACCCTGGTCGGCACCCTCGCGGCCACCGCGCTGCTCGTCCACGAGATCGGCGGGCAGCAGGTGTACCGCACCGTCGTGCCCTTCCACACCAGGATGAAATCCCAGTGGCGGGACTCGGTGGGCTGGTACGTGGGCGGCGCGCCGATCGAGATTCCCGTGGCGCAGGCGCCGGATTTCGACAGCGCGCTGCGGATGGTCCGCAGCGAGCTTCGGAAGAACCGGCCGCTGTCACGGATGCCCCTCGCCCGCGTGCTGCGCCTGCTGGGCTCCGACTTCCGGCCCACGTCTCCCGACCTGTATTCGATCGTCTCGTACGTCGACACGCGCGGCATCCCGGGATCGGATCTGTGGCCGGAGATGAAAGCGCACGCGCTGATGCGGGTTTCGTACGGCGACCAGGTGTGCGCGTGGGTCACCAGGTTCCACGACGGCCTCCAGTTCGCCAGCCGCTATCCGGACACCGAGGTCGCCTACCAGAACATGCGGCGGTACGCCGAGGGGCTGCGGGAACTCATGGTTTCTGTGGCGCGGGACGCGGCAGTGCGCGTGTAGGTCAAAACTCATGAGGGCCTGGCACCACCGGTGTCCGGTAAGCGGCTCGCGTCTGTCAGCCAACTGGCGGGAAGTTGTCAGGTTCACCGGGTTTCATGGCGACGGCTCCCTTCCCCCCACCGAGGAGTGACATGACCAACGCCCTTGCCGGCGCACAGGACGAGGCCGTTCCCGACTTCCCGATGCCCCGGGCGGCCGGGTGCCCGTTCGACCCGCCGCCGGAGATGATGAAACTCCACGCCGAGAAGCCGGTCTCCAAGGTCCGGCTCTGGGACGGCAGCACGCACTGGCTCGTCACCCGCTATGCCGATCAGAAGGCCCTGTACGGCGACCAGCGCCTCAGCGTCGACACCACCCGGCAGGGCTTCCCGTACCTGAACGAGGCCTTCCGGGAGACCGCCTCCAAGACCCCGCCGTCCTTCCTCAACATGGACGATCCCGACCACGCGCGCATCCGGCGGATGGTCACCGCCCCGTTCGCCATCAAACGCATCGAGGCCATGCGCCCCGCCGTCCAGCGGATGACCGACGAGCTGATCGACGCCATGCTGGCCGGGCCGAAGCCGGTCGACCTGGTGGAGGCGCTCACGCTGCCGCTGCCGTCGCTGGTGATCTGCGAGCTGCTCGGGGTTCCGTACGAGGACCACGACTTCTTCCAGAGCAACAGCAAGGTGGGGCTCCGCCGGGACGTGACCCCCGAAGACGTACGGTCCTCCTTCGGCGCCCTCTTCCAGTACCTGGACAACCAGCTCGACGTGAAGCTCGCCGACCCGGCCGACGACATGCTCTCCGAGCTGGCCGCCCGGATGCACGCCGGCGACCTCACCCGCCTGGACGCCACCATGCTGGGCATCCTGCTGCTCGGCGCCGGGCACGAGACCAGCGCCAACATGCTCGCCCTGGGCCTCCTCGCGTTCCTGGAACACCCTGACCAGCTCGCCATCGTCCGCGACACCGACGACCCGAAGGTCCTCGCGGGCGCCGCGGACGAGATGCTGCGCTATCTGACCGTCGTCCACAGCGGCCAGCGCCGCCTGGCCCTTGCGGACCTGGAGGTCGGGGGCCAGCTCATCCGGGCCGGCGAGGGCGTCATCATCCCGGGTGCCACCGGCAACTGGCAGGACGACGTCTTCCCCCAGCCCGAACGGCTCGACGTCCGCCGGGACGCCCGCCGCCACCTGGCCTTCGGCTTCGGCATCCACCAGTGCCTGGGCCAGCCGCTGGCCCGCCTGGAACTCCAGGTCGTCTACAGCACCGTCTTCCGCCGCATCCCCACCCTGCGCCGGGCCACCGAGCTGGAGAACATCCCGTTCAAGGACGACGGCATCGTCTACGGCGTCTACGAACTGCCGGTGACCTGGTAACGCCCCCTCCTCCGACCCGTCAGCGCGAGCGGGCGTTGAGCCGGGCGGCCTGGCGCGTCAAGTGGCCGCGCTCGGCGAGGTTGGGTGCCTTCTGGGCCGCCTCGGCGTACAGTCGTGCCGCCGTCGCCAGGTCGCCGTCGCGCTCGTGGAGGTAGGCCGCGACCGCGGTGTGGCGGGGCAGTGAGTCGTCCAGCGCCGCGAGGGCCGCCAGGCCGGCGCGCGGTCCGTCGGCCTCACCGACGGCGACCGCGCGGTTGAGCCGGACGACCGGGCTGTCGGTCAGGCCCACGAGTTCGTCGTACCACTCGACGATCTGCACCCAGTCGGTCTCCTCGGCGGTGGGCGCGTCGGCGTGCAGTGCCGCGATGGCGGCCTGGGCCTGGAACTCGCCCAGCCGGTCGCGGGCGAGGGCCGCCTGAAGGATGACGACGCCCTCGGCGATCGACTTCGTGTCCCACCGGCCGCGGTCCTGCTCGGCGAGCGGCACCAGGCTGCCGTCGGGCGCGGTCCGGGCGGCGCGCCGGGCGTGGTGGAGCAGCATGAGGGCGAGCAGCCCCGCCACCTCGGGGTGGTCGATCGCGGCCGCGAGCTGCCGGGTGAGCCGGATGGCCTCGGCGGCGAGGTCGACGTCGCCGGAGTAGCCCTCGTTGAAGACCAGGTAGAGGACGCGCAGCACGGTGGCGACGTCGCCGGGCTGGTCGAACCGCACGCCGGAGACGGTGCGCTTGGCCCGGCTGATCCGCTGCGCCATGGTCGCCTCGGGCACCAGGTAGGCCTGGGCGATCTGCCGGGTGGTCAGCCCGCCCACGGCGCGCAGCGTGAGCGCGACCGCGGACGACGGCGTCAGCGACGGGTGGGCGCACAGGAAGTAGAGCTGGAGGGTGTCGTCCACCGTGGGCGCGGGCCCGGGCGCCGGCTCCTCGTCGAGGCGGTCCTCACGCCGGCGGCGGGCGGTGTCCGCGCGGGTCGCGTCGAGGAACTTGCGCCAGGCCACGGTGACCAGCCAGCCCTTCGCATCCCGCGGCGGGTCGGCCGGCCAGACGCGGACCGCCTCGATGAGCGCGTCCTGCACGGCGTCCTCGGCCGCCGCGAAGTCGGCTCCGCGGCGGACGAGGACGGCGAGCACGCTCGGCGTGAGGCTCCGGAGGAGGGCCTCGTTCAGCGATGAGGTCACTCCGTGATGGTGGGCGACACGCCGTAGAACGGGCGCAGCTCGAGCCACTCGTGGATCGGCTTCCCACCGGCACCGGGGGCGGCCGACAGCTCCCCGGCCAGCTCGACGGCACGCTCGTAGCTGTCGACGTCGATGATCATCCAGCCGGCGATGAGGTCCTTGGTCTCGGCGAACGGGCCGTCGGTGACCGGCGGGCGCCCCTCGCCGTCGTACCGGACCCACGTCCCCTCGGGGGCGAGCGCCTGACCGTCGACGAACTCGCCGGTCTTCTCGAGCCGGTCCGCGAAGTCCTGCATGTACTGCATGTGGGCCGAGATCTCCTGAGGCGTCCACTTGTCCATGGGCACGTCGTTGGCCGGAGCCGGGGCGCCGCGGTAGTGCTTGAGCAGCAGGTACTTGGCCATCGTGGGTTCTCCTCGGTACTGGTGCGATCCATTGTGGTCGCGTTCATAGCGAGGACGGAGCCGATTGCGGGTTCTCGACATCCCCGTCCGAGATTTTTTTTGGCTCTTCGTGGATGAGCCCGGTCGAGCCGTCGCGCGGCCTCAGTGCCGGCCCCTCAGCAACGCGCACACGAAGTTCTCCTGGAGGGCTCGCAGCCGTTGCACCCGCGCGGGATCCACGGACTCGTTGATCTGGGTGGTGACGGAGAACGTCAGCGAGCGACGGCCGTCCGGGGTGGCGGCCACCAGTTGGGTGTAGCCGGGGAAGTTGCCGGTGTGCCCCAGCACGACGCCGCACCGCGTCGCATAGCGGAAGATCGCCAGTCCCGCCATGTTGCCTCCCGGGCCCGCCGGTTGCGAGGCACCGGCGATCCACCGCCGCTGCTCCCGCAGCTCGGCCCGTCCGTAGAGCGCTCCCTGGGCGTAGCCGCGGATGAAGCGGGTCATGTCGGCGGGTGTGGAGACGATGCCGCCCGATGCCCACACCCCGGAGGCGCTGAGGACCTCACTGACGTCCTCCGGGGGCCCGGGCGGGGTCACGTCGTACCCGTGCAGGTAGGGCTCCCGCATCCGGTAACCCTGGGGAAGGCTGGTGTCGCGCAGGCCGAGCGGCCGGTAGACCAGCTCGCGCAGCAACTGTTCGTACGGGGTGCCGGTGGCGGCTTCCGCCATCAGGGCCACGGCGATGTTGTCCGAGTTGGAGTACTGGTAGCGCGTGCCCGGCGGGAAGCGCAGCTGTTGGTCGGCCACGTAGTCGAGCAGGCGGCGCGAATCGAAGCGGTGGCGCGGGTCGGCCGCGAGCTCGGCGAGGAAGTCGGCGTCCTCGGTGTAGTCCGGTAGTCCGCTGGTGTGGTTCAGCAGCTGCCGGAGCGTCACGGAACCCCAGGCGGCGGGCAGCCGCGGCAGCCGGCTCGCCAGGGTGTCGTCCAGGTCCAGGGCACGGCGGTCGACCAGCGACAGGGCCACCGCTCCGCTGAAGGCCTTGGCCGTGCTGGCGATGCGCATACGGTCGTCCGGGCGGGGCGGGCGTCCCGTACGGAGGTCGGCGACGCCGGCTCGAACCACGCGTTCCTCCTTGCCCCGGCGCAGCACGGCGATGGCGCCGGGCGGACCGCCTGGGCTGTGGACGAAACGGTCGAGCTGATCATGCAGAGCGCGGTCGTCCGAGGGTGCCGGGACGGTCCCGGCCGCCGCGCTCACGGCGGCCGGGGCCAGCGCCGCCAGGCAGACGGCGAGGACGGCCGACGTCCGCAGAGGCGGCCGGAGGACGGTGCGGCGGTGCGGCGCACAACGCAGAGGCATCGGGGCTCCTGGGGGGTGGGCGGTACGGCGGATCCAGCCTCACCGGCGGCAGCCGCCGCCCGCCCCTCCTGCTGCTGCATACGGCTCAGCAGGGCTTCACCAGGGTGGCGAAGCCGCGCCCGGTGACTGCGGCCGTGCGCCGCAGCGCCGCTCGGGCCGTTGCGTCACCCGCCCAGAGCCGACCCGACCACGGACTTGGCCTCCTCCTGCACCTGGCCGAGATGGTCGGTCCCGAGGAACGACTCGGCGTAGATCTTGTAGACGTCCTCGGTGCCCGAAGGACGGGCCGCGAACCAGGCGTTGGCCGTGGTGACCTTGATGCCGCCGATCGCCGCACCATTGCCCGGAGCCTCGGTGAGCACCCCGGTGACCGCCTCGCCGGCCAGCGTGTCCGCGCTGACCTGCGCCGGAGAGAGCTTGGCGAGCAGGGCCTTCTCCTCTCGCGTGGCCGGTGCGTCGATGCGCGCGTACGCGGGCTCGCCGAAGCGGGCGGTCAGTGTCGCGTAGTGCTCCGACGGCGTCTTCCCGGTGACCGCCGTGATCTCGGAGGCGAGCAGCGCCAGGATGATGCCGTCCTTGTCGGTGGTCCACACCGAGCCGTCCCGGCGCAGGAACGACGCGCCCGCCGACTCCTCCCCGCCGAAGCCGAGCGATCCGCCGACGAGCCCGTCCACGAACCACTTGAAGCCCACGGGCACCTCGACCAGCCGGCGCCCCAGGTCGGCGGCGACCCGGTCGATCATCCCGGACGACACCAGGGTCTTGCCGATCCCCGCGTCGGCGGGCCATCCCTCGCGGTGGGAGTAGAGGTAGGAAATGGCCGTGGCCAGATAGTGGTTGGGGTTCATCAGCCCCGCGTCCGGCGTGACGATGCCGTGCCGGTCGGCGTCGGCGTCGTTGCCCGTGGCGATCTGGAAGCGGTCACGCTGCTCGATGAGCGAGGCCATGGCGTAGGGCGAGGAGCAGTCCATGCGGATCTTGCCGTCCCAGTCCAGGGTCATGAACCGCCAGGTGGGGTCGGTGCGCGGGTTGACCACCGTGAGATCGAGTCCGTGCTGCTCGGCGATGCGGCCCCAGTACGCGACGGACGCCCCGCCCAGCGGATCGGCGCCGATGCGCACGCCCGCCGTGCGGATCGCGTCCAGGTCCAGCACGCTCGGCAGATCGGCGACGTAGGTGCCCAGGAAGTCGTACCGGCCCGTGCCCGCGGCGGTGAGCGCCCGGACGTAGGGAATGCGCCGTACGTCCTTGAGGCCGGCCGCGATGATCTCGTTGGCCCGGTCCTGGATCCAGGACGTCGCCTCGGAGCCCGCCGGGCCGCCGTTCGGCGGGTTGTACTTGAAGCCTCCGTCGCCGGGCGGGTTGTGGGAGGGGGTGATCACGACCCCGTCCGCGAGGCCCGAGGTCCGGCCGCGGTTGTGGGTGAGGATGGCGTGCGAGACGGCCGGGGTGGGTGTGTAGCCGTCCGCGCTGTCGATGAGTACCGTCACCGCGTTGGCGGCGAAGACCTCCAGGGCGGTGACTTTCGCCGGTTCCGACAGCGCGTGGGTGTCGGCGCCCAGGAACAGGGGGCCGTCGGTGCCCTGGTCGGCGCGGTACTCGCAGATGGCCTGGCTGGTCGCGGCGATGTGGTCCTCGTTGAACGCGGTCGCCGGTGACGACCCGCGGTGTCCGGAGGTTCCGAACGCGACGCGTTGCCCCGGCTCGGCCGGATCGGGGTGCAACGCGTAGTACGCGGTGACCAGCCGGGCGACGTCCACAAGGTCCTCAGGGCCGGCCGGCTTACCCGCTCGCTCGTGCTGCATGTCCGCTCCCACACATCCCTTTGTCCTAGGCTGACGTCCTCATCTTTCCCTGCCGCGACCGCGTTCCGCGAGTGTGCCTCCGCGTTCGCATCCAGCCATGGGTCTCAGGGGGCGTCCTTGGGCGACGGGTCGCCTGGTGTGTCCCCCGCGGTGAGGTGTTCCAGCACCTCGACCAGCTCCTGGCAGGCCCGCTCCACCGAGCGTCTGGTGTTGCGTTGCTCGGTGATCACCGCTGCCAGGAGGAGAGCCGTCAGGGCCATGGTCCCGTTGAAGGCCTGAAGTTTGATCATCACTTCGACTCTGGTCAGCTCTTCGAAGGGACCGACCCCGTCCGTCGCGGCGATGGTGGCCATGACGGATGTGAAGAGGGCGCAGAGCATGCTGCCGGCCAGCTGGAAGCGCAGGGCCGCCCAGATCAGCAGCGGGTAGACGAGGAACATCATGCCGGCGGCGTTGTGTGTGGCGATCGGCACGACGCCGCAGGTGATGAGGGCCAGCCCCGAGGCCTCCTTCCACCGGGAGAGGGGCGGCGGCAGGCGTGCCCCGTACAGCAACAGCAGGAGCGGGGTGACGATCAGGACGCCCATCGCGTCGCCCACCCACCACGCCAGCCACACCGGCCAGAAGCTGTGCGTGGCGATCTCGTCCGTGATCACGAGCGTGCCGACTCCCGCAGTGGCGCTGATCAGCATGCCGGTCAGGGCTCCCAGGAACACCAGGGTCAGGCCGTCGCGCAAGCGGCCGAGATCCATGCGGAAGCCGACCCCGCGCAGCATGAGATACGCGCAGACGGGAGCGAGGGTGTTGCCCACCAGGACGCCCAGCACATCGGGTCGGAGCGAGGTGAGGGTCAGGACGACGAAAAGGACGCCGAGGGCGATGCCGAGCCAGGCCCGCAGCCCGAAGATCAGCAGGCCGGCCACCGCGACACCCGTCGGCGGCCAGATGGGGGTGAAGACCGCGCCCTCGACGACCAGGTGCCGCAGCAGCCCGAGCCGCCCCGCCGCGTAGTAGCAGGCGGCGACAGCCAGCGTCTGGAGGGCGAAGACGCCAGGCCGGCGCAGATCCTGGGTACCCACCACACCGGCCATCAGACACCGACGCCGCCGTCCCGGCGCGGCGGGCGAGGTGGGGTGCCGCCCTATGGCTGAACGTCGGCCCCGTCGTAGCCGACGACCAGCACGGCGGCGTCGTCCTCATGGCCCACCCGGTCCGCGCCCTTGATCACGGCGGCGGCGAGCGCGCCCGCCTCCATGCCCGCCACGGCTGCGACGCCCGCGAGCCGTACCACCTGGTCCAGCCCCTCGTCGACCTCCAGCGAGGGGCCTTCCACCACGCCGTCGGTGAGCAGGACGAACACTCCGCCCGTGGTGAGCCGGTACCGCGTCACCGGGTACGCCGTCCCCGCCTGGATGCCGAGGGGCGGTCCCCCCTCGCCCGCGGCGATGCCGGACTTTCCGTCGGCGGTGGCCCAGACACAGGGGATGTGCCCCGCTCGCGCGCTCTCCAGCACTCCGGTGGCGGGGTCGAGGCGCATGAAGATGCAGGTGGCGAAGAGGTCGGTGCCGAGGGACAGGAGCAGGTCGTTCGTCCGGGCGAGGAGTTCGCCCGGCTCGCCGGTGACGGAGGCGAGCGCGCGCAGTCCGACCCGTACCTGGCCCATGAAGGCGGCGGCCTCGATGTTGTGGCCCTGGACGTCGCCGATCGACAGCCCGATACGGCCGTCGGGCATCGTGAAGGCGTCGTACCAGTCGCCGCCCACGTTGAGGCCGTGGCAGGCCGGCGCGTAACGGGCTGCCAGGCGGTACCGGGGCGCCTCGGGCATGTCCGCGGGCAGCATGTCGCGTTGCAGGGCGACGGCCAGCTCGACCCGGGAGCGCTGCGACTGAGCGTGTTCGCGCGCCTGCGCGGTCAGCGACCCGAGTCTGGCCAGCAGCTCGTCGCCGTCGTCCGTGAGTCGCTTGCGGGACATTGATCGCTCCGGAGGGATGCCGAGCCGTTCGGGGCATGAACCCCAATTGGTTCTTATCGGATGATAGCGATGCCGAAGCGCGGCCCGCGTCGGCGTCATACGATGACAAGTGAGCCGACGCATCGGGAGCAGGGCATGATTCGCGCAGCCGATATCCGCGAGTGGCGCAACCACGACGTGGTCGACACGAAGCAGCACAAGATCGGCACACTCGAAGCGATCTATGTGCACACGACCACGGACGAACCCGCCGTGGCCACCGTCCGGACCGGCCTGCCCACACGCCAGCGACTGGTCTTCGTCCCGCTCGAGGAGGCGGTCCTCGGGCCCGGCTATGTGCAGGTCCCCTACGCCAAGGGGCAGGTACGGAAGGCCCCTTCGATCGGGACGGACGACGTACTGCCCGCCGAGCGGGAGGAAGCGATCTTCCAGCACTACGGCATGACGTACCGGCCTGGCTCAGGCGGCGAACGCCGACTCGCGCGCCGCTGACCCCTCGCCGCGGCACAAGAAGGTGTTCGGGTTGATGGTGATCTTTCTCCTGCTCGTCCTCGTGGCCGTCGCGCTGGGCATCATCGGCGTGGCCGCCGACGGCCTGGGCTACTTGCTGGCCATCGGCATCGTGATCTTCGTGGCCGATGTGGCCTTCATCACCGTACAAGGGTCTCGGCGCGTCCGGCGGCGCCCCGTGCGCTGACCGCGGCAGAAGTATTGATCATGCATGACTGATCGCTTCGTGCTAGTGTCGACGCCAGTTGCAGTTGTGGTTACTGAAAAACTTCAGATCTTCGCAGCTGGGGCCCGCACCTTGGGGTGCGGGCCCCAGCTTGCTGCTTTTCAGGCGCCCAAGACTGATTCTTCACCAAATATCCAGCGCTCTCGGCGTGAAAAATAGCCAGAGCCTTCGGCTCGTTCTTGCGATTCCCTGCGCCGCTCATTCGCCGCGGGAATTCCTTGATACGTGCCATATCAAGGAAGGTTCCGTATGAACCGCGCACGCTCGAACGACCGCTTCGCCCGCAAGCGCAGCGGAGGTTCGGACTTCGGCAAGGGTGGCAGCCGCTCCGGCGCCCCTGCCGGCAACCGCTCCGGCGGTCAGCGCCGTCCCAAGAGTTTCGGAAGCCGACCGGCCGCCCCCCAGGGCGAGTTCGCGCTTCCGGTGACGATCACGCCCGCGTTGCCCGCCACCGAGTCGTTCGCCGATCTCGACATGCCGGCCCGGCTGCTGGCCGCGCTCGGCCGCGAAGGCGTGAGCGTCCCGTTCCCGATCCAGGCGGCGACGCTGCCGAACTCCCTCGCCGGTCGTGACGTACTCGGCCGCGGCCGCACCGGATCGGGCAAGACCCTCGCCTTCGGCCTCGCCCTGCTGGCCCGTACAGCGGGTCAGCGCGCCGAGCCCCGCCAGCCGCTCGCCCTCGTGCTCGTCCCCACTCGCGAGCTCGCCCAGCAGGTCAACGACGCGCTCACTCCGTACGCCCGTTCCGTGGGGCTGCGACTGGCCACCGTGGTCGGCGGAATGTCGATCGGCAAGCAGGCCGGTGCGCTGCGCGCCGGGGTGGAGGTCGTCGTCGCGACGCCGGGCCGGCTCAAGGACCTGATCGACCGGGGCGACTGCCGGCTGGACAGCGTCGCCATCACCGTCCTCGACGAGGCCGACCAGATGGCCGACATGGGCTTCATGCCCCAGGTCACCGCCCTGCTCGACCAGGTGCGTACCGAGGGCCAGCGGATGCTCTTCTCCGCCACCCTGGACCGCAACGTGGACCTGCTGGTCCGCCGTTACCTGCACGACCCGGTGGTGCACTCCGTCGACCCGTCCCAGGGCGCGGTCACCACGATGGAGCACCACATCCTCCACGTACACGACTCCGACAAGCACCGCACGACGACCGAGATCGCGGCGCGGGACGGCCGGGTGATCATGTTCCTGGACACCAAGCACGCGGTGGACCGGCTGACCAAGCACCTCCTGAGCAGCGGCGTCCGCGCCGCGGGTCTGCACGGCGGCAAGTCCCAGCCGCAGCGCACGCGGACCCTCGCCCAGTTCAAGAGCGGGCACGTGACGGTGCTGGTGGCGACCAACGTCGCGGCGCGCGGCATCCACGTCGACAATCTCGACCTGGTCGTCAACGTGGATCCGCCCAGCGACCCCAAGGACTACCTGCACCGTGGCGGCCGTACGGCCCGCGCCGGCGAGTCCGGCAGTGTCGTCACCCTGGTGACGCCGGACCAGCGTCGGGAGATGGCCCGGCTGATGGTCGCCGCCGGTATCACCCCGCAGGTCACTCAGGTGCGTTCCGGTGAGGCGGAGTTGAGCCGGATCACGGGTGCCCAGGCTCCTTCGGGTGTCCCGGTCGTCGTCACCGCGCCGGTCGTGGAACGCGAGCGCTCACGCCGCGGCGGGTCCTCGTCGTCCTCGTCGTCCCGGGGCCGCCGCCGCACCCAGGGCCGGCCCACGGGCGAAGCGGGGCGCCGCTCGGCGCCGCGGAAGTCCTCCTTCGACCCGGCGGCCTGACACCCGCGTGTCCGGCGGCGACGGCGAGAGTACGGGCCCGGGTGACCGGGCCCGTACTCTCGCCGTCCTCCACGGCGGCACCGCCCGCACGGACCGGATCCGTCCGCGGGACGTCCTCCGCGGCCGGCGCTCGACCCGTTGTCTCTCCCCTCTCCCCGCTCCCGCTCCCTGTGAGGCCTCATGCGCTGTGTCATCGCCCGGTACCCGTTCGACCTCACCAAAATCGGCGTACTGGACTCGATGAAGGGCGTCAAGCCCGAACCGATCACGGGTGAGTCCGTGACGATCGGCCGCCGTCGCTACCCCGTGAAGCAAGTGGGGCAGATCGTCACCCGGCAGGACCGCCGCGACTTCACCGCCGCCGAAGTCACCCGGGCCATGGCCCGACTCGGGTTCACCTGCCACGAACACCCGCAGGCCGCACCCCTGCTCGTCCCGACTCCGCTGCAGGAGGCGTCGGCGCTGCTCGGCAGCCCCGCCCCGCAGGACGCGTGACCGCAGGCACCAGCCGGGACCAGCACAGCCGTGAGGGCCCTGCCGACGCGCGTCGGCAGGGCCCTCACGGCATTTCCCTGGGTCTTACTGAGTCCTACTGGGTGGGTCTTATCGGGCCTTACTGGTCTTACTTGTCGGAGTAGCTGAAATCGCCCACCGTCCAGGCGCTGACGTCCTCGATCGCGACGCGGTACATTCCGCCCGTCTCAGGGATCCCGATGCTGCCCTGAAGGATCCGGGCGAGATGGAAGTGCAGATGCGTGGGCGCCTCGCCGCCGTCGGGCCGGCGCTCCGCCCGGCCGGCGGTGAAGACGTCGGCGAACGGGCCGAGGTGGTCCGAGTCCTTCAGCACCTCCGACACACGCTCCCGCCACACTGCTTCGGGGGCCAGCCGGCCGGTGATGACAGCACCGCCGACAACCACGGTCAGCGACATCTGATTGCTTTGCTCGGACTCCACCATGGTGGAGATGGCGACGAGCAGCTCGTCAGGGTTCGACATGGGAACAGATTCTATGCAGCGGCCGTCCGTGCCATTCCCTCCGCGGCCCCAGTCGTCGGTGTCTTCCGGGACGGGCGGGTCCTTTTCCGGGCTCGGACCGGGTGACCTGTCAGGTCGGCCGGCACCCGGCGGATGCTCTACTCCGTTGCGCCGCCCGGGTGTTCCGCCTCCCGCGCGGTCTTCTGCGCCCGCTGTTCGGCCCGGTCGAGTGCTTCGGCGGCGGCCCGGCTCCGCTCCTCGGCCGTTCGCACCTCGTGGTCGGCGCGCCGCAGCTCCTCGTGCGCTCGGTGCAGTTGCTGTTCGGCGGCGGACAGGTGCCGTCGGGCCTGCTCCTGACGGTCGCGTGCTCCCGCCAGCAGGTCTTCCGCCTCGGCCTGCCGGGTGCGTTGGGCGCGTAGCCGCTCCGCCGCCGCTTCGGCTGCCCTGGCCGCCTGAGCGCGTCGCCGCTGCCGCTCGCGGCGCTGCTCGGCGAGGCCGCCGTCCTGCTGGGGCGTGGGCGACGCGGCCGGCCGTGCCGGCTTGGGCCGGGCGCCGGCTGCCGGCGCGGCATCGGGCGGAAAGGCCGACGGCGGGGTCAGGGCGCTGTCCAGACGGCCGGTGGCCCACCGCTCGGCCGCGTCCGGGTCGGTGAGTACGGCGTGCAGGGTGGACTCGACGTCCTGCTGCACCGTGTCCGACAGCCGGTGCCCGGCGTCGAGGGCGAGCTGCGCGGCCTGCCGGGTGAGGGCGGACACCATGCTCCGCCGCTGCGCGGACAGTTCCTTGAGGTCGGCCGCGTCCAGGGTGCGGTAGGCCTCTCGCAGAGCTTGTCCGAGCTCCAGGAACCGCCGGCTCTCCCGCGGTTGGGAGCGCAGGAGCAGGTTCGCGGCCCAGGCGGCCAGGGTGGGGCGGCGGGCGGCATGGATCCGGCGGGCGTCCTCGGCGCGACCGGCTGTCCTGGCCGTGAGCGCGAACTGTTCACGCCGGGGGACGAAATCGCTCGGCGGCGTCGTGTAGAGCTCGTCGAGGACCGCCTCCACGTCGTGCTCCCCGCCCTCCCGCCGGGGTGTGCCTCTTCGCTGCATGCTCCTCAGACTCCACCGGGCCGGGCGAGCGTGCATGTCGGCACCTCCGGCCGGATCCGCTCAGGGAAGCGTGGCGGCCGTACCGGCCCCTGTGACGCGGAGGAGGTCGAGCTTTCCCGCGTCGCTGCTGCCTGCCGCTGCCGTGTAGGTGACCATGCGCAGGTCCGCGCCCGGAACGATGAGCACGTCGCAGTCGAGCAGGAGGTCGCCGGTCCGCGGGTGCCGGATGGTCTTGCGGTCGGTGATGTGCTGGACGGCGGCCGTCTGCGTGGCCCAGTGATGGGCGAAGGTGTCGGATTCTTCTCGGAGGCCTCGCACGAGTCGGTCGAGCTCGGCGTCGGCGGGATAGCGGGAGACGGCGTCCTTGAGGTCGGCGACGATCGACGCCTCGAAGGCGTCCTGTCCGCGTTCCGACCGGACGGGAAGCATCGCGGCGTGCGCCACGCCGTTGCCGAACAGGGCGCGAGCGAGATTCCGTTCGGCGGTCGGGACCGCGGAGGCGTC
The DNA here is from genome assembly GCF_040654815.1 of Streptomyces sp. NPDC050619. Classification (NCBI taxonomy): domain Bacteria; kingdom Bacillati; phylum Actinomycetota; class Actinomycetes; order Kitasatosporales; family Streptomycetaceae; genus Streptomyces; species Streptomyces sp. NPDC050619. Next base: position 161,126 of record NZ_JBFAIR010000016.1, on the reverse strand, counting down.
GCCGTGCAGGGCGGTCCACATGCTGTTCCACCACACGAGGGTCCAGTCGGCGGTGAACACCCCGATCGGAACGTCCCCGAGGCGTGCGGCGAGCCGTTGGATGCCCGGGGGCACGTGGGTGCTGACCGTGCCGTCCTGGGGCGGCAGCAGTCCGGCACTTCGGTAGAGCTGGTCGCGCTCGGCGCGGGAGAGCTGAAGGGCACGGGCGAGGGCGCCGACGACCTGGTCCGAGGGGTTCCTCGCGCGTCCCTGCTCCAGGCGCAGGACGTAGTCGACCGAGAGCCCGGCCAGCTGTGCGAGCTCCTCGCGGCGCAGTCCCGGGGCGCGACGGCCGTCCGTCACGGTGAAGCCGGCGTCGGCCGGCGAGAGACGGTCGCGCCAGGCGCGCAGGAGTGCGGCGAAACCGGAGGCTGCGGCGGAGTGGGAGGCGGAGTCGGAGCGCGAGGAAGCGGAAGCCATGGGGGCATTCTCGCCGCGCGACGCCGCATCAGCCTGGGTACTGCCGGTCCTAGTGACGGGGACGGCACTGGCCGGCGGTGGCGCCAGCGGCGAACTTGGTGGTGCGGCGCCGACCGCGCGCCCTCGACTGCCCAGTGAAGGAGCCTTCCATGCAGCACACCGTCGTGATGACGGGCGCGAGCCGCGGGATCGGCCGCGTCGCCGCCGAGCACATCCTGCGCCGGTCGCCGGACGTGCACCTCCTGGTCGTCACCCGCGGATCCGCCGGCGCACGGCTGCTCACGGAGCTCGCCACCGGCGGGCACACGGTCTCGCACGTCTCGGCGGACCTGGGTTCGCTCAGGAGCGTCCACTCGGCCGCCACCGGAATCCGCGACCGCCTCGCCGACGGTGAACTCCCGCCGCTGCGCGGCTTCGTGGGCAACGCGGGCGTCCAGTACACGAACGCGCTGACCGAGGGACCCGACGGGTTCGAGTCCACCTTCGCCGTCAACGTGCTCGCCAACCACCTGTTCGTCCGCCTGCTCCAGGACCGTTTCGCCGCTCCCGCCCGGATCGTGATCACCGCCAGCGACACCCACTTCGGCGACTTCAGGCACACCATGGGCATGGTGCCCGGCCCGGTCTGGAAGTCCCCGGACGTCCTCGCCCGTACGGGCGCCTTCCCCCGGCCGGACTCCACGGCCGCCGGACGCACCGCCTACTCGACGAGCAAGCTGGCCACCATCTACCTGGTGCACGAGTACGCGCGCCGCCTGCCGGCCGGGATCGACGCCCTCGCCTACAACCCGGGCTTCGTTCCCGGCACCGGCCTCGCCCGCGACGCCGGCCCCGCCTCCCGGTTCGCGATGCGCCGCGTCCTGCCGATGATGACCCTCACCCCGTTCGCCACCAGCCGCCGCGCCGCCGGGCGCCACCTCGCCGAGGTCGTCCTCGGCACGACCACGGCGCCGACGGGAGCCTACGTCGACCGCGGCCGGGTGGCCCGGTCGTCCGCGGAGTCCTACGACCCGCGGCGCGAGCGCGAACTCTGGGAGGCAGCCGAGCGGTTCACCGCGGCGTACGCCCTGTGACAAGGCCGGTGGGAAGGGACGACATCCCCAAGGAACAGGTCAGGCGAGAGGCACAGACCGCGACCCTCGTGCGCACGCTGCGCGAACTGGGACTCGCCGTCGTCGACGATCCCGACGGCGCCCGGAGCAGACGTGCTGCCCGGCGGGGGCTGAACCCCGCCGGGCACAGGGGACGGCCGGTCAGGTGGTCGAACAGGTCGTGCCGTTGAGGGCGAACGTGGTCGGGGCGGTGTTGGTGGCGCCCTTTCCGGCGATGAAGCCGACGGTGACCGAGCCGCCGGCGGGGATGGTGGAGGTGTACGAGGCGGGGGTGACGCTCACCGTGCCGCCGTTCTGGGTGGGGTTCCCGCCCCACATGTTGTTGATCGTCTGGCCGTTGGCGAAGCTGAAGCCGAGTGTCCAGCCGCTGATGGCGGTGGTCCCGGTGTTGCGGAGGGCGATCTCGCCCTGGAAGCCGCCCTGCCACTCCCCGACGACGCGGTAGCCGACGGAGCAGGTGCCGCCCGGCGTGCTGCCGCCCTTGGTGGTGACGTTCACCGTGGCCGAGCGCGCCGAGCGGTTGCCCGCCGCGTCGCGGGCGTAGACGGCGAGGGTGTACGCCGTGTCGGCGGTCAGGCCGGTCACGGTGGCGCTGTTGGTGGTGGAGGCGGCGACCTTGGTCTCGGAGGTGCCGCTGACGCGGACGACGTCATAGCCGGCGACGCCGACATTGTCCGTGGCGGCGCTCCAGCCGAGGGTGACGGAGGTGGCCGTCACCTCGGAGGCGGTCGGGGTGCCGGGGGTGGTCGGTGCCTGGGTGTCGCCCGGGTTGGTGCCGCCGTAGATGGTGGCTTCCTTGGAGGTCTGGGCGATGCCGTTGGCGCCGTTGAAGATGCGCTGGCCCCAGGAGCTGAGCTGCGTGGGGTCGAAGCCGATCGACAGATCGAGGATCGGGTCGGTGTTGCCGCTCCAGGACCAGGCCAGGTAGCCGAGCTTGAGCTGCTGGGCGGTGGCCATCATGGTGTCTTCGTCAGGGTCGCCCCACTGGTCGGCGGGTCCGCCGAACTCGCCTATCAGGATGGGCAGTTTGGCGTTGACGAAGGCGTTGAGGTAGTCGGTGATCTCCTGGGCGGTGTCGAAGACGCTGTACATGTGGATCGAGAAGATCAGGTTGCCGGTGGTGTCGGCGTCGTAGACGGACTGGGCGTTGGCGCGCATGACGCCTTGCCAGTCCTGGCCCCAGTTGGGCGCGTCCACCATGATCGTGTGCTCGAATCCGGCGGTGCGCAGCTTCTTGACGGCGGCGATGGTGGGGTCGGTCCAGCCGGCGGGGTCGGTATTGCCCCAGGGCTCGTTGCCGATGTTGACGATGACGTAGTTCTCCTGGCCGGCGAGCACGTCTTTGAGACCGATCCAGTAGTCGGCCGCGTGGTCGAGCGTGCCGGCCGCGGCCTCCTCGCCGTAGCCGGTGGTGTCGTGCACCTCCAGTACGCAGATCAGCCGGTTGGCCTTGCACTGGGCGACGACGCTCGCCACATCGTCGGGGCTGTTCTTGGTCCAGCGGTGGCCGTCGGAGAGGACGACGCGGACGGTGTTGGCACCCAGCGCCTTGATGTCGGCCAGGGACTGCGTCTCGCCGGGGTACCAGGTGTGGGCGTGGTTGACGCCCCGCATGACGAAGTCGTTGCCGTTGCCTTCGACCAGCCGGCCGTCGCTGATGTGGAGGCCGGTGGCGAGGGCGCCCGGCGACTGGGCGTGGGCGACGGTCGGCCAGAGGGCACCGAGGACGACCAGCCCGAGAAGGGTGGCCAGTCCCCTCAGCACGTGGACCATGGGGCGCTTGCGCGTTGTGCTTCTTGTTGTTCTCACTGCGACTCCAGGGAGTGAGCGTCAAGAAACTCAGGCATCAGAAGGAACATGGGAGCGCTCCCATGTAGCCATCATGCCAAGTACACGTCAAGAGATCGCGCATACTCCGGTGCCGGAACGGCCGGTGCGCGAGGGCGGGGCGAGGGGTGGGGCGAGGGGGCGATGCGGAAGGGGCGCATGGCGGACAGGAGTTCCGCCACCGGCTGCCGTCAGAATCGCGATCGGGTCCGCGGCGGTCCGCGGCCTCCTCGGCGTGGGTCCACCCGGATACGCGGACCGTGGCAGGGCACGAGCACATTGGTCATGATTCACGGAGAGAGGAAGCCGGCGATGAAACCGCCCCGCCCCACAGCTCGTTCGTCCCGCCCCGCAGGCGGTTTCCGGCGTGCTGTGCCGGCCGGCATGATCCTGGCGGTCGCGCTGACGAGCCTGACGCCGGCGAGTCGGGCCATCTCTCCGCCCTCCGGTGAACCGGCCGGATCCTGCGCGAGCCTGACCGAGCTGACCTTCACGGACGACACCCGGGTCACCGGCGCCGAGCTGACCTCCGCCAACCCCTCGATCTGCCATGTGCGCCTGCTCGTTCCCGGGAGCATCCACATCGCGGTCTCCTTGCCGGCGCAGGGCTGGAACGGACGGTTCCAGGGGGTCGGAGGCGGCGGCTACGCCGGCGTTCTCACCCCGCCCGACGGCGCGGCGAAGAAGGGCTATGCCGCGGCGTCCACCGACACCGGCCACACCGGATCAGCGATGTCCGGTGCGTGGGCGTGGTCGCCGGCCGGGATGAAGCAGGACCTCATCACCGACTTCGCCCGCCGTTCGGTCCACGAGATGACCGTCAAGGGCAAGGCGGTGACCCGGGCCTACTACGGCCGGCCGGCCGCCCGCTCCTACTGGAACGGCTGCTCCACCGGCGGCCGGCAGGGTCTGATGGAGGCTCAGCGCCACCCGGGGGACTACGACGGCATCGTCGCCGCGGCACCCGCCATCAACTGGGACCGGTTCGTCCCCGCGATGCTGTGGCCGCAGGTCGTGATGCGGGAGAGCGGTCATCAGATCGCGCCCTGCGTCTTCAAGTCGGTCAACGAGGCGGTCGTCTCCGCCTGCGACGGCAAGGACGGCGTGCCGGACGCAGTGGTGGATCCCCGGACCTGCCGCTTCGATCCGTCGGTACTCGTCGGCAGGAAAACGCCCTGCGGCCCCATCACCGCCTCGGACGCGGCCGTCGTCGAGAAGATCTGGCAGGGCCCGCGCCGCGAGGACGGCTCGTTCCTCTGGTACGGGCTGACACCGGGCACCACGTTCGCCGGACTCGCCGCCGGCACCGCCGCCGGGCCGCCGGCACCGGTCCAGCTCGCGTCCGACTGGTTCCGGTGGTGGCTGGCCAAGAACCCGGGCTTCGACTGGCGTACCGTCACCACGGCCGATTTCGCCGCCTACTTCGACCAGTCCCGGGCCGAGTACCACGACGTGCTCGGCACCGACGACCCCGATCTCCGCACCTTCCGAGACCACGGCGGGAAGCTGGTCCTGTGGCACGGCTGGGCCGACGAGTTGATCTTCCCGCAGGGCACGATCGACTACTTCCGGCGCCTCACCTCCGAGATGGGCGGACCTCACCGCACCGAGCAGTTCGCGCGGCTGTTCATGGCCCCCGGCGTCGAACACTGCAACCTCGGCCCCGGCGCCGCTCCGATCGATCCCCTCGCCGAGCTGGTGAAGTGGGTCGAGCAGGGCAAGGCCCCCAAGACCCTCCCCGCCCGAAGGGGGAACGTCACCCGACCGCTGTGCCACTGGCCCTCCGTCGCCCGCTACACAGGCCACGGCAGTACGGACGACGCCGCGAACTTCCGTTGTGCCGGCAGTGGAAGCTGAGGCTCGACTGCTACGACGCGAGGCCGAGAAGGTCGTCGGCGCCGGGGCGAACGGGGCTGACGTCCATAGCGGTCGGTCAACGGCCCCCGCGCGGGTGGCGGTTACACGCGCGTGGGGCGGTTCGGGGGCCGAGTGATGCGTACCGTACGGGCGCGTCGCTCGCGGTGTCATCGATGCGGCCTCGCCCTGCTGACGGGCCCGCGCGGCGGGCCTCCCGGGTGGCGGTCCGGGGGCGCCCGTGCCCGGCCACGGAGGGTGGGGCGCGTGGAGGAGACGATCACGAGCGGGACCGGCTCGGGCATCGAGGCACGCGAGGCGGCCACAGAGAAGACAGGCGAGGCCTGCGGATGACCGCCCTCGGCACGCACCGAACACCCGGGCGGTGCGGGTCGGTTCGGGGGGCTGCTCAGCGCGTACGCCGGGCAGCGTGGTGCCGCGCGTAGGGTGGGCCCATGCCCGACGTGTCGCCCCGGCTCGAGCCGTTCACCCCGCAGACCGAGCCCGCTGCGCTCGAGGATCTCCGCGCGCGGTTGCGTGCTACGCGCTGGCCGGATACGCCCGAGGACGCTGGGTGGGCGCTAGGGACCGACCTCGCCTACCTCCGCGAGCTCGTCGCCTACTGGGCGGACAGGTTCGACTGGCCGGCGCAGGAGGCGGCGCTCGCCCGGCTCCCCCGCTTCCGCGTCCGGCTCGGCGGCCTCGGGATCCACTTCGTGCACGCCCGGGCCGCCGCCCCGGCCGGGCCCGTCCTGCCGCTGGTCCTCAGCCACGGCTGGCCGGACTCGTTCTGGCGCTACTCGAAGGTCATCCCGCTCCTCACCGATCCCGGCGCACACGGCGCCGACCCCGCCGACGCGTTCGACGTGGTCGTGCCCGACATGCCGGGCTACGGCCACTCCGACCGCCCCACCGGCCCGCCGCTCGACTCCATCGCCGTCGCCGGCCTGTGGGCCGAGCTCATGGGCACCCTCGGCTACGCGCGGTTCGGCGCGGCGGGCGGAGACATGGGCAGCCACGTGAGCCGCTACCTCGCGCTCGACCACCCCGACCGGGTCGTGGCCGTGCACCGTATGGACGCGGGCCTGCCCGTCTTCACCGGCGACCCGGCAGACCTCGCACCCGAAGAGCGCGCCTGGCTCGAGGGCGCCGCGGCCTGGGGCGCGGCCGAGGGCGCCTACGCCGCCGTGCACCGCACGAAGCCCCAGACCGCCGCCTTCGGGCTCACCGACTCGCCGGCCGGGCTCGCCGCGTGGATCGTCGAGAAGCTCCGGGCGTGGAGCGACTGCGGCGGCGACGTCGAGCGGCGCTTCACGAAGGACGAGATCCTCACGAACGTCACGCTCTACTGGCTCACGGGGACGATCGCCTCGTCGATGCGCATGTACCGCGCGAACGCCGCGATCGCGCCCGCGCAGCACGCCCGCCGGGTCGAGGTGCCGTCCGGTTTCTCGATCTTCCAGGGCGACGTCGTCCGTCCGCCGCGGGCGTGGCTCGAGCGCACGGCGAACGTGGTGCGGGTGACCGAGCCCGCGCGCGGCGGGCACTTCGCGCCGTTCGAGGAGCCCGAGCTCTACGCGGAGGAGCTGCGCGCGTTCTTCCGCCCCTACCGTGCGGCGGCGACGGCCTGAGGGAGGTAATTCGGTAGCGCCGGGCAGGGGACGTCGTTAGCGTCACGCCGTGATGTACGAGGATCCCCTGGCCTACCTGATGGGCCTTGAAGGGCTTGCCCTGCTGCGTTCGTTCACCGGTGAGTACGACCGCGAGTTCGTCGACGCGCGCATCGCCGAGATACGGAAGCTCCTCGACGACGAGTCGCTGGCCGACGCGGCCGTGGACGTCGCCCGGGTGAGCACTGTCGAGGGATACAGGGTCTGGTCGCGGACGTATGACGGCCCCAACCCGGCGTTCGACTTCGACGAGCCCTTGATAGCCGAGATGGTCGACGGGATGCCGGCGGGCGTCGCTCTGGATGCCGCGTGCGGCACCGGTCGGATGGCGGCCCTGCTGACCGCGCGCGGCCACCGGGTCCTCGGTGTCGACAGCTCGCCGGACATGCTCGCGCGGGCACGCGAACGGGTGCCGGGTGGCGCGTTCCACCTGGGCGACCTGAACCGGCTGCCGGTGGCCGACGATTTTGTGGATCTTGTGGTCTGCTCCTTGGCGCTGACGCATGTGTCCGACCTGCGGCCGGTGATGGCGGAGTTCGCCAGGGTGTTGCGCTCGGGCGGGCACCTCGTGACCTCCGACATCCATCCGGAGTGGGTTGCGCGGGGCTCGATTCCGCCGGTGCGCCTGCCGGACGGGCAACGGGGACGGCTGGAGAGCTACCGCCACTCGACCGGAGACTACCTGCGTGCCGCGCTGGCCGCGGGCTTGCGGGTCCGACGCTGCGAGGAGCCGGTGGCAGCGGCCGCGGAACGCGCCGAGTCGCAGGAGCCGCCGCCAACGCCCAAGACGGAACCGGGGCCGTGGGAGATCTGGCCGTGGTCCTTGGCCGCCCTGGTACCCAAGGCGGCGAGAGCGGCCAACGACGGCCTTCCGGTGGAGATCATCTGGGAGTTCCAGCTGATCTAGTGCCGCGGCAGGCATCGTTTGCCCGTCAAGGAGCGGCGTTCGGTGCGTGCTCTGGGGGTCCCCCTCTGGGGGAGTGCCGGCCGGAAGACATCGTCCGCCCGAAGGGCCTGGACGTACTTGGGCTTTCGGCCGGTGCGGCGAGAGGGCGTGCGGGGCGTCGCGAGGGGGCGACCGTTGCCTGCCGCGGCACTAGCGCCGAGCAGGTCGGCAACGCGACCTGGCCGACCCCGCCGGGACCGACCCGGAACTCGCCTGTCCGATCGGCCCGGTCGTGGACATCGTGTTCAGCAGGTGGACCATACCGAAGGGAGCCCCCCACGGCCACCCCTCACAGCCGTCCGTGGCCACACGGACGAAGGAGCGGACGCGCGTATCGGTGGTGGCGCTGTTCCAGGCGACGACGAGGCGGCTGTGCGGCATGTCGGCCAGGGGGACGCAGACGAGACCCTCCGAATCCCCAGCCACGGCGTGCAGCTCGTACCCAACCTCGGTGTCGTCGGCGGCACGCATTCCGTGATCGTGGTCGAGACCGGACTGGGAGCGCGCAACGCCGAGGCCGTGCTGGCACTCGCCACCGAGTAACCCAAGGGCCGCACGCTCTACTTGACCACGACCCACTTCCACCCCGAGCACGCCTTCGGCGCGCGCGTCTTCGCCGACGCCGCGCGCCGAAGGCGTGCTACCTGGTCAACCGGGCCCAGGCCGGGGAGCTTGCCGCCAAGGGGGCCGGCTATCTGCGTTCACCGGCGATCCGGCCGAGGCCGGGCAGTTCGCGATCTTCCCGTGGTTTCCGCCGCACGACACGGACGTGTCCGGGATGCGCTGGATCGAGGTGATGGACCGTCTGACCGCTGAGAACCCCGGGTGGTTGTCCCCGGCCACGAGGACGTCGGCGACGCCGGGGCTGCTGGCCGACGTCCACGACTGTCTGCGGCTGCTGCGCGACGAGACCCGGCGGCGCCGGGACTCGGCCATGGCGCAGGAGACGATCGTCGAGGAGGTCAGAGCCCTGATGAGCGCACGCCACCCGGAGTGGGCCGGCCCGGCTGGATCGAGCGGGGCGTCGGCTGTCTGTGTGCCGAACACTCCGCCGACGCCCGTACGCCGTAGGCGCGGAAGCCCGTTGGCTGCCGGGTTCGCCCGAGTGAGCGCCCTGAGTGGTGGGATCCCCAGGACTGGCTGACGGTGGATCACGTCGAGGCCGGGTCAGATCAGCTGACGCAACGCCAGCTGCCCGGCCGAGACGGAAGGAATTTCCGGATGCGCTCTACACGCACGCTCCTGGCCGCTGCAGCCGCCTCCGCCGTCCTCGCGATCGCCGCACCCTGCGCTCACGCGGTCGAGGGTGACGAGGGATACGGGGACCACGGGGACTCGTCGTACAGCAAGGAGCACAAGGAGCACCACAAGGACGGCGGGCACGACTCACCGCGTGGCGGCATGCACACCGGTGGCGGCGCGCTGGCCGCGGTGAACGAGGAGGAGTGGGGCACCGCACGCGACCCCAAGCACGACCCGGAGACCTACAAGGACGGCGGGGACGACGGAGCAAGCTCCAAGGACCGCGGGTACGACGGGGAGAGCTCCAAGGACGGCGGGCAGGACACGGGTTCCTACGGCGGCGACCACGACAAGCCCCGCGGCGGGGTGCACACCGGCGGGGGCGCGCTCGCTTCGCCCGGCGTGACGGCGGGCGGGCTGGCCGTACTGGGTGTCGCCGCCACGGGTCTGTTCGCGGCGCGCCGCAGGTCGGCCGGAATCGCGGCCTGACCCATGCCCGACGCGATAGCGGCCGCGGCCGCCGTACGAGCGCCGTACGGCGGCCCGGCCGACTGTTCGCGTATCCCGTCCCCTGCGCTGCCGTACCCGAGTGAGGTGGTGTCCGATGGCAGTTCGTTCCTCTTCCCCCGCCGATACCGATCCCCCCGCCGATCCCTCCACTGGTTCCCCCACGGATGCCTCCACTACTTCCCCCCCTGCTTCCTCCACCGAGACCAAGCCGCCGCCGGCCGAGCGGGATTCCCGCGGTGGGCTGATGCTGCTGTGCGCCGTGGCCGTCCTGGTCCTGGCGGTGAGCCTGTTCGGCGGAGGCGACACGTCGTCCGACACCGCCCGGTCCGACTCCCCCCGCCACCACAGTGCCGCGGCCGCCGGCCCGCACGTCGGCCGGCCCGCAAGCCCGCACGCCGGCCCGTCGACCGCGCCCTCCGAGCACCGGACGGGAAAGAGTCTGCCGCGATCGAGACCGGTTCGCCTGCTCATCCCGAAGATCTCGGTCGACGCCCCCTTCACGGACCTCGCCATCGGCCCGACGGGGCAGCTCGAACCCCCGCCCGCCGACGACGTCAACCTCGTCGGCTGGCACGCCGAGGGCGCCTCTCCCGGTGAGCCGGGCACGTCGATCATCGCCGGGCACGTCGACACCACTACGTCCGCGGCGGTCTTCGCCGGCCTCGGTGCGCTGGAGAAGGGCGACACCTTCCGCGTCGCCAGAGCCGACGGGCGTACGGCCACCTTCGTGGTCGACAGCATGGAGACGTTCGACAAGAAGAACTTCCCAGACCAGCGCGTGTACGGCGACACTCCGCAGGCTCAGGTCCGGCTCATCACCTGTGCGGGCGACTACGACAGCACGGCCCGCGACTACACGCAGAACCTGGTGGTCTTCGCCCACCTCGTCTGACCGACGAGCGATAGGCGATGGTCGCGAGGCGAGCACTGGACACTCCGCGGCTCGCTGCGCACCTCGGTGCCACACAGCACGCCGAGGGCATGGCCGCCCTCAAGTACTTCTACTCCGACGCCGGCCACGACCTGGCCGTAACGGGCTGGTACCGACACTCAGTTGAACCTTCGACTGTCCAGCCTTGAATTTCCCACCGCTGGACAGTTGAAGAATACATTTACATTTTTCCTCCTTTGTCCGCATAAGGCATCAAAAATCGGTGAATCGGGGCTGTAGACCCAACACACGCTCCTGATAAGGGGATGGTGGTATGACTCCCACCGAAGGTCTCGTCACCGACGTCACCGAGGTGCAGATCACCGACGTAGAAGCGGCCCTCGATCCCGTCGAGGCCGACGGCTACTACCGCGACAGCCGCGAATGCGCGGCCCTCGCCCTGTCCGGCGGCAAGTTCGGCCTGCTGCTGTCGCCTCCGACGCCGCGGCCGAAGAAGGGCTGACGGGAGGAGCCGTATGAAGCAGTCAGGCACTTCGATCCGTTTGACGGGCGCGGTGCAGGACCTCGCTTCGGAGGTGGTCTCCGCCCTGCGGGGCGGGGACCACCTCCCCCTCGGCGACAGCCTGCTGGGGCGCGACGAGACGGGGCCGTCCGGCGACCTCACGCTCGCCGCCGTACGGGTCCTGGGTGCCGATGTCCTCCTGCCGAACGTCCTGCGGTCCGTCCCTTCGGATCCCGATGACCTCGCCGTCGTCCGGAAGGCGGTGAAGGCGTTTCCTCCCTCCGCTGACGCTTCGCCCACCTCACTGTGGAGTCACTGGGCCATGGAGCGGGCGCTGCCGCGGTCGGCCGCGCCGCTCGACGGTGCGCGGGCCGACGGCACGGAACCGGGGGCCGAGTGGCTCGACGAGGCCCCATGGCAGTTCCTGACCCACCAGCTGGCGGTCCTCGCTCCCCTCGCCCTTCCCGCGGAGGACTGCGCGGTGGCCCGGGCGGCACGCCGTCGCCCGGTCGACGTCGCCCGGGGCTTCGTCCGCGCGGTGCGCCGGCGCGACTGGCTCCAGGCGGCCGGCGCGGGACGCTGGCTGACCGTACTCGACGGTGTGCCCGAGACGTTGGGCCTGGAGTCCGGGCTGGCGTTCGTGGCCCAGATGGGCGGCGACGATCCGCGAGTGGCCCTTCAGGTCCAGGCCGCGCGGCTCCTGCCCGCGGGAGCACCGGCGTGACGGCCCCCGCGGTCCGGGAGCGGGGGCGGGCCGCACTGGCCTGGGTGTCCGCCCACCGCGACGGGTTCCGGCTCGGCGACGGCGCGCTCGCCGCCGACGGCGATGTGAACACCGGCTGGAAACCCGTCGGTGAGCTGGCTCAGGTGTGCGTGTGCGTCCGCCGGCACACCGACCCCGGCGAGCCCTGGCACCTCACCGCGTCCGATCTGCTGGCGTACGCCTGGCAACAGACCGGCGAGGGCGCCCTGTTCCTCGACGTGCAGCGCCTCGAACCCTTCGCGACATACCCCCTGGAGGTCTACGCCGCGTTCGCCTCGGCCGGTCTGCGCCATGCGGGCTACGAACGGGCCGCCGCGGCGGTGACCCGCACCCGCGGCTGGCGATGGACCGAGCAGGAGCCGAACCGGCGCCTGAGCGTGCTCAATTCCGAACGCCGCAGCGGTCTCCCCCTGCACGAGGACATGCCCGAGGCCCTGCGGCGCACCTGGCTGGGCGGCCTGCCGGAGCCCTGGACCTTCGAACGGAGCGCCGGCTACACGCTCACCCACGTGGTCTTCCACCTCACCGACTGGGGCCTGGATCCCCGGGGGCTGCCACCGGACGTCGCGGCCTACCTCCGGGACTGGCTTCCGCCCTGGCTCGACACCTGCCTGGAGGACGAGCAGTGGGACCTGGCCTGCGAGCTGCTGGCCGTGGCGGCAAGCCTGCCCCGCCTCCCGGAACACACGGTCCTCGCGGACGCCTGGGCCCGGATCGCCGCAGCGCAGGACGACTCCGGCGCCGTGCCGGAAGTGGGCCCGGGCCGCGACCGGCGGGAACCGGAGCGCACCTTCGCCGACTGCTACCACTCCACGCTGATGACGGCGTTCGCCGCCGCGGTCACCCTGGCCCGTCTGCACGAGACCGACGGCGAGGAGGCGACGCCCGCCGCGCGCACCTTCAAGTCCGCGAGCCAGCCGAAACCGGGCGGACAGGGAGCACCCGCATGACCAGCACTCGTCTCATCCACAACGTCTCAGTGGGCGCCATCGAATGGCTCTACGCCCACCGCGACGGATTCCGGCTGGAACCGGACGTCGACCCCGAAGTCGGTTTCTTGGAGCGCTTCAAACCCATCGGCGAACTGGCCCTGATCTGCAAGGTGCTCTTCCGCGAAGGGGTGGCGGGCTCCCGCCAGGCCCAGCTGGCCCGGCAACTGATCGACCACGCCTGGCGGCACACGCTGGAGAACGGCGACATGCTGGTCCGCGGCCAGCGCACGGAGCCGATCTCCCCCATCCCCTTCGAGGTGTACCTCCCCTTCAGGGAACTCGGCTACAGCCATCCCGAGGTGGAGCGCGCGGCCCGGCTCAACCACCGGCTGCTGGGCTATGCCGCCTTCGAGATGACGCCCGTCCGCCGCCTCGGCCTGTCCGCGTTCCAGCGCCGCTTCGGGCTGGCGCCCCAGCCGCCCGAGGCCGAGGTCGTGGGCCGGACCTGGCTGGGACGCACACCCGAGCCCTGGACCGTCGAGGGCCACATCGCCTACGACATCACCCACACCGTCTTCCACCTCACGGACTGGGGCGAGAGACCCGAGGGTCTGCCACCCCCCATCGCCGACTATCTCGCCACCTGGCTGCCGGTGTGGCTGGACGACTGGCTCGATCTGCGGCGCTGGGACCTGCTCGGCGAACTGCTCGTCGTGGACGCCTGTCTGCCCCGCCCCACCCTCGACGAACGGGCCTGGGAAGGCTTCGCCGCGGCCCAGCAGCCCGACGGCGCGATGCCCGCCCTGCGCACGATGCCGCCGGGGGACCCCGAGGAGGTGTTCGACGTGGTCTACCACCCGACGCTCGTCGCCGCCTTCGCCTCCGTGATGGCGATGTCCCGCGCGCTGGCCCGACTGGCGCCGGCACCGGCATGACTCCCCGTCAGACGCCCTGGCCCGGCGACCCGCTCGACGCCGTCGGCGCGCTCCTGTCCGAGGGCGGCCCGCGCACGGACGGCCCGTCCGCGGACGACGAACCGCTGGGCCGGCGGCTCGACGTGGCCGTCGGCGCCGTGCCGGCCCCCGACGTCGTCTTCGCTCTCTCCCGGGACGGGCACCGCACCCTCCGCTGCGGCGGCACCGCGCCGCCCCCACCGGTCCCCCGCAGCCGGCTGCGCTACGAACTGGGATCGGCCTCCAAGACGTTCACCGGACTGCTCCTGGCGCAGCTGACGCGGTCCGGCCCGTTCTCCGGGACCGAGCCCGCCGCCGCGTTCCTCGATCCGGGCCGGCCCACCGGCCGCGATCCCATCACGCTCGCGCACCTCATCACCCACACCTCCGGTCTGCCCGGCCTGCCCCCCGGCTTCTTTAGCCGGGCCCTGCCCGCGTGGCACACCAACCCCTACGCGCGCTGTCCGGGCGAGCGGGTGGTCGACGCCTTTCTGGCGCACCGGCAGCGGCGTCGGCCGGGCACGCGCTGGCGCTACTCCAACTTCGGGGTAGCGGTGCTCGGTCACGCCCTGACAGCGGCGACCGGCGTGCCCTGGGAGGACCTGCTCGCCCGGCACGTGCTGTCCCCCTTGCGGCTCGACGGCATCGCCCTGCACCCGGACGGCCCGGACACCGACGCCACCGGTCACCGCGCGGACGGCACGGCTCCCACACCCCCGCTGGACGCCGGCGGATTCCAGGCGGCCGGCGCCGTCCGGGGCACTCCGGACGACCTGCTCACCTTCGTCGAGGCGCATCTGCGACCGTCCCGCACTCCCCTGCCCGATGCGCTCCGGACGGTGTGCCGGCCCGTGCTGCGGCGGGGCCTCGGCCACCGGCATGTGCACACGATGGGCTGGTTCCGGCATCCGACCGAGCACGGGCCGCTGTACTTCCACTGCGGGGCGACGCTCGGGCAGCAGGCCTTCCTGGGGTTCTGTCCGGGCACCGGCACGGCCCTGGCCGCCGTGTGCACCCGCCGCTTCCGCGCCCGCGACACCTTCGTACCGACCGCCTACAGCCTGCTGGCCGAGGCATAGCGGCTCCCGGACGTCGCCGCGGCGCGGCCGGCGGCCGGGCGGCAAGCGGCACCCGGTCCGCGTGCCGCTCGGCCCTGACGACACGTCAAACGCGCTGCCACAGCGCCGGCGTGGCGGCGGGCTGCCACGCGCTCTGCGACTGGTGGCCCTGGAGGCACTCGTAGGTGACACCGTTGTACGTCACCTGTGCTCCGGTGTCGTAGACACGACCGCTCGCCCACGAACCGGTCGGATCGACGGGAGTTCCGGGGGTTTCGGGTGTGTCGGTCTGCGCCTCGTTCGTCTTGAGGACGAGTCCATATGCGCTGAGCACCGGGTTGATCGGCTGATAGAAGGTGGTGCCGCCGCTCGCGCAGTCGCCGCTGCCGCCCGAGGTGACGCCCTGCGCCTGGGCGCCCGAGAGGTAGGGACCGCCCGAGTCGCCCGGCTCGGCGCACACCGTCGTACGCGTCACACCGTCGACGGTGCCCTCCGTGTAGCTGACGCTGGTGTCGTGCTGCTCGATCGTGCCGCAGTGCCAGCCGCTGGTGGATCCGGAGCGGCAGACCGCGGCGCCGACCAAGGCCTGTACCGAGCCGGCGACCTGGACGTTCTCCTCGCCCTCGCCCTTGACGTCGGGCGTCGCGGTCCAGTCGCTGTTGGCGCCCACCCAGGCCATGTCGTGGCCGGGGAAGACGGAGTCCTCGAAGGCGCCTTGTGCCACCTGGTTGAAGCCGGTGGTCTTCTCCCCCGCCCTGCCGCAGTGGCCCGCGGTGGCGAAGCCCTGCTGCTGCGCCTTGGTGACGGAGAATCCGACGGAACAGCGGGCGGTTTCCTCGATGTAGTAGGCGTCGCCGCCGCGGATGTCGTGCAGGGCGCGCGGGCGGTCCGCCGACACCTCGACCTGCACCAGCCCGCTGTCGACTCCGGCGGCGCTGATCAGCTTTTTCGCGGCGGCGCGGCTCCTGGCCTGGACCGTCACGCGGTTGGTGCGCACGTCGACGTACCGGACCGGCGCCTTGAGGGCCGTGGCGCCGGTCGCGGCGCCGTCCAGCTCCGCCTTGGCCGCCTCGAGGTCCGCCAGAGCGGTCTTGACGACCTTGGCCTTCGCCCCTCCCGCCTCGATCGCGCGGACGTCCGCGGTGTCGGTGGTCGCGACGGTGAGGTCGGCGGAGGTCGCGCCGTCCACCCAGGCACCCGCGAAGCGCTTGCCCAGGGCGATCTGAAGCTGCCCCGCCCGCGTGCCCGCCTCGGCCTCGTTCGCCAGTCGCGTCCTGGCCTGGCTCTCCGTCAGTTTCAGGTCGCGCCGCAACACGCTCAGCATCGCGGTCGACGGGGTGTCGGCGCCGAGCGTCCGGGCGGCCGAGGGCCCGTCGGCCGGAGCGGGCGGTTCGGTGGCCGCCGCCTCGGGCAGTGTCGTCAGCACGAGCGCGCCGAGCGCGGTCACGGCGGCGCAGGCCGCCGCGATGTGTCTGGTGGGCATACACGTCTCCTGGATCTCAGCGGAAATAGTGGCTCGAATCAGTAGCTTTTGCCGCGAGTCGGGCGGAAGATGTCCGGCGCCTGCGGGTTCCTCGGATCGGACGACAGGACAGACCCGCCCGGCCGAACCGGGCGCCGGTCACGCGGGCTTGAGACCCGGCTCGCCCGCCTCGACGACGAAGGAGCCGGCCGTCGTGATCGGCGCCCCCGGAGTGGTCACCGCGGAGACGGTCCGGAAATCGGCCCGCGCCTCCCGCTGCCCCAACTCGACCCGCGCATAGCCGCGCCGCCCGTTGTAGAACTTCAGGTGCGGATTGGCCTTCATATAGGTGTCCCAGTTGGCGGGCTTCTCGGCGCCGTTCCTGCCGCTCGCGACGGAGGTGGCGACGATCTCCGTCCCCAGGGTCGTGGACGCCGGATCGTCGAAGACGTCCTTGATGTCGAAGGCGTAGCCCACATGGACGTCGCCCGTGAGGACCATCAGGTTCTCCACCCCGGCCGACTTCGCTCCGGCGAGGATCCGCCCCCGTGAGGCGCGGTAACCGTCCCAGGCGTCCATGGACATCAGCGCCTGCGCGTTGAGGTCCAGCTTCCGCTGCGAGAAGCAGACCTGTTGCGGCATCACGTTCCACACCGCCGTCGAGGCGTCCCAGCCGTCGAGCAGCCACTTCTCCTGTGCCGCGCCCGTCATGGTGCGCGCCGGGTCGTCCGACTCGGGCCCGGGCACGTGCTGGGTGTCGCCGTACGCCTGGTCGGAGCGGTACTGACGCGTGTCGAGCACGTCGAACTGGGCGAGTGTGCCCCAGTGCAGGCGCCGGTAGAGCCGGAGATCGGGTCCGACGGGCATCTGGGCGCTGCGCAGCGGCTGGTTCTCCCAGTAGGCGCGGTAGGCGGCGGCCCGGCGCAGCAGGAACTCCTCGGGCGGACTGCCGTGTTCGTCGACGGCGCCGGCGTAGTTGTTCTCGGTCTCGTGGTCGTCCCAGGTGACGACGAACGGATGCGCCGCGTGGACGGCCCGCAGGTCCGGGTCGCTCTTGTACAGGGCGTACCGCAAGCGGTAGTCCTCCAGCGAGACGGTCTCACGGTTGAAGACGCCGGGGACGGTGCCGCTCGGGTAACCGCGGGCTCCGCCCGCGGAGTTGACGGCGTACTCGTACAGGTAGTCGCCGACGTGGAAGACCACGTCGACGTCGTCCTGCGCGAGGTGCCGGTGGGCGGTGAAGTAGCCGTCGTGGAAGGCCTGGCAGGACACCGCGGCGAAGGTCAGGGTCGAGGGGGCGGACGTGCGGGCGGGTGCCGTGCGGGTGCGGCCCGTCTCGCTGATCCACGTCCCCGTCCGGAAGCGGTAGTAGTACTCGTGGTCCGGGTCGAGGCCGTCGACCTCGATGTGCACGGTGTGGTTGTACTCGGGGAAGGCGGTGCCGGCGCCGCTGCGGACGACGGTGACGAACCGCTCGTCCAGGGCGACCTCCCAGAGCACCGCGGCGGCCAGCGCGCCCATTCCGCCGCCCGGCTCGTACGGGGAGGGCGCGAGCCGGGTCCACAGCACCACGGAGTCGGGCAGCGGGTCACCGGAGGCGACACCCAGAGTGAACGGATTGTCGGCGATTTTCGACGTGGTCGGCTCGCCCGTACCTGCCGCGCCCGCGGCCGGGACGTTCGTGCTGAAGGCCAGCGCGGCGGCCGCGGCGGTGAGGGTGAGGAATCGGCGGCGCCCGAAGTGACGGGCGGCGGCCCGCAGTTCGCGGTCTGCTGAGCTCATACGGTCCTGGTTCACGGTCGGCGGTGACGGGGGCATGCCGGTTCCGTGAGCCCGAACCGGAATGAAACGGACTTAAGGATGTTAAAGAGATAAAGATCAAAATCCCGAGAAGCGCGCGGGGTGACCTGCGATCAGGTGCTTGCTTACTGGGGTCTGCGGCCCGAAGCGATCGTTATGATGACGCTCATCGATCAAACGAACATTCACGTGCTGGGGAGGCGTCGTGCGGGAGCCGGTGGAACTCAGGCGGCAGCGGGTCCTGGCCGCGGTGGAGGGGCGGGGCAGCGCGCGGGTGCGTGATCTCGCCGCCGAGCTCCAGGTGTCGGTGGTGACGCTGCGCCGGGACGTGGAGGAGCTGACCCGCGAGGGCAGGCTGCGCCGCGGGCACGGGGTCGTCCACTCGACGTCGCCCGTGCCGGAACAGCCCGAACCGCATGCGCCGGACGGGGACACCGTGGCCGTGGTGGTGCCGGAGCGGCACTCGTATCTGTACGAAACCCTGCACGGCGCCCGCACGGTGCTCGAAGAGGCCGGCATGCGCATCGCCCTGCACATCGCGCCCCAGGTGGCCGGGGCGGAACTCCCGCTGGTGGAGCGGGCGCTCGCGGGCGGCGCGCGGGGTCTGCTGCTGGCCCCGCGGTGGCGCACTCCCGCCGTCGAGGAGGCCGACTACGGCTGGCTCGCCGCGCTGGACGTGCCGGCCGTGCTGATGGAACGGCGGCCGTGGCCCGGCAGCGCGCTGCACGCCCTGGACTCGGTGTGCTCGGACCACTGGTACGGCGCACATCTCGCGGTGGAGCACCTGGTGGGGCTCGGCCACCGGCGGATCGTGTTCGCCACGCGGGACGACAGCCCCACCGCGCGGAGTCTGCGAGCCGCCTTCACACAGATCGCCGGGGCGCATCCGCGGCTGGAGGAGTGGGCGTGGGCGCTCAGTTCGCCGGAGGCCGGCCACGACGGGCCGTACGCGGCGCACGAGATGCAGGACGTGCCGACGCTGCTCGGCAAGCTCGGCGCGACGGCGGCGGTGCTGCACAGCGATGTGGACGCCCTGATGATCGCCCAGCGGCTGGCGGAGAGCGGGGTGCGGGTGCCGGAGGACTGCTCGGTCGTGGCCTACGACGACGTGCTCGCGGGCCTGGGCACCACCCCGCTGACGGCGGTGGCCCCGCCCAAGGCGGAGGTCGGGCGGGTGGCCGCGGAGCTGTTGTTGCGGCGCCTCGACGGCCACCGCGGCGCCGGATCCACGGTGCGCCGCGTCGAGTTGCTGCCCGCTTTGCGGGTGCGTGGCTCGACACGCATGACCGTCACATTGAGCCAATGAGCGTTTGACCGCTTTATTTTCTTCTGATCGATCTATTGACCGTTTGTGGTCGACCAATGAGGATTCCCGTGTCCCGAACAGCCGTGTCTCCCTGACACGCAGAGCCGCGGGAGGCGACATGCTCGGTCGGCCCAGCCGTCGATCCGTGCTCGCCGCGACAGCCGCCGTACCGCTGGCAGGAGCCGTGAGCGCCTGCAGCGGGTCATCTGACGGCCCGTCGCGCAGCACGGGCAAGACCACGCGCATCACTTTCTGGTCCGCGCTGCGCGGCAGCCAGGAAGTGGTCGACGCCTACAACAAGACCCACGACCGCATCCAGGTCGAGTTCCAGCAGATCCCCTCCGGAAGCAAGGGCGGCTACGCCAAGCTCAGCAACGCGGCCCGGGCCGGCAACGCCCCCGACGTCGCCACCCTCGAGTACCCGCAGGTACCCGGCTTCGCCATCGACGGCGTCGCCCGTGACATCACCGGCCTGGTCAGCGACACCCTGCGCCGCAAACTGCTGCCGCAGGCGCTCGGGTTGACCACCTTCGAAGGGCGCGTGTTCAGCGTCCCGCTCGACGTCGAGCCCATGGTCATGCACTACCGCACCGACCTGTTCGACCGCTTCGGCCTCCAAGTCCCTCGCACCTGGGAGGAGTTCGCCGAGCTGGCGCACACCGTGCGCCGCACGGCGCCCGGCCGGCGGCTGGTGCTGTTCCCCTCGGACGGGATGACCCAGTTCGCCGCGTACTCCTGGCAGGCGGGCGCGCGGTGGTTCGACACCGCCGGCGGCGCCTGGAACGTCTCCCTCGCCGACGCGCCGACCCGGCGCGTGGCCGCCTACTGGCAGCGGCTCATCGACCGCGACGACGTCTTCGTGAACGCCATCGAGAGCCGGCAGGCGGACGCGCAGATCGGCAACGGCCTGGTCCTCACCCGCCTCAGCGGTGCCTGGGACGCCGGCGCCCAGATGAACGCCCAGCCCGGGCAGAAGGGCCTGTGGCGCCTCGCGCCGCTGCCGCAGTGGGACGACGGCCGCCCGTACGTCGGCACGCACGGTGGTTCCACCTTCGCCGTCACCAAGGACTGCCGGTATCCCGAGGCCGCGATGGAGTTCATCGAGTGGCAGGTGTCCCATCCCGACGCCCTGCGCGCCCGGCTCTCCAGCGGCGCCAGCAGCCAGTACCCGGCGGCCCTGCCTCTCGTCGCCGTGGGACGCGCGGCGTTCGACCGCTCCTACTACGGCGGCCAGGACATCTACCAGCTCTTCCAGCAGGAGGCCGAGAGGATCCGCGACGGCTGGGTGTGGGGGCCGCGGATGTCCGCCACGCAGAAGGTCATGCAGGACAACTTCGCGCGCGCCGGCGCGGGCCAGGGCTCCCTCATCGGGTCCGTGCGCGCGGCGCAGGACGGGACCATGCCCGATCTCAAGGCCCTGGGCCTGTCCACCACCCAGCGCAGCACCTGAGCCGCCCCGAAAGGCAGGTGACACCCCCATGACCGCGACCACCCAGCATCCGGTGCCGGCCACCGCGCCGCCGCCCACCGCACAGGCCACCGGCCACCGCGCCCGCAAGGCGGCCCAGCGCCGCCGGCTCACCGCCTGCGGTGTGCTGATGACGCCCTTCTTCGCCCTGCTGGTCACCGTCTTCCTGATCCCCGTCGGCACCGCCGTCTACCTCAGCTTCTTCAGCGACGACCAGCCCGGCCTCGGCTTCGGCCCCGAACGCACCGTCTTCGTGGGCCTGCGCAGCTACGCCGCCGTCCTGACCGACCCGACGTTCCTCGGCGGGCTCGGCACCGTCGTCCTGTACTGCCTGATCTACATCCCGCTCATGGTCGCCCTGGCGCTCGCCCTGGCGCTGCTGCTGGACTCCGGTGTCGTACGGCTGCGCGCCTGGGCGCAGTTGGCGCTGTTCCTGCCGCACGCGGTGCCCGGCATCATCGCGGCGCTGATCTGGCTGTACCTCTACACACCCGGGATCAGCCCGGTCATCGACCTGTTCGCCCGCGGCGACATCACGATCGACTTCCTGGGCGTGCACACCGTCATCCCGTCCATCGTGAACATCGCCCTGTGGAGCAACCTCGGCTACAACATGGTGGTGTTCTACGCCGCCCTTCAGGCCGTGCCGCGTGAGGTGATCGAGGCGTCGGTCGTGGACGGCGCGGGGCCGGTGCGCACGGCGCTCCAGGTCAAGACGCCGCTGGTGCGGGCCTCGATCGTGATGGTCGCGATCTTCACGCTGATCTGGGCGTTGCAGCTGTTCACCGAGCCGATGCTGCTCAGCCAGTCCTCCCCGATGATCAACTCCCGGTTCTCGCCGAGCATGTACATCTACGACGCGGCGTTCACCCGCAACAACTACAGCCTGGCGGCGGCCGCCTCGGTCGTCCTGCTGCTCTGCACGATCGCCCTGTCCTACGGCGTGACCCGCTGGACCAGCCGCGCCGACGCCGAGGAGGCCCGATGAGCGCCACCGACAGCACCCTGATGCGACCCCGGCTGCTCGGCCGTACGACGGTCAACGCCGTCGTCCTCATCTCCGTCCTCTACACCCTGCTGCCCGTAGTGTGGCTGGTGCTCGCCGCCTCGAAGAACCGGGACGCGCTGTTCAACAGCGACCTGTTGTCCCTGAGCGACTTCTCCTTCGTGCGGAACCTGCGCGATCTGTTCGCGATGGACGGCGGCCTGTACGGGCGCTGGTACGTCAACAGCCTGCTGTACGCGGTCCTCGGGGCGGCGCTCGGCGCGCTGG
This sequence comes from Streptomyces sp. NPDC050619, assembly GCF_040654815.1. Taxonomy (NCBI): domain Bacteria; kingdom Bacillati; phylum Actinomycetota; class Actinomycetes; order Kitasatosporales; family Streptomycetaceae; genus Streptomyces; species Streptomyces sp. NPDC050619. The sequence continues at coordinate 139,097 of NZ_JBFAIR010000016.1, read as the reverse complement.
TGAGCATCGCCTGCGGCTACGCCTTCGACAAGTACCGCTTCCGGCACAAGGAGAAGCTGTTCGGCCTGGTGCTCGCGGCGGTGATGGTGCCGCAGACCGTTCTCGCGCTGCCGCTGTACCTGATGGCTTCGGAGACCGGCCTGGTCAACACCTTCTGGTCGGTGTTCATCCCCGTCCTGTTCAACCCGTTCGGCGTCTACCTCGGCCGCATCTTCAGCCAGGGCTACGTCCCGGACGAGGTCCTGGAGGCGGCGCGGATCGACGGCGCGGGCGAACTGACCGCGTATGTCAGGGTGTCTCTGCGGATGCTCGGACCCGGGCTGGTCACCGTCTTCCTGTTCCAGCTCACCACGATCTGGAACAACTTCTTCCTGCCGATGGTGATGCTGTCCAACCAGGACCTGTATCCCGTCAGTCTCGGTCTGTACCAGTGGAACAGTCAGGCGTCCGTGTCGCCCGAGTACTATCCCGTGGTGATCATGGGCTCGCTGCTCGCCGTACTGCCGCTCATCCTGGCCTTCATGCTGCTCCAGCGCTTCTGGCGCGGCGGCCTGACCGCCGGAGCCGTCAAGTGACCTCACCGGGCCCCGGTTTCCGCCCCCGGGCCGCCGTCGCCATGGCCCAGGAGGCCGCCGCGGCCGTCCTCGACCCCGAGTCGCTCGACGCCTTCCGCAAGGTCTGCGACCTCGCCCCGCTCCCCGCGCTCGACGATCTGACCACACCGCGAGCCGGGGAGCTGCTCGCCGACATCGATGTGCTGATCACCGGCTGGGGCTGTCCGCCGCTGGACGCTTCGGTGCTGCGAGCGGCGCCGCGGCTGCGTGCCGTCGTGCACACGGCGGGCAGCGTGCGCGGTCATGTCACCGACGCCTGCTGGGAGCGCGGTATCGAGGTCTCCTCCGCCGCCGCGGCCAACGCCGTGCCGGTGGCCGAGTACACCCTCGCGATGATCCTGCTCGCCGGCAAGCACGTCCTGGAACGGGCCCGCGACTACCGCGCGTCCCAGCGGCGCCACGACTGGCTGGGCACCGCACAGGAAATCGGCAACTACCGCCGCCGCGTCGGCATTCTGTCGGCGTCGCTGGTCGGCCGCCGGGTCATCGAGTTGCTGCGCCCGCACGACATCGAGGTACTGCTGCACGACCCGTACGTCACCGACGCGGAGGCCGCCGAACTCGGCGTTCCGCGCGTCGAGTTGGCGGAGCTGTTCGCCCGCTGCGACATCCTCAGCGTGCACACCCCGCTGCTGCCCGCGACCCGCGGCCTGGTCAGCCGTGCCCTGATCGACTCGATGCCCGCCGGCGCCGTACTGATCAACACCGCGCGCGGTGCGGTCGTCGACCAGGAGGCGCTCACCGAGGCCGTCCTGGCGGGCCGTATCCGTGCCGTCCTGGACGTCACCGATCCCGAAGTGCTGCCGCCCGAGCACCCGTTGTGGCGTTGCGAGAACGCGCTCCTCACTCCCCATCTCGCCGGATCCGAGGGCAACGAGTGGCGCCGTCTGGCCGACCACGCGCTCGCCGAGACCGCGCGCTGGGCCTCCGGCGCCGGATTCCAGCATCCCGTACGACGCGAAAGGCTGGCCTTCCTGGCATGAGCATCCCGTTCGAACTGCCCGCGGACGACCGCGAGTCGAGCCCGTACACCGGCTACACCCGAGCCCACTGGGAAGCGGTGGCGGACGGGCTGCTGACGGCGGCCTGGCGCTGGAGCACCCCGGGCCGCGCCCTGCTCGACCTGCCCGGACCGCCCTCGCGTTCGGGTGTGCGCTCCGACGGACTGGAGGGCTACGCCCGGACGTTCCTGGCGGCCGCCTTCCGGGTGGCGGGCGCCGACGGGGACGATCCGCACGGCTGGCTCGACCGCTACGCGCAGGGGCTCGCCGCGGGCACCCGCACCCCCGGCCGCGACGACACCGAGTCCTGGCCCCTGATCCTCGGTCACGACGTGCAGGGCCAGCCCATGGTCGAGTCGGCGTCCGTCGCCCTCGGTCTGCGGCTGACGGCGCCCTGGCTGTGGAAGCACCTCGACGACGGTGTGCGGGACCGGGCCGAGGAATGGCTGCGCGGGTCGCTGCGGCACACGCCCGCACCGAACAACTGGTACCTCTTCCCCTTCATGGTGGCCGGGTTCCTGGAGTCCGTGGGCCGGGGCGACGCCGAGACGGCGGCGGCCCGGGAGCGCGCGCTGGAGCTCATGGAGACCTGGTACCGGGGCGACGGCTGGTACGCCGACGGCGACGGACGCGCCTTCGACCACTACAACGGCTGGGCCCTGCACCTGTATCCGGTGCTCGACGCCTACCTCGCCGGCGACACGGAACTCTCCGCCCGCTGCGGCCCCCGGCTGCGTGCTCATCTGGAGGGCTTCGCGCCGACGTTCGGCGGGGACGGGGCGCCGCTGCACTTCGGCCGGTCCCTGTCGTACCGGTTCGCCGCTTCGGCGGCCGTCGGTCTGGGCGCCGTAACCGGTGACACCCCGCTCTCCCCCGGCACCTCCCGGCGTCTGGCGAGCGGCAGCCTGCGCTACTTCCTCCAGCGCGGCGCGCTCACCGAGGACGGTCTGCTGAGTCTGGGCTGGCACGGCCCGCACGAGGCCACCCTTCAGTCGTACTCGGGCCCGGCGTCCCCCTACTGGGCGTCGAAGGCGTTCGTGTCGCTGCTGGCGCCCGCCGGCCATCCGCTGTGGACGGCACGGGAGGAGGCCGCGCCGGTCGAGGAGACCGACCGCGTGCTCGCCCTGCCGGCACCGGGCCTGCTCGTGCAGACGACCCGCGCCGACGGGGTCGTACGGCTGCACAACCACGGCAGTGACCATGTGCGCCCGCACGAAGGAGAGGCGCCCGAGGGCGACGATCCGCACTACGGGCGCCAGGCGTACTCGACCCGGACCGGGCCGACCGCGGCCGGGAACGTCGCGGACAACCACCTGGGCGTGGAGGTGGACGGGCGACGCAGCGTGCGGCGGCGGATCCATCCCCTCGGCGCGGGGCGGGGCGACGGCTGGGGGTGGGCGGCGTCGTGGCACCGGCCCGTCTTCGTCGCCGGGCCGCCGATGGTGCCGGGGCTGCGGGTGGAGAGCGTGACGGTGGCGCACGGGCGGTACGAGCTGCGGGTGCACCGGGTGGTCGGAGCACCGGCCGACTGCCGTGTCACCCAGACCGGCTGGGCCACCGGACCCGACGAGGGCCTGGTCTCGGCGTTGCACGGTCTGCACGGCTGGGGCGGGGCGGCCGAGACGGTCCGGGCTCCGCAGGGCACCGCGTTCACCCGGTGGGCGCAGGTGCCCCGGCTCGTCGGCCGGGCCGAGGGCACCTCCGTACACGTCTGTCTGGCGACGTTGACCGCCGAGCCGGCGCCGACGGCACTGGAGCACGTCATCACCGCTGTCGCGGTCGACGGCGCTGACGTCGAGGTCACCTGGGCCGAGGGCGGCACGCGCACGCGGATCTCGTTCGAGCCGCTGAACGTGACGCACGAGCCGCAGTAGGCGCGGACAGCCGGCCCCGACCGCCTGTCCTGTGCGGTCGGGGCCGTCGGGCGGTCAGGAGGTCGTGCAGGGGCCCAGGACGGGGGCCGCGGTGCTGCCGTTCTTCATGACGGTGAAGCCGAAGCTCGTGGAGGCTCCGGCCGCCAGGCTGCCGTTGCCGTTCGGCTTCATGGTCATGACGTTGCCGCCGCTGTCCCAGCTGGGCGTGCCGTTCCAGGTCGAGGAGACCTTCTGCGGGGAGTTCACGGTGACGGTCGTGGTCCAGGTGCTGATCGCGGAACTGCCCGCGGTGACGGTCACCTTGCCGTTGAAGCGGTCGCTCCACTCCTCCTGCTTGCTGTAGGAGACCGTGCAGGCGCCCGTGCCACCGCCGCCGCCCGAACTGGTTCCGCCCAGCGCCGTGAGGACGGCTGTGTAGGCGGGCTTCTTGTTGTAGTTGCCGTCGAACAGCAGGGGGGTTCCACTGGCGCGCCAGGAGTACTTGTCGGTGACGCCCCAGACGGTGATGCCGGTGCAGCGCGAGACGGCCAGGCAGGCGTTGACCACGTTGGTGTAGCTGGTGGCCTGGGACGTGCCGGAGCCTTCGATGTCCAGCTCGGTGATCTGTACGTCGACTCCGAGGTCGGCGAAGCGCTGGAGGTTGGCCCGGTAGTCGCCGGGCACCGGTGAGGCGCTGTTGAAGTGGGACTGGAAGCCCACGCAGTCGATCGGCACGCCGCGCGCCTTGAAGTCCTTGACCATGTTGTAGACGGCATTGCTCTTCGCGTTGACGCCGTCGGTGTTGTAGTCGTTGTAGCAGAGCTTGGCGGCCGGGTCGGCGGCGCGTGCGGTGCGGAACGCCTCCTCGATGAAGCCGTTGCCGAGCTTGTCCTGGAAGGGCGAGCTGCGCCGGGCGCCGCTGCTGCCGTCCTGGAAGGCCTCGTTGACGACGTCCCACGAGTGGATCTTGCCCTTGTAGTGCTGCATCACCTGGTTGATGTGGTTGTTCATCGCCGATCTCAGGTCGGCGGTGCCCAAACCGCCGACCCAGCTGGGCAGTTGGGAGTGCCACACCAGGGTGTGGCCGCGGACCTTCATGCCCTTGCCCTGCGCGCGGCTCACGATCTGGTCGGCGGCACCGAAGGTGAACGAGTTGCGGGTGCGCTCGACGGCGTCCCACTTCATCTCGTTCTCGGGCGTGACCGAGCTGAACTCGGTGTCGAGCGTGGAGGCGTACGCGGCTTCGCCCAGGTGGTTGGCGGCGACGGCGGTGCCGAAGTAACGACCCTTGCCGGCCGCCGCGGAGCCCAGGGTGCTCGCGGCTTCCGCCGTCCCGGAGAGGGCCGCGACGCCGGTGGCGGTGAGCAGGCCGGCCAGGACGAGGGTGCCGATGGACGTGCGGGTGACCATCTCATCCCCTTTCTGCTGATTGTTGGGGCCATGACAGTTCGAAACTTTCGATCCTTCCTCCGAAGGGTGCGGGAACCTTACGGCTGGCCCTTCGCACCGTCAACGCCTCGCGCACGGCTCACTCACAGTTGCCTCATGGAGGCTGTCCGGGCGACGACATTCGGCCCCCGGATCGAAAGTTTCGCCAGCGCCACCCTTGTCACGCCCGGACGAACGCTTGTCCCGCAGCACTCACCTCAGGCAAACGCGACACCGATTCCCCCGGCCCGCTGCCATATTTCGAGGGCGACTTCGGAGGTGGCTGTGACGACAGAGGCGACAACATCCGAGGCAAGCCGGACCGCGCCGTGTGTGCCCGACGGCACCGCCGGACGCGTCGCCGACCTGGAACGCCGCCGGGCGCGGGCGGTGGCCCCGGGCGGGCCGAGAAGACGTGGCGAGTTCGGCGCCCGGGAGCGGATCGAACGCCTGCTGGACGCGGGCTCCTTCACCGAGACGGGCCTGTTCGTCCGGGCCCGGTCGTCCGCCGGGGACGGGACCCACCGCCCCTACGGGGACGGGGTGGTCACCGGACACGGGACGGTCGACGGCCGCCCGGTCTGTGTGTTCGCGCAGGACTCCACCGTCTTCGGCGGCAGCATGGGCGAGGCCTTCGGCGAGAAGACCGTCGCCCTCATGGACCTGGCGCTCAAGACCGGCTGCCCGGTCATCGGCCTCAACGACTCCGGCGGCGCCCGCATCCAGGAAGGCGTCGCCTCGCTCGCCCTCTACGCCGAACTGGTGCGCCGCAATGTGCAGGCGTCCGGGGTCATCCCGCAGATCTCGGTCGTCCTGGGGCCGTGTGCCGGAGGGGCCGCCTATTCGCCGGCCATCACCGACTTCACGGTGATGGTGGACGGCGCCTCGCACATGTTCGTCACCGGACCCGACGTCATCGAGACGGTCACCGGCGAACGCACCACCGCCGAGGAACTGGGCGGCGCCCACACCAGCAACGCCGTCAACGGCAACGCCCACTTCCTCGCCGCCGACGAGGAGGACGCCCTCGACACCGTACGGGAGCTGCTGTCGTACCTGCCCGCCAACAACCTCGAACGGCCCCCGGAGTACGCACCCGCTCCCCCGCCCGCCGGGGAGCCGCTCGACGAGGTGGTCCCCGACCGGCTCGGGCAGGCCTACGACATGTGCGAGATCCTGCGGTCGGTCGTCGACGACGGTGAACTGCTCCAGGTGCAGGAGCTGTTCGCGCCCAACATCGTCTGCGCGCTGGCGCGGGTGGAGGGCCGCTCGGTCGGCGTGGTCGCCAATCAGCCGCTGCACGCCGCCGGTGTCCTCGACATCGACGCCTCGGAGAAGGCCGCGCGCTTCGTGCGGTTCTGCGACGCGTTCGGCATCCCGCTGCTCACCTTCGCCGACGTCCCGGGCTACCTCTCCGGTGTCCGCCAGGAGCACGGCGGCATCATCCGGCGCGGCGCCAAACTCCTGTACGCCTACGCCGAGGCGACCGTCCCCAAGGTCACCGTGGTGGTGCGCAAGGCGTACGGCGGCGGATACGCGGTGATGGGCTCCAAGCATCTGGGCGCCGACGTCAACCTCGCCTGGCCCACCGCCCGCATCGCCGTCATGGGCGCCGAGGGCGCGGTGGGTCTCCTGCACCGGCGCGAACTCGCCGCCGCCGCCGATCCCGAGGCGCTGCGCGCCCGCCTCGTCGCCGCGTACGAGAGCACCCACGGCACGCCCTATCTCGCCGCGGAACGCGGTTACGTCGACGACGTCATCGCCCCGCGCGAGACCCGCGCCCGCGTCTGCCTCGCCCTGCGCGCGCTGCACGGCAAGCGGGCGCCGATGCCGCAGCGCCGGCACGGCAACATCCCGCTCTGACCGCACTGACCGCACTGATCGCTGTGACCACTGTGACCGCTGTGAGCCCTCCCCTTGCGTGTGATCCCTCGATGTGAGGAGCCACCCCCTGATGAACCACCTCCCCCCGCTCGCGCCCGCGTACCGGACCCTGCCTCAGTACGTGCGGCACTGGGCCGAAACCACCCCGGACCGCCGGGCGTTCACCTTCGTCGACCACCCCGCCCCGCACTCGCGCGGCGTCCACCGCACCCTGACCTGGCGGCGCCTGGACGTGCGGGTGCGGGCACTCGCCGCCCGGCTCGCCGAGGAGACCGAGCCCGGGACGCGGGTCGCGCTGCTGTGTCCGCAGGGCATCGAGTACGTCACCGGGTTCCTGGCCACGCTGGCCGCCGGCCTGGTCGCCGTACCGCTGTACCCGCCGGGGCTGCCCGGGCACGCCGACCGGCTCGCGGGGGTGCTGGCCGACGCGGCTCCCGAGATCGTCGTGACCACGGGCCGCGCCCGGGCGGACGTGCGGGACTTCTGCGACGGGCCGGGTGTCCGGGTGATCGCCGCGGACGACGTTCCCGACTCCGCCGGCGACCAGTTCCAGCCGGTTCCGTCGGACGCCGGGGCGACCGCCTATCTGCAGTACACCTCCGGTTCGACCCGGGCTCCGGCGGGCGTGGAGATCACGCACGGCAATGTGGTCGCCAACGCCCGGCAGGCGCTGACCGCGTACGGTGCCGACGCGCATCCGGTGACCTGTGTGGGCTGGTTGCCGCTCTATCACGACATGGGGCTCGTGCTGAGCGTCGCCGCGCCTGTCGTCCGCGGGCTGCTGTCGGTGCTCATGGACCCGGCCGCGTTCCTGCACGAGCCCGTGCGCTGGCTCCGGCTGCTCGCCGGGCATCCGCGGGCGGTCAGTGCCGCGCCCAACTTCGCCTACGACTACTGCGCGTCCGCCGTCACCGCCGAGCAGAGGGCGGATCTACGGCTGGACGACGTCGCCGCGCTGATCAACGGCAGCGAGCCGGTGCGTCCCGGTACGGCCGACCGGTTTCATGCCGCCTTCGCGTCGCAGGGGCTCGCGCCGGACACGCACTGCCCCTCCTACGGGCTCGCCGAGGCCACCGTCTTCGTCAGTGCCGCGCGTCCGCAGGAGCCGTTACGCCGGTTCGCCCTCGACCGGGACGCGCTCGCCGCCGGAAAGGCCCTGCCCGCGCGCCCGGACGATCCCAGAGCTGTCCTGCTCGCCGGCTGCGGCACCCCGGCGGGCCAGCGGCTGCGCGTCACCGACCCCATCACCCATGCCGAGCTGTCCGAGGGAGAGGTCGGGGAGATCCGGGTGCAGGGGCCGAACGTCGGCCGCGGTTACTGGAAACGGGACGGGGACACCCGTGAGGTCTTCGGCGCCGGGCCGGGCGCATGGCTGCGTACCGGCGATCTGGGGACGCTGCTGGACGGGCAGTTGGTCGTCACCGGCCGGCTGAAGGACCTCATCATCGTCGACGGACGCAATCACTATCCGCAGGACGTCGAGGCCACGGCCCAGGACGCGCATCCGGCCGTGCGCCGCGACCGGCTCGCCGCCTTCGCCGTGCCCGGGACGACCGGTGAGCGGGTCGTGGTCGTGGCCGAGCACACGCGGACCACGAGCCTGGCCGGGATCGACGTACCGGCGTTGGAGAGCGCGGTGCGCGGGGCCGTCTCCGCCCGGCACGGGCTGCGGCTCGCCGATGTCGTCCTCGTGCCGCCGGGGACCGTGCCCCGCACCTCCAGCGGCAAGGTGTCCCGGGCGCTGACCAGGGCGCGCTATCTGGAAGGCGCGTACGCGCGGTCCGTCGCGGCGTCGGGGGCCGCGGAATGAAGGCCGTCGGCGAGGCCGCGCTGCGTCGTCTGATCGCCGAGCGGGTGGCCGCCTGGAGCGAGACGGCTGTCGAGGCCGCCCCGATGGACCGGCCGCTCGCGGACCTCGGCATGTCCTCGCGGGACGCGGTCGCCCTGGCCGGTGAACTCTCCCGGGCCCTGGGCCGCGAACTGCCCGCCACCCTGCTGTGGGAGGCACCCACCGGCGAGGCCCTGGTGGCGCGCCTGTGCGACGGGAGGGAGGAGGAGATCGCTGCCCTCCCGGCGAGCCGGCCAGGCACCGAGACGTCGTCCGCCGAGCCGATCGCGGTCATCGGCGTCGGCTGCCGGCTGCCCGGCGGGGTGCACGGCCCCGCCGACTACTGGCGGCTGTTGACCGAGGGCGTCGACGCCGTCCGGCGGGTTCCCGAGGACCGGTGGCGGGACTTCACCGCGTTCCCGCCTCCCGACGCGCCCCGCTACGGCGGCTACCTGGACGATGTCGCCGGGTTCGACGCGGACTTCTTCCACATCACCCCGCGCGAGGCCGCGGTGATGGATCCCCAGCAGCGGCTCCTCCTGGAGGTCGTCCAGGAGACGCTCGACCACGCCGCCGTCCCGGCCGCCTCCCTCGCGGGCACCGCCACCGGCGTCTTCGTCGGCATCTCCGCGCCGGAGTACGGGCAGTTGACCGGCGCCGATCCGGCCGCCGTCGATCCCTGGGCCCCGGCCGGCGCGGCCCTCAGCGTGGCCGCGGGCCGGCTCGCGTACGTCCTCGATACCCACGGGCCGAGCATGGCCGTCGACACCGCCTGCTCCTCCTCGCTGGTCGCCGTGCACCACGCCTGCGTCAGCCTGCGCACGGGCGAGAGCGACACGGCGATCGCCGCCGGGGTCAACCTGCTGCTCTCCCCCACCGTCGGCGTGGCGTTCGGGCGGGCGGGGGCGCTGGCGCCGGACGGACGGTGCAAGCCGTTCTCGGCGGCGGCCGACGGCATCGGCCGGGGCGAGGGGTGCGCGGCCGTGCTCCTGAAACGGCTGTCCGACGCCGAGCGCGACGGCGACCGCGTCCTGGCGGTCGTCCGGGCCACCGCCGTCAACTCCGACGGCCGTTCGGGCGGCCTCATGGCACCCAACCCCGCCGCCCAGCAGGCCGTGCTGAGAACGGCCTACGCACGGGCCGGGCTCGCTCCGGCGGGCATCGACCACGTCGAGGCACACGGGACCGGCACTCCGCTCGGCGACCCGATCGAGGCGGGCGCGCTGGGCGCGGTGCTCGGCGCCTGCCGTGACCCCGACCAGCCGCTGCTGCTCGGCTCCGTCAAGGGCAACCTCGGCCATCTGGAGTCCGCCGCGGGCATCGCCGGCCTGGTCAAGATGGTGCTCGCCCTCCATCACGACCGCGTCCCGCCCTCCCTGCACTGCGCCGACAGCAGCGTCGGGGGCGACGTACGGCTGCGGGTGGTGACCGAGCCCGAGCCGTGGCCCCGCTACGGCGGCACGGCCACCGCCGGGGTCTCCGGCTTCGGTTTCGGCGGCACCAACGCCCATGCGGTACTGGAGGAATGGCGGCCCGGGACGCCAGTACCACTCGTGCCCGAGACGGGCGAGGAACCCGCCGCCCTTCTGTATCCGCTCTCCGACGTCGACGCCGAACGCGTCCGCGACACGGCAGCCCGGCTCGCCGCCTGGCTGCGCACGCCCGAAGGGAGCGCGGCGCGTCCGGCCGACGTGGCCCGCACGCTGGCCGGGCGCACCGGTCGCGGGCCCGTGCGCGCCGCCGTCACGGCTCGCGACCGGGCCGAACTCACGGACGCGCTGGGCGCGTTGGCGCAGCGGCACCCACATGGCCGGGTCGTCACGGGCGAGCGTGATCTCGTCGGGCACGGGCCGGTGTGGGTCTTTTCCGGGTACGGCAGCCAGTGGGCCGGCATGGGACGGCGGCTGCTGGCCGAGGAGCCCGCCTTCGCCGCCGCCGTGGAGAAACTCGATCCGCAGCTGGCCGCGGAGTGCGGGCTGTCCCTGTACGACCACCTCGCGTCCGGCGACGGCCTCGATTCCCTCGTGGTCGCCCAGCCCGTCCTGTTCGGCCTCCAGGTGGCGCTCGCCGAGCTGTGGCGCTCCCGCGGCGTCGAACCCGCCGCCGTGATCGGCCACTCCATGGGTGAGGTGGCCGCCGCCGTGTGCGCGGGCGCCCTGGACGTCCCGGACGCGGCCCGGATCATCGCCGTACGGGCCCGGCTGCTCAGCGGGCTGAGCGGCGGCGCGATGGCCGTCGTCGACCTGGACGACGCCGAACTGGACGCGCTGCGAGAGGACTTCCCCGGCGTGCACGTCGCCGTCCACTCCTCGCCCCGCCAGAAGGTCGTCACCGGCGAGGAGGCGGAGGTGAACCGGCTCGTACGGCGACTGGAGGCACAGGGCGCGGCCGTCCGGGCCATGCGGGTGGTCGGCGCCGGGCACTCGCCGCAGGTCGACGCGCTGCTGCCGGCCCTGACCGAGTCGTTGACCGGCCTTCGGGGGCGGCGGCCACGCGTGCCCGTCTACTCCACGGTCCTGGACGATCCGCGCGGCGACTGCGTGTTCGACGCGGAGCACTGGGCCGCCAACCTGCGGCGGCCCGTGCGCCTGGACCGGGCCATCGCCGCCGCGGCGGCCGACGGCCACACCGCCTTCGTCGAGATCTCCCCCCACCCCGTCCTGACGCGGGCCGTCGTCGACACCGTCCCGGACGCCCTGGTCGTCGGCACGCTGCGCCGCGACGCGGACGACTCGGCCGCGTTCGTCCAACAGCTCGGCGCGTTGTACGCCGGGGGCTTGCGTCTGCCCCTGCCGTCCGGGCGGGTCGTCGATCTGCCCGCGCCGCGCTGGCGGCACGTGCGGCACTGGTGGACGGACCGGGCGTCGGCACCGAAGCCTCCCGCTGCCCCCACCACGGAGCGGCTCGCGACCGAGCCCGACTCCGTGACGGCCCGCCTCGGCCACCACATCGGCGCCGTCACCGGGCATCCGCCCGCCCGCATCACGCCGGCCACGGCGTGGGCGGATCTCGGTCTGGACTCGCTCATGGCCGTCCGCATCCGCACCGCCGTGGAGCGCGAGTTCGGGATCGAGCTGCCGCTGCGCGACCTGCTCGGCGCCGCCACGGTCGCCGCGGCGGCCGAGCTCATCCAACAGGCACAGGCGACGAGCGAGCCCTTGCGGATCCTGAAAGGCACCGGTTCCCGGCCGCCCTTCTTCCTGTTCCATGCCGCCGGCGGCTCGACCGACGTCTACCGGACACTCGCCGAACGGCTCGGGGACGACCGGCCGGTGTACGGACTCGAGCGGATGGAAGAAGCGCGCACGGTGGCTCAGAAGGCACGCCGCTGCGCCGAGGCCATCGCCGCCGCTCATCCCGACGGGCCCTGCCTGCTGGGCGGTTGGTCCTTCGGCGGCTTCCTCGCCCAGGAGACCGCACGGCAACTGACCGCCGCCGGGCGGGCCGTGGACCTGGTGGTGCTCATCGACTCCGTACGGCCCCTCCCCCAGCCCGGCCGCACCCGGGCCGACCGGATCCGCGCCCACCTCGCGGGCTTCGCCCGGTACGTCGCCGACACCTACGGCACCCGGCCGGTGCTGCCGTACGACGATCTCGTCGCGACGGACGACGACGGCGAGCGCGTCGACGCCGTGCTGCGGGCGGTGCGCGAGGTCGCCGACGTGCCGTCCGCCGCGCTGGAGCACCAGCGGGCCTCCTATCTGGACCTGAGGGTCGGCGAGGCCCACCGGCCGGGACCCTACGAGGGCCGGGTGGTCCTGTACCGGGCCTGCGAGCCCGCACCGCACACCGTGCGCGACCCCGCGTACGAGCGGGACGACGAGGCGCTGGGCTGGGACGAGGTGTGCCCGGGCCTGGAGGTCGTGCCGGTGGCCGGGCACCATCTGTCGCTGCTCGACCCGCCGTACGTCGACGAGATCGCCGTACACCTGCGTCGGGTGCTCGCCGAGCCGAGCCGCTGAACCGGAACGCCGAGCCGGAACCGAGGAGCTGTCATGTCCCACCGCACCACCCAAATACCCTCACTCACCGCCGAGTTGTCCCGGCGTACCGTCGCCAGGGCGGCGGCCGTCGCCGGTCTGACCGTCCTGTTCGGAGCCGGGGCCGGCGTCGGCCGGGCCCGGGCCGCGACCCGGCTCGGGCCGCGCACCCTGGACGTGTCCGTGCCCTCCCGCGCGCTGGGCCGCGGTGCGCCGGTCCGGCTGATCCTGCCCTCGGGGTTCGACACCCGGCCGGGACGCACCTATCCCGTCCTGTATCTGCTGCACGGCGCCCACGACGACTACACGTCCTGGACCCGGGAGACGGACATCGAGGCCTTCACCGAGGGCCGCGACCTGATCGTGGCGATGCCGGACGCGGGCCCCACCGGGATTCCGACCGCCTGGCGCGACGGTGGCGACTACGAGACCTTCCAGCTGGACGAGGTGCCCGCGCTGCTCGGCCGCGACTACCGGGCCTCCGGGGTGCGGGTCGTCGCCGGGGTCTCCACCGGCGGCTACGGGGCCATGGCGCACGCGGCCCGGCGCCCCGGCACGTTCAGCGCCGCGGCCTCCTACAGCGGCATCCTCGACACCACCGCCCCCGGCGTACCGGCCATCGTGGACGCCATCGTGGCCCGCGAGAACCTGTCGCCCGGCTCCCTCTGGGGCCATCCGCTCCTCAACCTCCTCACCTGGCGCGACTTCAACCCGCGCGCCCGCGCCGAAGGGCTGCGCGGCACGGCCCTGTACGTCTCGGGCGGCAGCGGGCTGGTCGGCGGCAGCGGTGATCCGCTGCCCGAGGCGCTGGAGAGCGCGCTGTGGCCCTCCGCCCACCGGTTCACCGACGCGCTCGCGCGCCTGGACATCCCGGTGGCCACGCACTTCTATACGGGAGGAGGACACAGCTGGGCATATTGGAAGCGGGAGTTCGCCACGTCGTGGCCGATGCTCGCCTGTGCGCTCGGGCTGCCCGAGTGATGTCGGAGCCGGCGGGGCACGGAACGGAGCGCAGGGACCGTCCGTCCAACACAGGACGTCCCACTCGCCCCACGGGAAACACCCCGCGGGTGAGCCGCTTGTGGGTGAAAGGAGTGTCCGCGATGGCTTCCCCCGCCCCGCACGGCGTGCCGGCCGGCCCCGGCGCCGCACCGGTACCGCCCGACCTGGCCAAGCTGCTGCGCGACCAGTTGGAGACGGTCTCCGACGAGGTGGAGCAGGAGGTCCGCCGCCAGGTGCCCGAGTACGCCCGGCCGGCCGACGGAACCTACGGCCAGAACCTCAGAGCCGGGGTCGTACAGGCGCTGACCCTGTTCGTCGACCACATCGCCGACCCGCGCGGCCGGGGCGAGACGATCGCGGCGACCTACTACGAACTCGGGCGCGGCGAGGCCCTGGAGGGCCGCAGTCTGGACGCGCTCCAGTCCGCGCTGCGCATCGGCGGGCTGCACGCCTGGCGGCTGATGGGCCGTACGGCGGAGGAACTCGGGCTGGACTCCACGGTCGTGGCGGCGCTGGGCGAGCTCGCGTTCCGGACCGTGCACGAGGTCGCGGAGGCGGCGGCGGCCGGTTACGCGGAGGCCCGGCCGGGCAGCACGGACGAGCTGGAACGGCGTCGCAGGCGGCTGCTCGATCTGCTGCTGGGCGAGAGACCGGCGTCCCTGGAGGCCGTGCACGATCTGGCGCACGGCGCCCGCTGGTCGGTGCCGCGGCAGGTCGCCGTCGTCGCGCTCGCGGCCGGACCGGACCACCGCGAGGAGGACCGGCCGCTGGCCACCGCCGGCGCCCTGGTGGACATGGAGTCCCGGCCGCCGCGCATGCTGGTGCCCGATCCGGACGGCTCCGGCCGGTTCGGCGGCCGGGCCTTCGCCCTCGCGCTGCGCGGCCGGCCGGCCGCGATCGGCCCGACGGTCCCGCTCACCGAGGCGGCGCGCTCGCTGCACTGGGCCGCCCGGGCCCTGGGGCTGATGGGCCGCGGGATCCTCCCCCGGCAGGGCGTGGTGCGCTGCGCCGACCACCTCTCCACGCTGCTGCTGCACAGCGACGAGCCGCTGCTCGCCCACTTACAGGCACGCGTCCTCGCTCCCCTCGACACGGTCTCGGCGGGGCAGCGCCCACGGCTCGCCGAGACGCTGCTGGCCTGGCTGCTCAGCGGCAGCAACGTCCCCGATGTCGCCGCCCGGCTGCATGTCCACCCGCAGACGGTGCGCTACCGGCTCCGGCAGCTGGAGAAGCTCTTCGGCGAGGCCCTGCACGAGCCGGACACCCGGCTGGACCTCGTGCTGGCGTTGCGCGCCGAGGCATTGCGGGAGCAGGCGCCGGACAGCCGATGAAATTGCTCCCGAGAACGATGCTCAAGCGCGCAACGATGCTCACGCGAGCACAAAAAGCCGCGGCAATTCCATAATCCGCTGCATAACACTTCGACGGAGAAGCGAATACGTTCGGGCCGTTCCCTTTCGCAGGCGCATCACGCGCCCCGCACGCGGAGGATTCCCCATGCGTATCCGCTTGTGCCTCGCCGCGCTCTCCTTGGCCGGCGGGGCCGGACTGGCGACCGTTTCGTCCCCCACGGCAACAGCCGCTCCCTGTACCGACATCGAGGTCGTCTCGGCCCGCGGCACCTTGGAGCCGGGCACGCTCGGCTTCATCGTCGGCGACCCGGTGTATTCCGCACTGCGGCAGAAAATCACCGGCAAAACCCTGTCCAGCTACCGTGTGGACTATCCGGCGAACCTTTCCCTGACCTCGGCCGCGCAGGGCAACAGGGATCTCGTCAACCATGTCACGAGCCAGGCGGCCTCGTGCCCGAACCAGCGTTTCATTCTGGTGGGCTATTCGCAGGGCGCGAACGTCGTCGACAACTCGATCGGCATCAGCAGCGCGGGCGCGGTGGTCGGCAGCCCCATCGTCGCCACCCTCCCCGCCGGCGTCGAACCGAAGGTCGCCGCCCTGCTGCTGTTCGGCAACCCGATCCGGGCACTCGGCAAGAGCGTCACCGGCACCTACCAGAGCCGCACCCTCGACATCTGCGCGGCGGGCGACCCCCTCTGCGAGAACGGAGGAGGTGACACGGGGGCCCACCTCAGCTACCGCGACAACGCCGACGAGGCGGCCACGTTCGCCGCCGGCAAGGTCTGATCGCGCGATTCGAGCCGCACAGCACAGTGGGCCCGGGAGGATCTCCTGCCGGGCCCACGCTCGTGGCGTGTGTGTGTGGGGGGGTTATTCGGGGGTCCGCGCGAAGCGCGCGAGGTTGGTGGAGACGGGCTCGGGCAGCCCGTTGTTCTGTACGGGCGCCGCGGTCAGTACGTCGAGGTGCTGGTAGCCGTCGGCGACCACGGGGTGCAGATCGGAAGGGATACGGCCCGCCAGCAGTCCGTCGCCCGCGAGCACGGTGAGCGTCGGGTTGGCCGTGAGCCCCTGCGGATGGACGACGAGCCGCTTCACCTGGGGTGAGGTGGCCAGCTGGATGTCGGTGACCAGCTTGGTCGGGAAGTACTGCTCCGTGAAGTCCAGCGGCTGCTCGGCCAGACTGCGGGCCAGCTCCTGGAGGCCGGTGACCTCCTTGCCGGCCGATGTGAACGGCGTACCGTCGGCCGAGCGGTACCCGGGGTCGTCCGGGTCGCCGACACGGTCGTAATCGCGCCAGGTGTAGAGCGGACCGTGCGGCCTGTCGGGGATGGCCTTGTAGGCGGTGCCGAACAGACCCGGCTGCTGATCGCCGCCGTTGGCGACGGGGAAGCCCTTGTCGACGACCGGTCCGCCGTCGAAGAAGCCCACGCTGCTCTGGAGGAACGCGAGCGGTACGGAGTTGTCGTCCATCAGCGCGCCCAGCACCGCCGCGTTGGTGAGCCGGAAGTCCTTCACCGCGGGTTTGCCGGTGAGGAACGTGGCGGTGTCCTCGGAGAACAGGAAACGGTTGGTGGCGTCGATGTTGACGTTGGCGGGCAGGTAGCTCGGCAGGTCGGCCTCGCCGCCGGGGTCCCGGGCCGCGCCCAGGCCGGCGATGGCGAGCAGGGTCATGGTCTCGGGGTTGAGCAGCACCGGCGCGGACAGGGAGCGGGGCAGCAGCCCGCTGTCGAGCCCGGCCTGCACCACGCCGTGACCGAGGCCGATGTCGGGCAGGTTGGTGTCGTCCGGGATGCTGCCGCTGAGGTCGGCCAGCGAGGTGGAGACGGTGGTGTCGAGGGCGAAGTAGCCGGCGCACTGGTTGTGGCCGGCGTCGGCGGTGGTGGCGGGGTTGCCGTCGAAGTCGGCCGTCGCGAAGTACCCGGTGACCACACCGCCCAGCGAGTGCCCGCCGCACAGCACCTTCCGCTCGCGCAGGCCCTGGTCGGGCAGTTCGGCGGCGAGCAGGTCGTACTGGTCGCGGACGGTCTGCTCGATGCCGAGCTTCGCCATCCAGCCCAGCCGCTCGTTGCCGACGTATCCGTCGAAGGTGCGACCGTCGACCCGCTTGCCGCGGTAGTAGTAGTCGACGGCCGTGTGCTGGTCGCCGGAGGCGATGCCCGTGCGGTCCTCCAGGCAGTTGGAGCGCCGGTCCAGGGCCCAGAACTCGATGTGGCTGCCCTGTTCGGCGGCCCGTGCCACGGTGTTGCGGGCGACGCTGTCGAACGCTCCGGCCCCCTCCAGGATGCCCGGCTGGGCGACGAGGATCCGGTCGGCGTCGGCCGACGCGACGGGCCCGTCCGAGGCGCGGTAGCGCAGATACGACAGCCAGTCGCACGCCGCCGGCCGCGCCCCGAAGGACGCCGGCAACGGCACCTTCACCCGCACCACCGACTCGCTCACCCCGTCGGCCGGGGCCGTCGAGGGCACGGGTGTCTCGGTCCGGGCGCCCTGTGCCTGTGCGTGCGGGGCGGCGCCCGTGAGCGCCCCCGCGGTCAGCAGCACCGCCAGCGCGGCGCTTCGCCACGTTCTTTCTCTGCTGCGACTCGTGTTCATAGCCGGACGGTAGGGCGGCGGCTCTCGTCCGCTCAGGCGGTACTCACAGGAACTCAGCGCTCTTGAACGCCTTTGTCACCGGACCACACACAAAGAGGCGGGAGTCCCGTGATTTCCCCGGGGCTCCCGCT
Source organism: Streptomyces sp. NPDC050619 (assembly GCF_040654815.1). Classification (NCBI taxonomy): domain Bacteria; kingdom Bacillati; phylum Actinomycetota; class Actinomycetes; order Kitasatosporales; family Streptomycetaceae; genus Streptomyces; species Streptomyces sp. NPDC050619. The sequence continues at coordinate 121,431 of NZ_JBFAIR010000016.1, read as the reverse complement.
CAGAATTCCTCGTTTGTCAGGGCTTTCGTTGGGGCTTTCGCTTGGGCCTTCGTCAAGGCTTGAACGTGTCCTTCCCCTTCTCCTTCGCCTGACGTGCGTCACCCTTCGCCTTCTCGGCGCGGCCCTCGGCCGTCATGCGCTCATTCCCCATCGTGCGGCCGGCCGCCTCTTTGCCCTTGCCCTTGACCTGGTCCTTCTTCGCCTTCGCCTTCTCGTCTCGGGCCACCTTGATCACTCCAAGCCGCGTTGGACTTCGGTGTCACCCACCAGGTAGCCGTCCGGGTCATTCCCAAACACGAGCATGGCCGGCCACCACCTAGCAGCGGGGTTGCGGGCGCCGGGCGCGGGTCGTCAGCGTCCGGTGCGCCGGATCCGCCACACGTTGTCGTCGCGGAAGCCCTCGATCCCCTCGGGGGAGACGCTCGGCTTGCGCACCGTGTCCAGGGTCTCCACGCTCCAGCCCCCGTCCGGCAGCGCGAGTGCCGCCAGCGTGCCCGCCAAGGTGGGGAACTCCACGTCGAAGGGCGGTTCGTCCTGCCACGACGGCCATCCGGCGTGCATGACGAGCAGGAACGTGCCGCCCGGCGCCACGGCCGCGGCGGCCCGCCGCAGGACCCCCTCCTGGTCCATGGGCACCGGAGACTGCAGGAACTGGGCACTGACCAGGTCGAAGGCCCCCTCCGGAAACGTCACGCCCAACTCGTGCCGCTCCCACCCGATGCGGTCGCCCACTCCGGCCTCGGCAGCGTGGACGGCGGCTCGCTCCAGGGCCGTGTGCGAGATGTCGACGCCCGTGACCCGCCAGCCGCGCGAGGCCAGCCACACCGCGTCCGCCCCCTCACCGCACCCCAGATCCAGCGCGCTGCCCGGTTCGAGGCCGCTCACCTCGCGCACGAGCAGCGGATTGGGGCGGCCGCTCCAGATACGGTCGACCCCCTGATAGCGGGCCTCCCAGAACTCGGCGGCGCGCGTCGGGTGAATATGGGTCATGGCTCCTCCTGGACGGGACACGGCTGGTCGTCACAAGGAAGCCTCCGTCGCGACAGGCGGGCGGACAACCGAAGTTGCCGGTACGGCAATTCGGTACGGCAGCCCGGTGCGGCACCGGGGAGGGGCCGCACCTCCAGCGGGCTACTGGTGTTCCGTGCGTCGTACGGCCGACTCCACCTCCGTCTGGACCTCCGGCCGCGACCGGCCCCGCTCCTTCGCGTACTGCGCCAGCGCGGACTGGACATCGCGATCGAGGTCGCGCCAGGCGCGCAACGCGGTTTCGTAGGTGGCGGTCTGCTGCTTGGTCCACTCGTGTTCGGTGGGCGGCCCGTACGCGTGGCGCAGCTCGTCGACCTGCTGGTGTGCCTGGTCCGCCGCACGCTGCTTCTCCACGAGCTCTTCGAATGCGTGTGGCATGTGATCAGCCATGGGCGAGCTTCCGCAGCTTCTCCAGGCCACCGTTGAACTTGTTGTGGTCGCCGACGGTCGGTCCGGACGAGGTGTACTGCCACATGGTGTAGGAGCTCCAGCCGGCCGGGAGCGGGCCCACGGTGGAGGCGTATCGGGCGATCCACAGCGGGTTGGCGGTGGCGAAGCCGGCGTAGTCGCCGGTGCATTGGGTCCACCAGTTGGTGGCGGTGTAGATCACGGCGTCCCGGCCGGTGCGGGCCTTGTACTGGTTGAGGAAGTCGCGGATCCAGGTGACCATCGCGCTCTGCGACTTGCCGTAGCAGGCGGCGCCGTACGGGTTCCACTCGATGTCCAGCACGCCGGGCAGCGTCTTGCCGTCCTTGGACCAGCCGCCGCCGTGGTCGACGAAGTAGTTGGCCTGGGTGGCGCCGCTGGTGGTGTCCGGGGTGGCGAAGTGGTAGGCACCGCGGATCATGCCCACGTCGTACGAGCCGTTGTACTGCTGCGCGTAGTAGGGATTCCTGTAGTACGTGCCTTCGGTTGCTTTGGCGTAGGCCCAGCGGACACCGCTGCTCCACAGCGTGGACCAGGCGACGTTGCCCTGATAGCTGGCGACGTCGACGCCCTCGGTCTGGACGGCGCGGGTCTCGACGGGGAGGCCGTTTCGACCGTCGTGGGACACGACGCCCATGCCCATGTGGGCGAAGCCGCGGGCTGGGGTGGGCGCGGCGTCCGAAGGGGCGGAGGCGGCGGCCACGGTGAGGTGGACGGGGAACGTGGCGAGCAGTGTGCTCGCCACCAGCAGGCTGAAGCGGCGGAGCGCCGCGGTGAGGGATATGCGCACGGAATCCATCTGACCCGTAGCCGCGCGTACGTGCATCGGCCATGATCCGTAGGAGTGAACGCCCTCATGTGAGCGGCTGTGTCGCGGCAGGACCCGCCCGGCAGGGTTCTGCCGGGCGGGTCCTGTGCTGTGCCGTGCGCGGACGGTCTTACACGGAGGTGCGCCGGGTACGCCGGAACAGTACGAATCCGCAGATCAGGAGAATCGCTCCGGCCGCGGCCGGCCACAGCGTCGTCCCGGTGTCGGCGAGGTCGCCCTCGACCGCCTGCGGTTCGGTCTGCGCGCCGGCCGGAGGCCGCGCCACGGCAGCGGGTGACGTGATGTCGGAAGTGTCCGCCGCGTTGTCGTCCTGGCCGGACGCCTGGTTCGCGGGCGAGGCGGCGGCCGCGCTCCGGGCGGGCGTGGGGGTCGTGTAGACCTCGGGATCGTCGTTGTCGTTCGCGGGAGCGGTGGGCTTGCCGCCGCCTGCCGGCACCGCGGTCGGCGTGCCGATCGAGGGCTTCTCGGTCCGGCCGGCTCCGGAACCGGTGCCGGCTCCGGTTCCGGAGCCGCAGGGCCTCACCTCGCCGTCGTTGCCGCCACCCGCGCCCGCTCCGCACGTGCGGCCGTCGTTGATGCAGTCGGCCATCTCCCGCATCAGTTCGTCGTCGAAGACGTTGATGAAGTCGCCGTGGTCGGTGACCGGCTTGTGCAGCTGCTCGGGGAAGGAGTCCACGGCGAACAGCGGGGTCGTCCGGCCGCCGTCCTGAAGGCTCGGCGCGTCGACGTCGTAGACGATGCGCTGCACCAGCTGCGGAATGGCCTCGAAGCCGGCCGGGCACGCGCCGTCGGCCTGGGCGAACGCCACATGAGTACGGTGATTGGCGCTGTCGATGTCGCGTCCGTCCCAGCAGCTCTGGAACTTGAAGGTACGCACCACGTCGCTGCCCCGCGGACACAGCGGGTACTTGTCCTTCAACTGCCGGTCCTCGAACCCGGTGCAGCTCCAGGACGCGTTGGCGTTGGCGGTTCCGTTGACGAACGCCTTGGCGTCACCGGTGATGATCCGCAGGAACCGCGGCATGGCCGTGACCTTGCCGCGCGGGTTGCCCACGAACGTGAGGGTGACCTGCTTGGGCGTGACGATTTCACCGGCGTTGCCCTCGGTGCCGCCGCCGGGAGCGTCGGCGTCCTGCTCCTGGGTGCCGTTCTGCAACCGCAACACGGGCCAGTAGTACGTGGACTTGTCTTCCTGGTCCACGCAACTCGTCTCGCCGTTCGCCAGATCGTCGTCGCTCGTGAAGGCGTCGTTGGCCTGGTTGCCGACGTAGTCGTGGAAGTGGTGGGCTCCGTTGGAGACGCCCGGGGCGACGATCACGTTGTCCGAGTTGAACAGGCCCTCGGCGTTCACTCCGCAGCTGGTGACGAAGGTGCCGCGCGACCCGCCCTTTCGGGGGCTCGGGCTGTCCGCGGCGGGCTGGACGGTGGTGATGTCGGCGTAGTCGGCGGCGACGGGCCCGTTGCCGGCCTGACCGCCGTTGCCCTGCGGCCCGCCGGCCTGGTCCTGGCCGTCGCCTTGTTGCTGGTCCTGGCCGCCCTGGGGGGCGTCGGTCTCGTCCTGGGCGGTCGACGCGTCGGTCCGTGGGGCGGATTCGCGCAGCGTGCAGGCCGCGAGGGAATCGAGCCCCGCCGGGCGGTCCCCGACCCGGTCGATGGCGGCGGCGATGCGCTCGATCGTCGCCGTCCGGTCCTCCTTCAGCGGGTTCATGATCTCGCCGTCGGCGCCGTCGCGCTGCGCGGCCTTCGCGGGGTCCTGGAGTTGCTGGTAGGCCACGGCTATCTGCTGGTCGAGGAGCGCGAGTTCCTTGTCGACGTCCGCCCTGGCCTGGTCCGGCACCGTGGTCAACTCGGCGCCGACGTCAGGGCAGTCGACCGTCGTGGCGCTCAGGGTCCCGGCGCTCGACTGCTGATCCGCCCCGTCGCCCGAGCCGCCTTCGGTGGCCGACGCGTACACGTTGGCCGCGACCAGCCCTCCACCCCCGAGCATCAGTGCTACGGCGGCAAAGGTCGCACGTCGTGGGCCAGTTGGGAGTCTGCGCCTGTTGCGTCTCACGGATGCACTCCCGCGCGTCTGGTCCGTTCGGGCATGGAAATCCCCCTGTCCCATACGGAGGCGAGACCTCGCGTGTTCAAACAGACTCGGAATTTCACAGAAGCCTCGTACGAAGCTCGTGTTTCCTCGACGTGATCCGTGGCGGGACCGCGTGCGCCGGTCAGCCCGGCGTGTTGTCGGCGCGCAGCCGTACCTGTTCCTCCAGCCGCCGCAGGCTGGCGTCGAGGGCGTCCTGCACGTCCTCGCCGCCCGGGTCGTGGCTGTCGTCGAAGAACGACAAGTGCACCGTCACCTCGCTGGCCCCGCTTTCCAGACCGGCCACCTGGAGCCAGCCGGCGTAGCTGCCCCGATCGCGGGTGCCCCATTCGAGCCGCAGCTGTTCGGGCCGGGACCGCAACAGGGCGGGAGTGTCCTCGTCGCGGTGATCCTCGTGCACGGTGACGGCCGGCGGGTCGTCGGCCTGCACGTGCAGGGCCGCCGGCAGCCAGGCATCCAGCTGGTCCACGTGGGCGGCCTGGTCGAAGACCTGCTCGGGCTGGGCGGGCATCGTGCGTGAGCGTTCGTACTCGGTCATCGGCGCATCCTTCCTCGATTCGGCGCCCTGCTGCATCCGACAGGACGCGTTCCCGGCCTGCCGGAACCGAACCGGTGGCGGAAGGGAAGGGAATCCGGCGGTTCGGCGGCGCCGGACCGGCGTCGGACACCGCGCCGAATGGGCACGTCCCCGGCGGGAACCCGGTGAGCGCAGCAGGCATCCACATGTCTTTCCGGGAAGAGGGATCATGAGTCTCTTGCGCTTGGCCGGCCGCCCCCTGCTCGCCTCCATGTTCGTAGCCGGCGGCCTGAACTCCGTTCGCGACCCCAAATCGGTGACCGACTTGGCCGAACCCGTCGTACAGCCGGTCACCGAGCGCGTCACCGCCATGCCGGACCGCACCGACCAGGTCGTACGGCTCAACGGCGCCGTACAGGTCGCGGCGGGCGTCCTTCTCGGGATCGGACGCGTCCCCCGGCTGTCGGCGCTGGCCATCGCCGCCACCCTGGTGCCCACCACGCTGGCGGGACACCGCTTCTGGGAGGCCGAGGACCCCGCCGAACGAGCCGAGCAGCGTATCCACTTCTTCAAGAACCTCTCGATGCTCGGCGGCCTGCTCATCGCGGCCGACGACACCGCCGGCCGTCCCTCTGTGAAGTGGCTCGGCCGCCACAGCGCCCACGACCTGCGCCGCGAGGCCCACCTGGTACGCCGCTCGGTCCGCGCGACGGCACGGCCCTCCGCCACGGCGGGGCGTGTCCGCGCCAAGCTGCCCGTCTGACCGGGCCCGCAGGCCGGTCCCGCGGGTTCGAGCCGCCCCGCAGTCACACCGGCGATCCGACTGGCTGCCGTACCCCTGGGCCAGCGGAACAGAAGACCGAGGGCTGAGCGCGGCGTCCGGCAGGTCAGACGGTGTGCCCTTGTGCTCTCAGCCAGCGGTGGACGGCCTCCTTGTCCGCCGGGGTGATCCGGACGCGGCCCTCCACATGAGGGCCCTCGTCCTCGTTGAAGGCCGTATCGGTGACCCGGGCGGTGACCCAGTTCGCCAGGTCCCCGGCGGCCCGGCCTGACAGTGAGCCCCGCTCCCAGCCGGCGCGTGCCTCGTGGGCCGCGGGCCGGTCGTGCCGCTCGGTCTCCTCCAGCCAGGCCGGTACCAGCCGCTCGACGACCTGCCGCTCGGCGAGCGGAGCCGACTGCTGTTCGCGCTTGCTGTCCATGCCGTACGGGTGCCCCGATCCCCCGCCGGGAAAGTGCCGCCCGCCACCCTGCGGTGGTCGTGTCGAAGGCGGTGCCCCGGGTACTCGGGCCTCGCCGTCACGGTCCTGGCGCGACGGTCCCCGGCTCGGGATCGGACAACGGGCAAACCGGGGCAGGCCAGGGCAGACAGGGGTCGACCAGGAAAGGGGGCAGAGATGGGACAGCACGCCGACGACAACGCTCTCGACGAGCGTGCCGGCGTCGCCGAGCTGCGGCTGGCGACGGGAGATCCCGAACTCGTCCCCCAGAACGAGGTGCTCACGGGCGAGCTGCCGCTGGATCGCAATCAGGCGATCCTGCAAGCCGCCAAGCAGGTCGGCTCGATCCTGAAGCGGAAGGGGCACCCGTTCGCGCTCGCGGGCAGCGTCGCCGTATACGCGCACGGCGGCGCCCAGAACCTCCAGCACGACGTCGACTTCTGCATCCGGCCCGAGGACGCGCAGGCCGTCGCCGAAACCCTCCGCGAGGCCGGTCTACAGGTCTTCACGCCCCCCGAGGACTGGCTGCTCAAGGCCAACTGCCTCGGACAGCAGGTCGACCTCATCTTCGAGCTGGCCCACCAGCCGGTCGACAGCGAACTGCTGGCGCGGGCCCAGGAGCTGTCGGTCGACTCGGTGTTCATGCCGGTACTGGCACCAACCGACCTGGTGCACGGCCTGCTGGCCGCCTTCTCCGAGCACCACTGCGACTTCGGGGCGGTGCTGCCGATCGCCCGTACCCTGCGGGAACGGGTCGACTGGGACGCGCTGCGCCGGGCCTGCGGGGACGCGCCGATGCCCGACGCCTTCTTCTATTTTCTGGAACGGCTCGAGGTCATTCCGCCCAGGCCGAAGGAGGAACAGCGATGAGCGAGCCCGTCAGGGAACCCGCGGGCGGAGCCGGTCACGCCGACCGCGGCGCCGAGAACGTCGAATACCGCGTCGCACATCTGCGCGACCGGCTCGCCGCGGAGGAACTCGGTGAACTGGGCGTGCGCGCCGAGATACGGGCCGGGGCGATCGTGGTCACCGGTACGGTTCCCTCCGCGCAGTGCCGCGAGACGGTGCTGCGGACCGTCCACCAGGAGCTGGCGGGGCTCGCCGTGCACACCGACATCGTGGTGGCGGAGACCGACTTGCCCGATCATGCCGAGGAGTTGTCGTGATCCGCGTCGCCGCCGTCGGGGACATCCACATGGGGGCCGACACCCAGGGCCTGCTGCGGCCCGCCTTCGAGACCCTGCACGAATGTGCCGACCTGCTGCTCCTGGCCGGGGACCTCACCCGGCACGGCACGCCGGACGAGGCACGGGTGGTGGCCCAGGAGGTGCGGGGGCTGCCGGTTCCGGTCGTGGCGGTGCTCGGCAACCACGACCATCACGACGAGCGGCCCGACAAGGTCACCGCCATCCTCCAGGAGGCCGGCGTGACGGTCCTCGAAGGCGAGGGGGCGGTCGTGGAGTGCGGCGGAACCCGGATCGGCATCGCCGGTACCAAGGGCTTCGGCGGCGGGTTCGTCGGACGCAGCGCCGGGGAGTTCGGCGAACCGCTGATGAAGGAGTTCGTCCGCTACACCCGGCGCTCCGCGGACGCGCTGTGCACCGCGCTGAAGGAACTGGAGGGGCAGGACTGCGAGGTGCGGGTCGCCCTCACCCACTTCTCCCCCGTGGCCGACACGCTCGCCGGCGAGCCGCCGGAGATCTACCCGTTCCTCGGCAGCTACCTGCTGGCCGAGGCGATCGACACCGCGGGCGCCGACCTCTCCGTCCACGGGCACGCCCACAGGGGCACGGAGCACGGGATGACGGCCGGTGGCGTACGGGTGCGGAATGTGGCGCAGCCGGTCATCCGGCGGGCGTTCAACGTGTACCAGCTGCACACCACGTGACGGCGGCCCGGCCTCAGACCAGTCCGTGACCGGGCGTAGGACGGTTGGCCGGGGGCACTCGGCGTCCTGACGGGTCCGCCCGGGATCCGCCGCCCTGGCTGGAGGTGAAGGGCATGGCACATGGAGGAAACGTCATCGACGAACTGGTGACCGATCACCGCGAGGTCGAGGACATCTTCGGACGCATCGAGGCCCTGCCGTCGGGTGACAAGGACCGCAAGGTGTACGCCGACCAAGCCACCATGGAGCTGGTCCGGCACTCGGTGGCGGAGGAGGCCTATCTCTACCCGGCCGTGCGAGAGCACGTGGCGAACGGGGACGCCACGGCCGACAAGGAGATCGAGGACCACTCCAGGGCCGAGCGGATCATGAAGGATCTGGAGGGCTGCGACGCCGACGATCCCGAGTTCGACCGGCTCGTCGGCATGCTGATGAACGAGGTCCGCTCGCACATCACCGACGAGGAGGCGAACCTCTTCCCCAGCCTGCGGGCGGCATGCTCCGCCGACACGCTCGACCAGTTGGGCGACAAGGTCCGCCAGGCGAAGAAGATGGCGCCGACCCGACCGCACCCGTCCGCCCCGGACACTCCCCCGGCCAACAAACTGCTGGCACCGGGGACCGGAATGGTCGACCGGCTCCGTGACGCGCTCACGGGCCGCGGCAAGCACGGCTGACCGGACATACGGGGGGCCGCGGGGCCGTCACGCCGGTTCCCCTGTCGCCGAGCCGGCCCCGGGCACACCGTGGTGGCGGGCCCGGGTCCCGGCCGACACCGCCGACCCGTGCACCAACAGGCACCGGGATCGCGAAAGTCCGGTCGACCCACGCAACGGGAGGGGGAGCCTGAAGCACGCCGGACCGGCCGCCCCCGGCGACCGAATGCCCCGGGCACACCGCCCGTCGCTCCCTACCGCGCCGCGCCTCAGGCGATGAGCGCCTCTCCCGATCCCAGGCGCTCCAGGAGCTGGGCCCGGTGCAGTTCGGTCACGGGTGCGAGGAGGTCGGGGTGGCGCAGCAGCGCCGCCGCCCGGCGGTCCGCCTCGTCGGGCGCGAGCAGGCGGCGGAACTCGACCGGCGCACCGGCCGTGTGACCGCCCTGAGCGAGCGCGGCCACCGCCAGGCCGGCCAGTTCCGGGTCGGTGAGCAGACAGGCCGCCCAGCTCGCCACCACTTCGTCGACCCAGGTGCGCCAGGCGCGGTCGTCCGCGTCATCGGCGGCGGCTCCGTCGGCGCCCGTGATCCAGTCCAGCCGGGCGGAGCCGCCGGGGCCGGCCATGTGGACCAGCCCCGCGTCCATCGGCGTCGGATATCTGAGCCAGGCCGCGACGGTCACGGCCTGCCGCGCCTGCACCTCGCACAGTGCGGCGGCGAGCGCGCCGCCGCCCGACGGGTAGGCGCACGTCAGCCACTGGGCGGTCGCCGCGATGAGCGGAGAGAGATCTGCGAGCACTTCCGGGCCGTCCGAACTGCGTTGCGGTGAGGACAGGGGGGACTGCACCGAACGGTAGCCCCAGGCGCGATCAGGAAGACATGAGCCGGACCTCGTCGGCGAAGTGGCTTCGGCCACACCGGGCGTCCTGCGGATGACACCCACCGGGAACGGTCAGACCGGCGAGACCTGGGCGACCGGGCCGGCCATCGGTCGCGGCACCAACCTCAGACCCGCCCACCCTCCCCACCGCAAGGCGGCGCCGTACTCGCCCGCACCACCAACCGGGTCGGCACCAGCGTCGTACCCGTCTCCGGCCCCACCTGGCGCATCTTGCGCAGCACCGCCTCCACGCAGAGCCGTCCCACCTCGGCGAAGTCCTGGTGGACCGTGGTGAGCGGCGGGAGGAAGGAGCTCGCCTCGGCGATGTCGTCGAAGCCGATGACGCTGACGTCCTCGGGCACCCGGCGACCGTGTTCGTGGAGGGCGCGCAGCAGGCCGAGGGCCATCTGGTCGTTGGCCGCGAAGACCGCGGTGCACTCCTGCTGGGCGGCGAGTTCGAAGCCGACGCGGTAACCGGACTCCGCCGACCAGTCGCCCCGCACGAGGGGCGGCGCGCTCCGGCCGGCCTCGGTGAGGGCCGCGCGCCAGGCGTCCGCACGGCGCTGGGCGGCGAACGAGCCCTCGGGACCGGCCAGATGCCATACGGTCCGGTGCCCCAGGTCGAGGAGATGGCGTACGGCGGTGCCGCTGCCGCCGGCCTGGTCGGTGTCGACGACCGTGTAGCGGTCTCCGGCGTCGGAGTCGACGACCACGACCTGGACGTGCGGCGGCAGGGTGACGGTCGCCGCGTCCAGCAGGTGGACCTCCATGATGACGATCACCGCGTCGACCGCGAGTTCCTCCAGCCGGGAGAAGGCGCCCCGCACCTCGTCCTGGGTCGGCACGGCGACCGGCAGCAGAGTCACCGCGTATCCCTCGTGCGCCGCGGAGTTGGCGATCGCCTCCAGCGTGCGCACATTGCCGGTGGTGGACAGCGAGAAGGTGATGACGCCGATGGTGCGGAACTCGCCCCGCTTCAGCGCCCGGGCCGCGCTGTTGGGCCGGTAGCCGAGCTCCTTCATGGCCGCGAGCACCTGCCGGCGGGTCTCCTCGTTCACGCCGGCATAGCCGTTGGAGACCCGGGAGACGGTCTGCGACGAGACTCCCGCCAGCCGCGCCACGTCCGCCATGGAGGCGCCGGTCCGGCCCCGGACGCGCCTCGGACCGTCGCCGGCCGCTTCCCCCGAACCGCCCGCCGCCGCCCCCGCGGCCGGTCCGGGCACGCTTGTCGGCGTTCTCTCAGCCGTGTCCACTCGCCGTCCGCCACCTCTCCGCCGCTGTTACGTCACGGTTTCCGCAGGTTCCGCAAGGGACCCTTGACCCCTGTCAACGGGGCAGTGTAGACATGCCGCCATCGGATGTTTACGTAAACATAACAGCTCACGGCATTTCCGGAGCAGTCGATGTTTGCGTAAACATCGGTGGTGCGGTCCACGCGACAGGCGTCCGGCCGTATCCACCGGTTCCAGAACGTGGACGAGCGAGGAACGACATGACGACGCTGCAACCGCCGGTGGCCGCCGAGCCCCGGCCGGTACCACCCCCGGCGAAACGAGACCGCCGCTCCTGGACAGGGTGGGGGTTCATCGGCCCCTTCGCGGTGGTGTTCGCCTTCGTCTTCCTGGCTCCCATCGGGTATTCGATCTATCTCAGCCTCTTCCGCGACAAGCTCATCGGCGGCACGAGCTTCGTGGGCCTGGACAACTACACGCAGGCCCTGAAGGACGACCAGTTCTGGTCGTCCCTGGAGCGGGTGTCGCTGTTCCTGCTGATCCAGGTGCCGATCATGCTCGGCATCGCCCTGCTCGTCGCACTGGCACTGGACAGCGGACGCCTTTACGGCAGGGACTTCTTCCGCATCACGATCTTCCTGCCGTACGCCGTGCCCGCCGTGGTCGCCACCCTCATGTGGGGATTCATGTACGGCACGAAGTACGGGCTGGTGGGCGACATCAACTCGGCCTTCGATGTCACGATGCCCGATCCGCTCTCGGCCGATCTGGTCCTGGCGTCGATCGGCAACATCGTGACCTGGGAGTTCATCGGCTACAACATGCTGATCTTCTACTCCGCGCTCCGGGTCATCCCGGCCTCGCTGTACGAGGCCGCGGAGATCGACGGCGCCGGGCAGATCCGTGTCGTCACCGCCATCAAGCTCCCCGCGATCCGCGGCGCCCTCGTCATCGCGACGATCTTCTCGATCATCGGCAGCTTCCAGCTCTTCAACGAGCCGAGCATCCTGCGGCCGCTGGCGCGCAACGCCATCACCACGGACTTCACCCCGAACTTCTACACGTACTCGCTGTCCTTCAACGGCCAGCAGCACAACTACTCCGCGGCGGTCGCCATCATCATGGGGCTGATCACCATGGTCATCGCCTATGTCGTGCAGCTCCGCGGCATGCGCAAGGGAGCGTGACCCGATGAGCAGCACGAGTAGCCCCGTCACCACAGGCTCCCAGTCCGCGTCCGCTCAGGCAGCCGGCGGATCCAAGAGCGCGGCCCGACTGCGCACGCCCCGCAAGAAGCATGTTCCCGGGCGCCCCAAGCGCAGCGTCCTGCTGACCGTCCTCACCGGCCTGATCATGCTCTACACCGTGGTGCCCCTGGTGTGGCTGGTGATCAGCTCCACCAAGTCCCAGGAAGGTCTGGCCGACTCGTCCGGACTGTGGTTCGCCCACGACTTCGCCCTCTGGGACAACATCAGCCAGACGTTCACGTACGACGACGGCATCTTCGTACGCTGGCTGCTGAACACCCTGCTGTACGTCGTGCTCGGTGCCGGAGGCGCCACCTTCCTGGCGATCCTGGGCGGTTACGCGCTGGCGAAGTTCAACTTCCCCGGAAAGCGCGCCGTGTTCGCGGTGGTCATCGGTGCCGTCGCCGTGCCGGGCACCGCCCTCGCGGTCCCCACCTTCCTGATGTTCAGCAAGATGGGGCTGACCGACACCCCGTGGGCGGTGATCATTCCTTCGCTCGTCTCGCCGTTCGGCCTGTATCTGATGTGGGTCTTCGCCACGGAGGCGATCCCCGTCGAACTCCTCGAGGCCGCGCGCATCGACGGAGCGGGCGAGGTGCGCACCTTCTTCCAGGTCTCCCTGCCGCTGCTCGCCCCCGGCATCGTGACCGTCCTGCTGTTCACCACGGTCGCGACCTGGAACAACTACTTCCTGCCGCTGATCATGCTCAAGGACCCGAACTGGTACCCCCTGACTCTGGGTCTGGACGCATGGAACAACCAGGCCCAGACGATCGGCGGTGACGTGATCTTCAACCTGGTGATCACTGGCTCGCTGCTCACGATCGTGCCGCTGATCGCCGCGTTCCTGCTGCTCCAGAAGTACTGGCAGTCCGGGCTCGCCGCCGGAAGCGTCAAGGAGTAACCCACCCACTGGCCCCACACCCTCAGCCTCGCTCTTTCCCCTCGCCCTGTCCCACCCACGAAGAAGTGGAAGCACCTCCATGCGCAGAAACACCGGCCGCCTGCTGCGCGGCATCGCTCTCCTCTCCGCCCTCGCCCTGGGGGCAACCGCCTGCGGCGGTTCCGACGACGACAGCTCCAGCCAGAAGCCGGTCTCCGCCCAGGACATCCAGGCGGCCCTGAAGAAGGGCGGCTCGGTCACGGTCTGGGCCTGGGAGCCCACGCTCAAGACGGTCGCCGCCGACTTCCAGAAGAAGTACCCCAAGGTCAAGATCAACCTCGTCGGCGAGCGGTCCGGTGACAAGCACTACACCGCCCTGTCGAACGCCATCTCGGCCCAGAAGGGCGTCCCCGACGTCGCCCAGGTCGAGTACTTCGCGATGGGCCAGTACGCCCTCACCAAGGGCCTCACCGACCTGGCGCCCTTCGGTGCCGAAAAGCTCAAGGCCAAGTACACCCCCGGCCCGTGGAACGCCGTGACCCAGGGCAGTGACAAGGTCTACGGCCTGCCGATGGACTCCGGCCCCATGGCGCTGTACTACAACAAGAAGGTCTTCGACAAGTACAAGGTCGCGGTGCCGACCACCTGGGACGAGTACGTCGAGGCGGCCCGCAAGCTGCACAAGGCCGACCCCAAGGTCTTCATCGCCGCCGACGCCGGCGACGCGGGCCTGACCACCAGCCTGCTGTGGCAGGCCGGTTCGCGCCCCTACAAGGTCGACGGCACCAAGGTGGCGATCGACTTCGCCGACGCGGGCGCCAAGAAGTACACCGACACCTGGCAGAAGCTCATCGACGAGAAGCTCGTCGCGCCCATCAACGGCTGGACCGACGACTGGTACAAGGGCCTGGGCGACGGCACCATCGCCACCCTGCCCAGCGGCGCCTGGATGCCCGCCAACTTCGTCACCGGCGTGCCGAACGCCTCCGGTGACTGGCGAGCCGCCCCCCTGCCGGCCTGGACCAAGGGTGACAAGGCGAGCGCGGAGAACGGCGGCAGCTCGCTGACCGTGCCCGAGCTGGCCAAGAACAAGGAACTCGCCTACGCCTTCGTCGAGTACGCGAACGCCGGCGACGGCGTGCAGACCCGCATCAAGGAAGGCGCCTTCCCGGCGACCAACGCGGAACTCCAGTCCCCCGCGTTCCAGAACACCAAGTTCGACTACTTCGGCGGCCAGGAGGCCAACAAGATCTTCGCCGAATCCGCCGCCAACGTCGCCGACGACTGGTCGTACCTGCCCTTCCAGCAGTACGCCAACTCGATCTTCAACGACACCGTCGGCAAGGCGTACATCTCGAACACGAAGCTGGCCGACGGCCTGAAGGCCTGGCAGGACGCGTCCATCAAGTACGGGAACGAGCAGGGCTTCACCGTCGAGAAGTAACCCGCACTCCGTACCCCGCGCCCGGCTCGGCGCACACCGGAAGGACCACCATGATCTCCACCCTCCTGTCCCAGTTGCACGGGCCGGACGGTGATTCCACCCCCCGTATCGCGTACGGCGCCGATTACAACCCGGAGCAATGGCCGCGCGAGGTGTGGGCGGACGACATCCGGCTGATGCACGAAGCCGGCGTCACCATCGTCTCCGTGGGGATCTTCTCCTGGGCCCGCATCCAGCCGGCCCAGGACGAGTGGGACTTCGGGTGGCTCGACGAGGTCATGGATCTGCTGCACAAGGGCGGCATCGGGGTCGACCTGGCCACCGCTACCGCGTCCCCGCCCCCCTGGCTCACCACGGCGCACCCGGAAATCCTCCCGGTGACCGCCTCCGGTGAGACGGTGTGGCCGGGGGCGCGGCAGCACTGGCGGCCCACCTCGCCCGTCTTTCGCACCCACGCACTGCGCCTGGTGCGGACGATGGCCGAGCGATACGCCGGTCATCCGGCCCTGGTGGCCTGGCACGTCTCGAACGAGCTGGGCTGCCACAACATCTACGACTACTCCGACGACGCGGCCCGCGCCTTCCGGGACTGGCTGCGTTCCCGCTACACCACGATCGACGCCCTCAACCACGCCTGGGGAACGGCGTTCTGGTCGCAGCGCTACAGCGACTGGGAGCAGATCCTGCCGCCCCGGCTGGCCGCCTCCCATCCCAACCCCACCCAGCAGCTGGACTTCAAGCGCTTCTCGTCGGACGTGCTGAAGGACTATCTGCGGGCCGAACGGGACATCCTGCGCGAGCTCACGCCGGATGTGCCCGTCACCACCAACTTCATGGTGACGCCCGGAACGAAGGGCATGAACTACCCGGACTGGGCTGAGGAGATCGACTTCGTCTCCAACGACCACTACGTCCACCCCGGCCCGCAGGACCGCGACGAGCTGTCCTTCTCCGCCAACCTCACCAGCGGCATCGCGGGCGGCCGGCCCTGGTTCCTGATGGAGCATTCCACCAGCGCCGTCAACTGGCAGCCCGTCAACGTCGCCAAGCGGCCCGGCGAGCTGGCCCGAGACTCGCTGCTGCACGTGGCGCACGGCGCCGACGCGGTGTGCTTCTTCCAGTGGCGGCAGTCGGCGGCCGGCGCCGAGAAGTACCACTCGGCGATGGTCCCGCACGCCGGTGAGGACAGCGAGCTGTTCCGCGCGGTGGTGGGCCTCGGCGCGGATCTCAGGACCCTCGCCCCCGTCGCCGGGTCGGAAAGGGAGCCTGCCCGGGTCGGGATCCTCTACGACTGGGAGTCGTGGTGGGCGAGCGAGCAGGACTCCCACCCCACCGCCCTGCTCGACTACCGCCAGGAGGCGCTCGACTGGTACTCGGCGCTGCTCGGCCTCGGCATCCGCGCCGACCTCGTCACCACCCGCGCCGACCTGACCCGCCATCAGGTGCTGATCACCCCCGTGCTGCACATGGTCCCCGCCGACCTCGCCAAGGAGCTCACGCGCTACGCCGAGCAGGGCGGCCATCTGATCACCACGTACTTCTCGGCGGTCGTCGACGAGAACGACCACATCTGGCTCGGCGGCTACCCGGGCGCCCTGCGCGATCTGCTCGGCATCCGCGTCGAGGAGTTCGGCCCGCTGCTGTCCGGGGACACGGTCGAACTGGACGACGCCACCACCGGCAGCCTGTGGACCGACCGGATCACGGTCACCGACCCTCAGACACAGGTCCTGGCCCACTACCGCACCGGCGTACAGGCCGGCCGACCCGCCGTCACCCGGCGGCGGACGGGCGGCGGTTCGGCCGCCTACGTGTCCACGCGGCTCGGCGTCGCGGGGCTCACCGCCCTGCTGCCGCGCCTGCTCGGGCCGGCCGGCGTGGAGAGCGAACTGCCCACGGACGTACGCGGACTGGTCGAACTGACCGTGCGCCGCGGCGCCGACAGCCGGTTCCTGTTCCTGGTCAACCGCACCGACAGCGCCGTGCCGGTGCCCGGTCTCACCGGCGATGTCCTGCTCGGCACCGCAGGCGCCGACGGCACGCTCACCCTCGGGCCAAGGGCCGTCGCCGTACTGCGACAGCCCACCGGCTGAGGCCCAGCACCGGGCGCACCCGCGCACCCACGACTCCTCGGACGGCACGCACCCGTTCGAGGGCCGTCCCTCCCGCTCGCGTGGCGGGAGGGGCCACGACAGCGACCACACTTCAGTTGGGAGCACATCGATGGCACGCCGTACCCGCAGCAGACGGTTCCTCGGGGCAGCCGCCCTGACGGCCCTGGCCACCGGGGCCGCCCTGCTCAGCGTCCCCGCGCAGGCCGAGGCCGCCGCCTCCGTCACCGTGCAGCCGGACCCGTCGTACCAGCAGGAGAAGTTCGAGGGCTGGGGCACCAGCCTGGTCTGGTTCGCCAACGCCACCGGCGACTACCCGCCTGAGATACGCGAGAAGCTGGCGAAGCTTCTCTTCGGCGACGACGGCCTGGCGCTGAACATCGCCCGCTACAACATCGGCGGCGGCAACGCTCCCGACGTCAAGGACTACCTGCGCGCCGGTGGCGCGGTCGAGGGCTGGTGGAAGGCGCCCGCGGGCACCACCCGCGAGGACACCGACTGGTGGAGCGCCGACGATCCCGCCGACTGGAACAAGGACGCCGACGCCACCCAGCGCTGGTGGGTGGACCGCATCAAGAAGGACATCACCCACTGGGAGACCTTCAGCAACTCCCCGCCCTGGTTCATGACCGAGAGCGGCTACGTATCCGGCGGATTCGACGCCAACGCCGACCAGTTGAAGGCTGACTCGGTCGACGACTTCGCCGCCTACATGGCCGGCGCGACCAAGCGGCTGGAGAAGGCGGAGGACATCAAGGTCGACACCGTCGACCCGTTCAACGAGCCCAACACCGGTTACTGGAGCACCCGCCTGGGCGCGGACGGCGAACCGGTCGGCGGCCGTCAGGAGGGGGCCCACATCGGCCCCGAGCTCCAGCAGAAAGTGCTCGCCGCGCTGGCACCGGAGCTGAAGAAGGCGAAGGTCAAGGCGGAGATCTCGGCGATGGACGAGACCAACCCGTCCATCTTCGCGCAGAACTGGAACACGTACTCGCAGGAGTCCCGCGACCTCGTCGACCAGATGAACGTCCACACCTACGGCACCGGTCAGCGCACCACCGCGCGGGACCTGTCCAAGGCCGCGGACAAGCCGCTGTGGATGAGCGAGGTCGAGGGCGACTGGGGCGACGGCCAGAGCTTCACGGACATGCGGCCCGGTCTCGGCCTCGCCCAGCAGATCGTCAACGACCTGCGCGAACTGGAGCCCAGCGCCTGGGTGTTCTGGCAGCCCGTCGAGGACTACGACAACATGAAGCCCGGCGGCGAGTCCGCCAAGGGCGGCAACTGGGGCAGCATCCAGCTGCCGTTCAGCTGCACGTCGAAGGACACCCTCGAGTCCTGCCCGATCTACACGAACACGAAGTTCGACACCGCCCGCAACTTCACCCACTTCATCAAGCCGGGCGACCGGCTGATCAAGACGAACGACACCTCCAGCGCGGCGGCGGTGACCAAGGACGGCAAGGGCGCCTCGCTCGTCCACGTCAACAGCACCACCGAGGCCCGCACGGTCACCGTGGACCTGTCCAAGTTCCGTGAGGTGAGCCGGTACGCGACCGTCACGCCCGTCGTGACCGACGCCGACGGCAAGCTCCAGCGGCACGCGCCGATCAAGGTCGGCGACCGCCGGGCCACCTTCACCGTGCCCGCGCAGTCCGTGACGTCCTTCGTCGTCAAGGGTGTGTCCGGCGTCGCGAAGGACGCCCCGCTGCTGAAGAAGGGCCACGACTACACCCTGACCGGCGTGCAGAGCGGCAAGGCGGTGACCGTCGCCGGCAACGGCACGAACCTGGTCATCGGCGCGGGCAACGGGACGACCGCCCAGCAGTGGCAGCTGAGCGGCCGGTACGGCGAGACCGGCGCCCGCCAGCGGTACGTCTTCACCAACCCGGCCGAGGACAAGCGCCTGGCCGTGCGGGACAACGTCCCCGTGGTGGAGGCCGACACCGGCGAGCGGGACGCCGCCACCGAGTGGATCATGTCGACCACCGGTGACGGAACCTGGACCCTGGTCAACGCCGCCACCGGACGCCTCCTGGAGGTCGGCGGCCAGGCGACGAACGAGGGCGCGGCCGTCACGACGTGGTCACCGAACTCCGGCGCCAACCAGCGCTGGACGGTCACGGACGTGACCGCGGCGACGGCGGACTAGGTCCATCGGCGTCCCCGGCCGTCGGGCGGACGGCCGGGGACGCCACGTTGCTCCGTTCGAGTGGTGCGTCCCCCGTCACGGTCGTACCGTCGGTACCGGCAGGCGCGGGCACGAACGGCCGGGAGCGGACATGGTGAGACTCAGGGTGACCAAGGCGGTCACGCTCTGTGCGGCCGTGGCGTTCGCGGCGACGATGGGTACGGCCTCCGCCGCCCCCGGGGCGGCACCGTCGGCGGTGCACGCCGTGGCACAGCCGTCCAAGGACACCGTGCTCGTCGACTGTCTCTGGAAGCCCCACGTACGCCCCGCCGACTTCGTCCTCGCCTGCGGTGACGGCAACAGCCGCCTCACCTCACTGCGCTGGTCGCAGTGGGACACGGACAAGGCGGTGGCCAAGGGCCGCAACCTCGTGAACGACTGCGCGGCGGGCCGGTTCCACTCGTATCCGGTCGTCGTCCGGCTCGACCACCCCGAGAAGTGGACCAAGCATCCGCACCAGCAACGCTACGACCGGATGAAGATCACCTACACCGCCGACCGGCCCGAGCGGCTGGAGCGGGTGGTGACGTATCAGCTGTGGAACTGACCTGACCGTCAGGTTGTCTCCCCCGGCCCTCGCCCCCTGAGGTCGGCGATCAGCCGTTCACTCGTCACCGTCCGGTCGTCCTTGTGGGCCTCCCACCGCTCGAAGGTCTCCGCCGCCGCATCCGCGAAGGAACCGGGCAGGCCGCTCGCACGCCAGGCCTCGGCGATCTCCCTCATCTCCGGCTCCCAGCGCCAGGCCCTGGGACCCGCGCTCGCCAGCTGCCGCGGCCCGGCCAGCGGAGTGCCGGGCAGCAGGTGCGCGGCGAGGTCGCGGAGATCGTCCAGGACCCCGTGGTCGTCGGCCAGGGCGCAGGCCTGGGCGGCGAGTGCGTACGAGATCTTGTTGTAGGCGGCGAAGGCCAGCTTGAGCGCCGACGCCCGGCCTGCCGGACCGGCCAGGACGACCGGGGTCAGCAGGGTGCCGTCGAACAACGTCCGGACCGTCTCCATGGCCGCGTCGTCACCCGACAGGTACAGCCGCGTGGTGCCGGCCTCTCGGGGCGGCGGCCCGGTGATGCCTCCGTCGGCCAGGGTCGCCCCGTTGCTCCCCACCACCTCGGCGATCTGCTCCGTACGCCGTGGGCTGACCGCGTTGGCGTCGACGTAGATCCCGTCGAAGCCGGTGGCCGCCACCTGCCGGGCGACGTCGAGAGCGGCGGCCGGAGGGCACACGCTCAGGACCACGGCGCACTCGGCGGTCAGCTCCGCCATGCTGCCGGCGGGCCTGAGGCCCAGCTCGGCGGCCCGCTCCCGCGTGGCGACCGAACGTTCCTGCGGCAGCCACCACACCGTGGCGCCCGCTGCCACGGCCTGCGCGGCAACGCGGGCTCCCATGGAGCCGGGATGCACGATCCCCACGTCTGCGTGAATCATGCGGGGACCTTATCGCCGCGTACGGCTCACTCATGCCGTGGGGTCCCGCGCCTGAAAAGGGTCAGCTCTGACTCGCGTGCACGGGGCTGTGGGACACCTCGGGCGGGCACGACCGCTGCCGCGCGCTGCGGTCCCGCAGCCAGTCGCGCACCGCCGCCGCGAGCGCGGCGAGCACCGCCGCGATGCCGGAGCCGAGGGCGATCGCGATCGCCGACCGGTAGTCGTCGCCGCCCGCGCTCAGCACCAGGTAGAAGAGTCCCGGCAGGGCGGCCGTGCCGATGGCCCCGCCGAGCCGCTGCCCGGTCTGGAGTGCGCCGCCCGCGGCTCCCGCCATCCGTACCGGCACCTCCCGCAGGGTCATCGTGACGTTGGGCGAGATGACGCAGCCGCTGCCCATGCCGCCGACGAACAGCGCGGGAGCCGCGAGCCACACCGCGGTGTCGCCGGGAACGAAGCGCAGGATCAGCGCCGTCGCGCCAAGGCCGAGGACCACGGCGGTGAGTCCGCACACGGTCAGCAGCCGGCCCAGCCGCTCCACCAGGCGTCCGGCCACCACCGCGGCGACGGCCGACCCGATGGCGAACGGCGTCACCGCCAGCCCGGACCGCAGCGGCGAATACCCCTCACCGTTTTGGAAGTAGAGGGCGAACACCAGCCACACACCGCTGAAGCCGACGAAGTACAGGGTCGCGATGGCGGCCCCGGCGGCGTATCCGCGGGTGGCGGTGACCAGCCGCGGATCGAGCAGGGGCTGCCCGCCCCGCGAGCCGACACGCCGTTCCCAGCGGGCGAAGGCCACCAGCAGCGCCGCGCCCACCAGGAGAAGCCACCACAGCCGCTGGACACCGCCGGATTCCGCCATCACCAGCGGCAGCATCAGCGCCAGCACCCCGGCGCCGAGCAGCGCGACCCCCGGCAGGTCGAGCCGTTCACCGCGGCCGGGTGGGAGCTTCGGCAGCAGCCGCAGTCCCAGCACGAGCGCGAGCGCACCGACGGGTACGTTGACGAGGAAGATCCAGCGCCATCCCTGCGGCCCGTCGGCGAGCATGAGGATGAGCCCGCCCGTGACCGGGCCGACCGCGCTGGAGACGCCGACGGTGGCCCCGAAGAGACCGAAGGCCCGGCCGCGTTCGGCACCCCGGAACATCTGCTGGATCAGGGCGGAGTTCTGCGGAGCGAGACACCCCGCGGCAACGCCCTGGGCCAGCCGGGCCGCCACCAGCAGCCCGATCGAGCCGGCCGCGCCCGCCGCCGCGCTGCACACCACGAAGGCCGTCAGCGCCAGCAGGAAGACACGGCGCCTGCCGATCGCGTCGCCCACCCGCCCCGCGGTCACCAGGACGAGGGCGAACGCCAGGGCGTACCCCGAGACGACCCACTGGATGGCGGGTGCCGACGCGTGCAGGTCCTCCCGCATGGACGGCAGGGCCACGGCGACGATCGTCACGTCCAGCAGGCTCATGAATCCGGCCACCAGCGTCACCCACAGCGCTTTCCACCGCCTGGGATCGGCCCCTTCGGCCGCGTGCGCCGGGTCTTTGCCCTGGGCACTCTCCTGCGCCTCCATGCCCACAGGAACCCCTTCCGCCTTCACATTCCCTACACGATCACATCATCTGACCTTCACCAAAGATGTAGGCTCCTGTCGCTCTATTCGCACAACAGGGGGGTTTCCTCATGCGTATGCGCCATGTCCTGGCGGCCACGGCCACCGCCGCCGGTCTGATAGCGGCCGTGACGGCCGCTCCGGCACAGGCCGCCGAATACTCGTCGGCGCTGAAGGTCAAGGGCGTCCAGTACGACGCGCCCGGCTCGGACTCCAACAACTGCTCCACCGGCAACACCAAGAGCGAGTACCTGACCGTCAAGAACTACTCGTCCGCGACGACCGTCAACCTCAAGGGCTATGTCGTCAAGGACGCCGCCGGCAACCGCTTCGTCTTCCCCGCCAGCCACTATCTGCAGCCCGGCGACTACGTGAAGCTGCGCGGCGGCAGGGGCACCGACTCCGACGCGAACAACGTCGTCTACCGCCAGAACTGCAACTTCATCTGGAACAACGACAAGGACACCATCTACCTGGTCAAGTCTTCCGGCAGCCGGGCCGACGCGCACTCCTACACGAAGAGCGGATCCGACCCCGACGGCAACGGGTACATCAACTTCCACGGCTGACGCGTCGTCACAGCCGGGCCGGCCGGCCGCTTTCGAGCACCGGCCGGCACGGCTCACTGACCGATCGTCACACCTCGGTGATCGTTGCACCGCGCGGGTGACACGCCGTCGACAGCGGAGGCCCCCTGGTGGGCCTTGAGGGCGACGCTCACCAAGGTCATCAGCAGGTCGATGTCCGACTCGCACTCCAGGTGGACGGTCACCCAGTGGGAACCGGGCACAAGCCGAATGGCGGTCGAGCCTTTCAAGTCGCCCCGCAGACGCCAGATCGCCGGTGCCGAGAGATGCACGTCGACAGCCCGGTCCGAATGGAAGTGCGCGATCTCGGCGCCGTCGGTGCGCAGTGCGCGACCCGTGCCACAACTGGGCGGGGCCTCCACGAGGTCCGGCCAGTCCGTCAGTCGGGTCATGGCCCGCAAGCCAGTCGTCATGCGTTCATCATGAGGAGATCACCCTCCGTCCATCAAGGTTTGCGGACAACGTAACCAGCCCGTAGCCTCACGCGTCATTCACCCCACCTTCACCGGTACGACGGGGACGCCTCGCGAAGCGCACAAGGCGGCTTCCTACCCTTGCGTCCGGCCCGAAGGGCGCCGAGCGCGGATCCGGCGCCCCGGCCGCCCCGAACCACCGTCGACGAAGGGTGATCTCCGCACATGCGCCTGCACCGCATACGCGCCTCGAGAGGTGTCACGGCACGCTCAGCAGCCGCGATCCTCGCCACGGCCCTCGCCATCGGCACCCCGGCCCCGGCCGTCGCGACCAGCGACGCGGCACCCCGGCCCTCCACGTTCGTGGACCCGTTGCTCGGCTCGGCGAACGGCGGCAACACCTATCCCGGCGCCACCCTGCCGTTCGGCATGATCGCCTGGTCCCCCACCAGCACGACCGGCGATCAGACCAGCACGGGAGCGGCCAACGGATACCAGTACGACACCACCCGCATCCGGGGCCTGAGCCTGACGCACGTCAACGGCGCCGGCTGCAACCCCGGAGCCGCAGGCGACGTACCGATCATGCCGTTCGTCGGTGACGTCACCTCATCGCCCTCGGCGGACACCAAGGACGCCGTCTACGCGGCGGACTTCTCGCACGCCGACGAGAAGGCCACGCCCGGCCGCTACACCCTCGGCCTCGCCTCCGGCGCCGCCGCGGACCTGGCCGTCAGCAAGCGCGCGGGCGTCGCCGACTTCAGCTTCCCGGGCGACCGGCCGGCGAATCTGCTCTTCCGCGTCTCCAACTCCCTCAACGGCAGCGAGAACGCGCACATCGACATCGACGCCGACCGGCGCAAGGTGACCGGCTGGGTGCACACCGGCGCCTTCTGCGGCCGGCGGGCCAACGGCGGCGTCAACAACCGCAAGAGCTACTACAAGCTGTACTTCAGCGCGTCCTTCGACCGCGCCTTCTCCTCCGTCGGCACCTGGAAGGACGGCACCCTCTCCCCCGGAGCGACGTCCGCGTCCGGCGGCGAGGGATACGCGACCGGAGCGGACCGCGCGGGGCGCGGCTCCGGCGGCTGGGTCGGCTTCGACCCGAGCGCCGACAACGATGTCCGCATGCGGATCGGCATCTCCTACGTCAGTCTCGCCGGGGCCGAGACCAACCTGCGCGAGGAGATCCCGCCGCAGGCCGGCGTGGCCCAGGTCGCCGAGGCGGGTGCCCGGGCCTGGGACCGCGAGCTGGGCACGGTCCGCGTCGAGGGGAGCACCGAGGCCCGCCGTACGGCCTTCTACACGGCGCTCTATCACTCCTTCATGCAGCCCAACCTGATCAGCGACACGGACGGCCGCTACCGGGGCATGGACCAGGCCGTCCACCGCGTGACGTCCCGGCAGGGCGCGCAGTACAGCAACTTCTCCGGCTGGGACCAGTACCGGGCCCAGATCCAGCTGCTCGCCCTGCTGAAACCCAAGGTCGCGGGTGACTTCGCGCAGTCCCTGTACAACTTCGCGCGGCAGAACGGCGGGGTCTGGGACCGCTGGGTGCACATCAGCGGCGCGACCCACGTCATGACCGGCGACCCGTCGGCGGCGACCCTGGCCACCTTCTACGCCATGGGCGTGCGCGACTTCGACTACGAGGGCGCCTTCGACTCCCTGGTGCGCCAGGCGACCGTGCCCCATCCGGACGGGCTGTCGGACGCCGGCTGCCCCGGCCAGTGCGTGGGCCAACGCCCCAATCTGGCCCAGTACCTGGACTCCCACTACGCGGCCCAGGACGTGTGCCACTGCTGGGGCGGGGCGGCGGAGACACTGGAGGACGCCGTCGCCGACTCCGCGCTCGCCGACTGGGCGCGCCTGCTGGGCCGGGACGCGCAGGCCAGGGCGTTCGGGGAACGGGCCACCTCGTGGCGCAACGTCTTCAACCCCGACGCGACGACGGACGGCGGCTACATCCAGGCCCGCGACCTCGACGGCTCCTGGCGGACCCCCTTCACCCCGAGCACCGACGTCGGCTTCGCCCAGGGCACCAGCGCCACCTACACCTGGATGGTGCCGCAGGACGTGCGGGGACTCGCCGAGGCCATGGGAGGGCGGGACGTGGCGGCGTCCCGTCTGGACGGGTTCTTCCACCGGCCCGACGGCTCCTGGTCGCTGCGCGGCGGTGACCCGCTGCGCTACGACGCCACCAACGAGCCCGGTATCCACGCCCCGTGGCTCTACAACGCCCTGGGCCGGCCGTGGAAGACACAGGAGACGGTCCGGCAGATCCTGGACACGGTCTACGGCACCGGCCCTTCGGGCCTGCCGGGCAACGACGACCTGGGCACCATGTCCGCCTGGTACGTCTTCGCCGCCCTCGGCCTGTACCCGCAGACGCCGGGCAGCGCGAACCTCCTGCTGGGCGCGCCGGTGTTCACCAAGGCCGTCCTGGACCGGGCGGGCGCGAGCGACATCACGATCAAGGCGCCGGCCGCCGACGCCACGCATCTGTACGTCGACGCGGTGCGGCTGGACGGACGCGCCCACGACGCCTCCTGGACGGGCCCGCGCCTGACTCTCCTGGGCGGCACGCTCACCTTCCGCCTGGCGCAGCAGCCGAACACCCGCTGGGCGAGCGACCCGGCCGGTCTGCCGAAGTAGCCCGCACCGGGCGGGTGGTCCCGCGGCTGCCGCGGGACCACCCGCCCGGAACTGGGAACGCGGGTCACCGCGACTGCACACCGCTCCCGGTGTCCAGGTACTCCTGGAACCGTGCCATGCAGGGCAGACAGTGACGGTCGGTCTCGGTCCCGGCGGCTCGCGCGTCGCCGGATATGTCGACGCCACACAGGCTGCTGGACTGATGCCGTTCCATCACGTGCCAGACCAGCGCACCCGTCTCGGTCTCCGGACCTACGCACATTTCGTACATGGGGGACTCCTCCTTCGACGGCTGCCCCTCCAGGAGACCCCATGTTCGGCCGCACATCTCAGCGGGAGCGCCATCCGGGTGAAGCCGACGTCCCAGCGGCCCAGTCCGCCTTGCGCGATGCTTCCTACACGTGCGGGCGGCGCCCGTGCTCCTGGTGCGGGAACCGCTGGTCGGCGCCCGGCAGGGTGGGCTTGGGGAGCGTCGCCACCTCCTCCTTCGCCTTCTCCAGCTGCCCGGCGGTGTCCTCGGGGAGCCGGGGCGGACGCGGACTGGCGCCGGAGAAGCGGAAGGCCGAGGTGAGGTCGCCGAAGGTGGACCGCCGCCAGTCGGTGATGTTGGGCTCCGCCACACCGGTGAAGCTCTCCAGGAACTGGAGCGCCGAGGTGTGGTCGAAGGCCTCGGAGGCGACCCAGCCGCCCACGGTCCAGGGCGAGACGATGACGGCGGGGACCCGGAAGCCTCCGCCGATCGGCAGCCCCTTGTTGAACTCGCCGGGCGTGCCCGCGGGCGGGGTCGGCGGGACCACGTGGTCGAACAGGCCGTCGTTCTCGTCGTAGCTGAGGATGAACGCGGTCTTGCGCCACACCTTCGGGTTGGCGGCGATGGCCTCGATCTTGGAGGCGACGAAGTCGGCGCCGGCCGCGGGCAGGTAGTGGGGGTGCTCCGACTGATAGCTCGTCGGTATGATCCACGACACCGCCGGGAGGCGGTCATTGCGGGCGTCGTCCTCGAACGTGCCTTCCGGCTGCGGTCGCACGCCCCGCTCGTACAGGTCGGAGCCCGGCTGCGCGTCCTTGAACGTCTGGAACCGCTCCAGCATGTTGCAGCCGTAGTCGTCGTCCTGCTGGTACACCTTCCAGCTGATCCCGGCGGCCTGCAGGCGTTCGGCGTACGTCGTCCAGCGGTACGGCGTCCGCGCGACGTTGCCGGTGATCGGTCCGCCGTGGGTACCGTCGGGGTCGATGCTCGCGGTCATCCACATCAGACGGTTGGGCCAGGTGGGGCCCAAGACCGAGCTGAAGTAGTTGTCGCAGATCGTGAAGGTCTCGGCCAGCGCGAACTGGAACGGGATGTCCTCGCGGGTGTAGTAGCCCATGACGTAGGGGCCGTTGACGCCGTCGGCCTTGCGGTGGGCCGGCAGCCACTGGTCCATCCTGCCGCCGTTGAAGGCCTCGTGCTGCACCGACCAGGCGTGGCTCGTGGACGGTATCGCCTGCGCGCTCGAGGTGTGGGTGTCGAGGTGGAAGGGCAGCAGGTATCCCGTCGGGTTCTCGGCGTCGGGCTGGTAGAAGACCGAGCGCCCGGTGTCGAGCCGCAGCGCGTTCGGGTCGGCGAAGCCGCGGACGCCCGACAGGGTGCCGAAGTAGTGGTCGAACGACCGGTTCTCCTGCATCAGCATGACGACGTGTTCGATGTCGCGCAGCGAGCCGTTCTTCGGCGGCTCGGCGGCGACGGCCTGCTGGACGCTCGGCGGAAGGAGCGAGAGCGCCGCGGCGCCGCCCAGCGTGCCCGCGGCCGAGCCCAGGAGTCTGCGGCGGGTCAACTCAGCCATGTTTGTTCCTTGTTGAGCAGTATGCGATGAGGGGGGAGAGGTGGCGGTTCCCGTACCGGGACACCGGCCGCTGATCATTCTCCGCCCGGGTCGACGAGCACATCAGGGGAGTTGGTGAACATGCGGCCAAGGAGCCGCATGGACTTGGCGAAGCCATGACCTGCGCCATCGCGGCGTCGCCCGGCCGTTGCCTCAGCGTAGGAAATGGTGCCGGATGCACCTATCAGGGCGGGCGCGCATGCGGCCCTTCGGGACCACGGGCAGCCGGCCCGTCAGCCGGCCCACAGATCGCCGCTGTCGCACACCCGCGCGTCCATGTTGCGTTCCATCATGCACAGCGCGGCGTCGGCCAGGTCGGCGTGGATGTGGGCGACGGCGTCACGCGGAACGATCACCCGCAGGTGGCGGATGTGCGCGTCGAGGGCCGAGTACAGCACGCACTGCTCGGTGACCTGGCCGCACAGCACGAGCCGGTCGATGCCCTGCTGGCCGAGCAGGTAGTTGAGCGGTGTCTCGAAGAAGATCGAGTGGCGGGCCTTGACCACGAACAGGGAGGTGTCGTCGGGGCGCAGCGGCTCGACGAGGTGCCCGTACGGGCCGTCCAGGGCCTTGGTGAGGAGTTCGCCGTGGTGCGAGCGCCACTCGCCGAAGTTGTCGTTGACGTAGATGACGGGCACACCATAGCGGCGCGCGCGGTCGAGGAGGCCGGCCACCACGGGTACCACGGTCCGCACCGACTCCAGAAGCAGTTCGGCGTCGTCGTGGTCGTAGGTGTTGATCATGTCGATGACGATCAGCGCGGCGTTGCCCATGCTCCCCCGGGTGCCCACGGATCGGCCCGGGCCGCGCCTCGATCGCCCTGCTCCTCGGCGCCCCGCGCAAACGGGGCACCCGGTGGGAGCCGGAACCTGTCACCCGGGTCCGCCCGGATGCGCTCCGGGGGCCGGGGGGCGCATTCTGGCTGTGTAGTCGCCCGTGTGACGGCGCACGGACAGGTAGGGCCGATGACTGGGAGCGCCGAAGCGCCACATCCGACGCCCGGACGGCTGACGGACCTGCTGATCGACTCCTCGACGGAGGCGGTCAACGCGGCCGGCGGCCTGGCGGGAGGGGTATATCTGCGCTCCCGCCCGCCCGGACTGCTGCGGCTGGCCGTGCTCGCCGGACTGCCGGGCCCCCTGTTCCGCCCCTGGTGGCGGCTGCATGTGGACAGTCCGTTCCCCGCCGCGGACGCCCATCGGCTGGGCGTCCAGGTGGTGCTGCCGAACGCCACGGAGACGATGCGCCGCTACCCCCAGTTCGCGGCCGGTCTGCCGTTCCAGTTCGGCTCCCTCTACGTGCCGGTCGTGGCGGGCCCGGACCGCTTCGGCGTCCTCACCGTCCTGCGCCCCTCCGTCGCGGACGCGGCCGAGGTGCTGACCGCCCGCGAGCGCATGGCCGCGCTGGCCCAGGATCTGGGGGCCGCCCTGCGGAGCCTGGAGGGGGGAGGTGACGAGTCCGTCGTCTGGGAGGGCGACCCCGTGTGCGTGCGGCCGTCGGCCGCGCGTTCGCGGGTGGAGCGCATGGGGCGGTTCGCCTGGGATCCGGCCACGGCCGCGGTGACCCTGGACGAGGGTCTGCACGCCCTGCTGGGCGCGCCGCCTGCCGGATTTCCCGGAACCTGCGAGGCCTTCGCGCAGGCCGTGTCCCCCTCCGACGCGCACCGCGTTCTGGCCGCGCTGCGCGGGACGGCCGCCGGCCGGCCGCCGCCTCTGCCGCTGTACCTGCGTGCCGCGGACGGCGCGCTGCGGCTGATGGACCTGTGGAGCACGTACCACGACGCCGCCCCTTCAGGGGTACGGCCCGATACGGGGCCGGTGAAGGGCATCGTCCTCGATCCGGGCCCGGGCGCGGTGGCCGACGCTGCCGCCGACCAGCTTCCGGACGGGGTGTTCTGTCTGGACCGGGCGGGGCTGGTCGTCTACGCGAATCCGCCCGCCGCCCAGCTGCTGCGCCGGTCCCGGCCCGAGCTGCTGGGGAGCGCCCTGTGGGAGGCGGTGCCGTGGATCTGCGGGCCCGACGTCGAGGACCATCTGCGCGGCGCCCTGCTGTCGCCGGAGCCGGTGCACTTCCACGTGCGGCGGCCGCCCGCGCCCGATCCCGAGGCCGCGCCGCGGCCCTCCGAGGGCGACTGGCTGTCCCTGTCCGTCCACCCCGGCCCCGACAAGCTGACCTGCACGATCCGCCCGGCAAGCCGCGTTCCGGACACCGCCCCGGCCGACCTCGCCCCCGAGGTCGGCACGGCCGCGTCCGGTGTCGCCGCCGCGCCGGCGCCCGCGTACCGCCCCATCGTCCTCGCCATCGCGCTGACGGAGGCGGTCACCGCCCGCCAGGTGTCCGCCGTGGTGATGCGCGAGCTGCTGCCCGCGTTCGGCGGCGGCCGGCTCGCCATCTACCTGCTCCAGGACCGGCACCTGTACCTGGCCTGGGAGGCCGGCTTCCCTTCGGGGTTCCTCGCCCCGTTCGAGGGCGTGGGCCTGGACGCGCACCTGCCCGGCGTCGAGACCCTCACGACGGGCCGCCCGCTGTTCTTCGACTCGATGCGGCAACTGGCCGCGGCCTACCCCGACATCGCGCTGGACGCGACGGAGGGCGCCCGCGCCTTCCTGCCCCTGATCGCCTCCGGCCGGCCGGTCGGCTCCTGCATCCTCGGCTTCGACCGCTCGCGCAGCTTCGACACCGAGGAACGTACGGTGCTCACCGCGCTCGCCGGGCTCATCGCCCACGCCCTGGAGAAGGCGCAGCGCTACGAGAACGAGGCCGCGCTCGCCCGCGGGCTCCAGCAGGCCCTGCTCCCCCGGCGCCTGTCCGCGCACCCGCGGGTGGAGACCGTCGGACGCTACCTGCCCGGCACCCAGGGCATGGAGGTGGGCGGGGACTGGTACGACGTCGTCGAGGCCGGGGACGGTCTGGCCCTGGTCATCGGCGACGTCCAGGGGCACGGGGTGCAGGCGGCGGCGACCATGGGCCAACTGCGCAGTGTGGTACGGGCGTTCGCGCTGGGCGACCGGCCGCCGGACGAGGTCATGAGCGGCACCAACCATCTGCTCATCGACCTGGATCCCGGGCTGTTCACGAGCTGCTGCTACCTGCGCCTCGACCCCGCCACCGGGCTGGCCCGGGTGGCCCGGGCCGGGCACCTCCCGCCGCTGCTGCGCCGGCCCGACGGCCGCACGCACGCGCTGGATCTGCCCGGCGGCGTGGTGCTGGGGGTGGACCCGCGCGCCCGTTATCCGGTGACGGAGCTGCGGATGCACCCCGGCGACATCCTGGCGCTGTACACCGACGGGCTGGTCGAGCGGCCCGGCGGCGACATCGACGACGGCATCACCGCGCTGCGCGTCGCCCTGTCCAGGGCCGGCGCTCCCGCCGCCCGTCCGGGAGGCCGCTCGCTGGCGGGCGTGGCCGACCGGCTCACCGCCACGGCCCGGCACACCGTCGACCGCCCCGACGACATCGCGCTCCTGCTCGCCACCCGCCGTACGGAGCGGTGACAGACGCCGCCGTCCGACAGTCCGGACGGGAGTGCGGCCTGTCACCCCACGAGATGCCCTCTCGCCTCGCGCGGCCCGGCAGTGTAGACATGGGCGCATGGTGCGACTCTTGGGTCGATCCGGGGCCCGGCCGAACCGTCGTCCCAGCGGTCCCCGTCCTTCACAGACAACCGGTCCCTCTCCCTCACCGCAGCGCGACACAGGAACGTCGCACCTGCGGTCCGCGCTGAGCGGGCGCAGCGTCGCCGGTCAGGTGTTCGTCCTGCAAGTGGTGATCGTGCTGCTGCTGGTCGTGGCCGCGGTGGTGGCCCTGGTGCTCCAGGTACGGCACGACAGCACGAAGGAGGCCCGCAACCGTTCGGTCGCCGTCGCCGAGGCGTTCGCCAACGCACCGGGCACCGTGGAGGCGTTGCGCGGTCCCGATCCGTCGGCGGTGCTTCAGCCGCGGGCCGAGGCGGCCCGCAAGGCGACCGAGGTGGACTTCATCGTCGTCATGAACACCGACGGGGTCCGCTACAGCCATCCCAGGCCGGACCGCATCGGCAAGAAGTTCGTCGGGACCATCGCCCCGGCGCTGGCCGGCCGCACCGTGACGGAGGAGATCGACGGGACCATCGGCCCGCTGGTGCAGGCCGTGGTGCCCGTCAGGGCCGCCGACGGCAAGGTCGTGGGCCTGGTGTCGGCGGGGATCACGACCGAGAGCGTGGGCGGGGCCGCGAACCAGCAGATGCCGCTGGTGCTGACAGCCGCCGCGGCGGGCCTCGCCCTCGCCACGGCGGGCACCGCGCTGGTGAGCCGCCGGTTGCTGCGTCAGACGCACGGCCTGGGCCCGCACGAGATGACCCGCATGTACGAGCATCACGACGCGGTGCTGCACGCCGTACGCGAGGGAGTCCTCATCGTCGGCGGCGAAGGCACGCTGCTGCTCGCCAACGACGAGGCGCACCGCCTGCTCGAGCTGCCCGACGACGCCGAGGGACGGCATGTGCGCGACCTCGGCCTCACCCCCGACACGGCCGGTCTGCTGGCCTCCGGGCGGATCGCCACGGACGAGGTGCACCTGGTCAAGGACCGGCTGCTGGCCATCAACCAGCGGTCCACCGACAGCCAGGGCGGCCCGCCCGGCAGCGTCGCCACCCTGCGCGACTCCACGGAGCTGCGCGCCCTCTCCGGCCGGGCCGAAGCGGCCCGCGAGCGCCTCAACATGCTGTACGCCGCCGGGGTGGGCATCGGTACGAGTCTGGATGTCACCCGTACCGCCGAGGAGTTGGCGGAGCTGGCCGTGCCCCGGTTCGCGGACTTCGTCTCGGTGGACCTGTACAGCGCCGTACTGAGCGGCGGGCAGCCGGAAGCGGGGAAAGCGCTGCGCCGCGCGGCGGCGAGCGGGATCCGCAAGGACGCGCCGCTGTACGCGGTGGGCGAGCAGATCCGGCTCGTCGACTCCGCTCCGCAGGCGCGCAGTCTCGGCACCGGGCAGGCCGTCATCGAGCCGCGCCTGAGCGAGGCCCAGGGCTGGCGGGCACAGGACCTGGAGCGTTCCGCCCAGGTGGTGGAGTACGGCATCCACTCGCTGATCACCGTGCCGCTGCGGGCGGGCACCCTGGTGCTGGGCGTGGTCAGCTTCTGGCGGTCCCAGAAGCCCGAACCCTTCGACTCCGACGAGGTGGAGCTCGCCGAGGAACTGGTCGCCCGGGCCGCGGTCTCCATCGACAACGCGCGCCGCTACACGCGCGAGCACAGCATGGCGGTGACGCTCCAGCGCAGTCTGCTGCCGCGCAGCCTGCCCGAGCAGGACGCCCTGGAGATCGCCTACCGGTATCTGCCCGCGCAGGCGGGCGTGGGCGGCGACTGGTTCGACGTCCTGCCGCTGTCCGGCGCGCGCGTCGCGCTCGTGGTGGGCGACGTCGTCGGCCACGGGCTGTACGCGGCGGCCACGATGGGCCGGCTGCGTACGGCGGTGCACAACTTCTCCTCCCTGGATCTGCCGCCCGACGAACTGCTCTCGCTGCTCGACGAGTTGGTCGGGCGCATCGACCAGGACGAGACCGAGGAGGGATCGAGCGCCCCGGTCACCGGCGCGACCTGCCTGTACGCCGTCTACGATCCGGTCTCCCGGCTCTGCACCATCGCCCGGGCCGGCCACCCGCCGCCGGCCCTGATCCGTCCCGACGGCACCGTGGAGTTCCCGGACGTGCCGGCCGGTCCCCCGCTGGGGCTCGGGGGCCTGCCGTTCGAGACGGTGGACCTCGAACTGGCCGAGGGCAGCCGGCTCGTCCTCTACACGGACGGCCTCGTCGAGGACCGCGAGCACGACATCGACGTGGGCCTCGAACTGCTGCGCACCGCGCTGGAACAGGCCGGCCGATCGCCCGAGGAGACCTGCCAGGCCGTCGTCGACGCCCGCCTTCCGGCCCGGCCGAGCGACGACATCGCCCTCATCGTGGCGCGCACCCGGGCCCTGGCCGCCGACCGGATCGCCGAGTGGCAGGTGCCGTCCGACCCGGCGGCCGTCGCCGAGGTACGCGCCTCGGTCAGCCGTCGGCTGGCCCAGTGGGGCCTGGACGAGCTGACGTTCACGACGGAGCTGGTGCTGAGCGAACTCGTCACCAACGCGATCCGCTACGGCGGGGAGCCCATTCAGGTCCGTGTGCTGTACGACCGCACCCTGATCTGCGAGGTCTTCGACAGCAGCAACACCTCACCCCACCTGCGGTACGCGGCCATGACGGACGAGGGCGGACGCGGACTGTTCCTCGTCGCGCAGCTCTCCGAGCGCTGGGGCACCCGCTACACGCCCGAGGGCAAGGTCATCTGGGCCGAACAGTCCCTGCCGCGGGACGCCGGGCCACTCATAAAGTGAGGTTATGACCTCATAGACCGGACCCGCGTACCAAGTTAGGCTTGCCTTAGTTTAGGCTTCCCACCGAGTCGATCTATCACCGCTCGAAGGGAACCTGACCATGCCCCGCCCCCTGCGGGTAGCCATCGTCGGAGCCGGCCCCGCCGGAATCTACGCCGCCGACGCCCTGCTCAAGTCCGAGGTGGCCGCCGAACCCGGCGTGTCCATCGACCTCTTCGAGCGGATGCCGGCCCCGTTCGGGCTGATCCGTTACGGCGTGGCCCCCGACCATCCCCGCATCAAGGGCATCGTCAAGGCCCTCCACCAGGTCCTCGACAAGCCGCAGATCCGGCTCTTCGGCAACGTCGACTACCCGACCGACATCAGCCTGGACGACCTGCGGGCGTTCTACGACGCCGTGATCTTCTCCACGGGCGCGACGGCCGACCGCGAGCTGTCCATTCCCGGTGCCGACCTCGACGGCTCGTACGGAGCGGCGGACTTCGTCTCGTGGTACGACGGCCACCCGGACGTGCCCCGCACCTGGCCGCTGCAGGCCGAGAAGGTCGCCGTGCTCGGCGTCGGGAACGTCGCGCTCGACGTGGCGCGCATCCTGGCCAAGACGGCGGAGGAGCTGCTGCCGACGGAGATCCCGCCGAACGTCCACGACGGACTCAAGGCCAACAAGGCGCTCGAGGTCCACGTGTTCGGGCGCCGCGGTCCGGCGCAGGCCAAGTTCAGCCCGATGGAGCTCAGGGAGCTGGACCACTCCCCCAACATCGAGGTCATCGTCGACCCCGAGGACATCGACTACGACGCCGGCTCGATCGAGACCCGGCGCGGCAACAAGCAGGCCGACATGGTCGCCAAGACCCTGGAGAACTGGGCCATCCGCGATGTCGGCGACCGGCCGCACAAACTGTTCCTGCACTTCTTCGAGTCGCCGTCCGAGATCCTCGGCGAGGACGGCAAGGTGGCCGGCCTGCGCACCGAGCGCACGGCGCTGGACGGCACCGGCAACGTCAAGGGCACCGGCGAGTTCAAGGACTGGGACGTCACCGCGATCTACCGCGCGGTCGGCTACCTGTCCGACAAACTGCCCAAGCTGCCCTGGGACCTCGACTCGGGCACGGTTCCGGACGAGGGCGGCCGGGTCATCCAGGAGAGCGGCGAGCACCTCCAGTCGACGTACGTCACCGGCTGGATCCGGCGCGGCCCCGTGGGCCTGATCGGGCACACCAAGGGCGACGCCAACGAGACGGTGTCCAACCTGCTGGCCGACCACGCGAACGGCCGCCTGCACACCCCGGCTTCGCCCGCTCCCGAGGCGGTGGACGCGTTCCTCGCCGAGCGCGAAGTCCGCTTCACCACCTGGGAGGGCTGGTACAAGCTGGACGCCGCCGAGAAGGCGCTGGGCGAGCCGCAGGGCCGCGAGCGCGTGAAGCTCGTCGAGCGTGAGGACATGCTCAAGGAGAGCGGCGCGTAAGGAACTAGAACGGCTCGAACGGTCCCGTCGGCCGGAGCGGTCCTGTGCGACCGCTCCGGCCGACGGCGTGCCGTCCCGGGTCGTCTCGTGCGGGGGCTGGTCGCGGCGCCGGCCTGGGCGGGCGGTCGCGACCTCGCCGCTCGCTGACACGGGGCGCCGATACGGCCGCCTGGCCGAGGGTGCCGCCGAGGACCACGGCGAGGACGGAGGCGCCGAGCCACGGATGCAACGCGGCGAGGCGCACCGCGAGGATCAGCAGGCCGAGTACGGCCAGGGCCATCGCCCCGCAGGCGGTGCTCCGGTACGTGCGCCGGGTGCGGCACAGCAGGTGGCCGGCGCCCAGCCCGAGTCGAACGCGAGGGGCAGCAAGTCGACGGAGGCGCCCATCACCACGCAGCAGGCCGGGTAGACAAGCCCGGGCGAACCGAAGGGCAGGGACGCCGGCGGGGCGTCACAGCACGGCGACGGTCAGGACGAAGAACGTCGCGTGGGTCATGCTCTTGGATTCGTTCGCAGTACGGCGAACAGGGCCCGCCCCAATGCGGATGGTGGGCGGGCCCTGTTCGGTGAGCCATTGTGGTGGTCCCGCCGCGCGCGTGGTACGAGTGAACGCCCGCTGTCCGGGGCGCCCGTCGCACACCCCGTGTGCGGCGGGCCGCCGGACGGGCTACGGGAGGATGGAGTCGACGTATCCGCCGTCGACGGCCCGGGCCGCGCCCTCCTCGGTGCCGAGGTCCACCGCGACGGCCACGAACTCCCCGTCCGGCACCTCGGTCCGCAACTGGTCGACGCTCTTGTCCAGTCGGCCAGGTCACTCCTTGTCGTGAAGCCAGGTGGTCCGGAGTGCTCCTGCCCACGATCTCGGACGATCCACGTCCTCGCAGATGGGGCCTGGCGGTGCGGGGAGCAAGCGCGCACCCGGCCGACCGACTACGGGTACCCCACGTGATCGGCGGCGAGGAACGGCGGCGATACTGGTACTCGCACGTGCCCCTGCTTCCAGTTGGACTCATGCCGACCTCCCGCACCGTCCGTCCCACGCTTCCCCCCACGGTGTGGCTGGCCCGTGGCCGCCACATCGGACCCGATCCGCAGGACGTCATCCGGCGCCGTCTTCAGCACCTCAAGGACGCCGGGACCATCGACGACCACCTCGAACCCGAGACCGAGACCGAGGGCGGCCGGGAGCCGCTCTTCGAAGCCCGCTGGCGGGTCTCGGAGGGGGTGACCGTGCGGGCCCGGCTCACGATCGCGGCCGACTCGGGCGGCGGGCACGAATGGGTGCTGACGGCGGAGGCGGAAAGTCCGTGGGACCAGCGGTGGCCCTCCCCCGCCACCGTGTTCTGGCCCGACGCGGCGGATACCGGCTGGGACCACGACGCCGCCACCGGCCTGCGCTTCCGGGACGTCAACCACCTCCCCGCCGACGACAAGGCCATGCGGCGCGTGCTCCGGGACGCCGTGCGCGGCAGCTGGGCCGTCAACGTCGTGGTCCACGAGGCGATGACGCCGGACGAACGCGGCCGTCTGCCGCTGGCCCGGCTGCTGCCGGAGAGTCTGCGGCACCGCGTGGTGGAGCACCGCGCCGCACCGCACCAGCTGCGCGCCGTGAACTGGGCCCTGCGCGAGATCGGCGTGCAGGTGCCCCGGGGCGGCGCCGTGGTCCTGCCCGGAACTCCGGCCCCGCCCGACTACACCGGGGACGACTTCTCCGTACGCAGTGTCTTCCTCGACGGCTCGGAGCCCTCCGAACTGATCGACGCCCTGACCCGGTTCGCCACCTCGCCCAGACCGCTGCCGGACGGTGCCGTCGACGCCCTCACCGCGCTGCGCGAGCAGTGGCAGCTGCTGACCCTCGAAGAGGAGCTCGCCCGCGAGCGCAAGCTCGTGACCATGTACGCCGAGGCGCTCGACGCCATGACGAAGTCCCGGGACCTGTACCGGGAGGCCGCCGAACGGGCCCACGAGGCGCTGGCCGCGTACCGCGAGTCCGCGGCCGCGGTCTCCGAGCCGCCACATCCGCCCGCCGCGCACCCCACGTCCCCGTTCCAGCAGCTCACCCGCACGCTGGAACGCCTCAAGAGCACGGCCAAGGCGCGCCGCCCCGCGCCCGACACACAGGACGAACGCGGACCGGATCCCTCCGAGCACTAGCCGAGAAGCGTGCGCGCCCGGTCGCGGCGCGCACCAAGGTAAGGCGGCCTGCCGCCTACGGGCGCGGGCGGTGCACAGCTCCCTGACGAGGTCGAGGTAGTGGATGCTCTCGTTCCGTCGGGTGATCAGCGGGGCTGTCGGTGACCAGGGCGGGTGGACGAAGAGCGCGGTGCCGGGTCAGTCCCGCACTCGCTGCGCCTCGGCCATCGGCCGTGGCGTCGGGCGGCGCGGCGGCTGTACCGCCAGGCAGGCGACCAGGGCCGTCAACGCCACCAGGGACGCGCACACGGCGGCCGTACCGGCGAGCCAGGCAGGGGCCAGGGGGAGGTCCAACACCCGGGACAGTTCGGCCGAGTCCACCCTGCCCTCGAACAACTGGCCCGCGGCCGGCGCCGCCGGCACCACGACCGCCGCCGCGAGCATCGGCACGCTCGGCCGTACGGTCAGCGCGAACGCCAGCAGCGCGCACACGGCCGACACGGCGAGGGCGAATCCGTAGACCGGGGCGGACGCTCCGTCCCGGTCCAGCGGGAAACTGAGCACGGCGCACGCGCCGAGAGCCAGGACGGCGAACCGAACCGGCCGCGCTACCGGCATCGTCGCCGGATCCGGCGCCCGGTACTGCCGACGGTAGACGGGGCGGCCCGTCCGACGCAGGCCCCGGGAGGGAGCCTCGACGAGCCCGACCGGACCACTGTGCGTATCCAGGCCCTCCGCGGCCTCCGCCGGCTGCGGCGCCGGCTCCCGCTGCGGCGGTTCCGCGCGTGTCCGCCGCTGCTCGTCGGCCAACCGGCCGATCAGGTCCACGAGTTCTTCCACGGGCCGGCCCGCGGCAGCGGCCCGTACCGCCTCCTCGCCGCAGTGGGGTTCCAGCGGGGTCCGGTGCAGCAGTGCCAGCAGCCGGGTCACCTCCGCCACCGGGCGGCTTTCGGCAGCGGCACGGATCGCCTCGTCCGCGCTGGCGGCGTCGCGCGGCGGCCGGGTCAACAGGGCGACCAGCCGGGTGACGTCCTCCACGGACCGGCCCACACCGACCGCGCGGAGGGCGGCGACCGTGGCCTCGGCGTACTCGGGTGACTGTTCCAGCAGCGTGATGAGGTGGGCGATGTCCTCGAGCGGCCGGTCGGACACGGCCGCACGCACCAGTTCGCCGACCGGATCGCCGTACTCGGAGGTCTCGGAGTCGGCGTGTTCGACGTCGGCGTGCTCGACGTGCTCGACGTGCTCGACGTCGGAGCGCTCGATGTCGGCGTACTCCGACTCGGCCCGGTCGTCGGCGCCGGTCGATCCGGTCGAGGGTATGGCGGCTTCGTTCGAGTGGGCTGATGTAGGGCCGGTGCTCATGCTCTGCTCCAGAGGAAGAGTTCGTCTGCTCTTGGCGCCCCCGAAATGCGACACGCGACGTTACGGTGACCATTACTAGGCCGCCTGGCTGCGGCCTGCCACCCGGGTGACCCACAGGTGTGAACGCGGCTCGACAGGCCGTCAGCCACCGGACCGACCGTCCCTCTGCGCGTGCTGACACACGTTCGGCAGGCCATACGGGCGCCATAACCGGGAATCCGACTCATGGCGGGCCCGCAGCGCGGCACGC
This sequence comes from Streptomyces sp. NPDC050619, assembly GCF_040654815.1. Lineage (NCBI taxonomy): Bacteria > Bacillati > Actinomycetota > Actinomycetes > Kitasatosporales > Streptomycetaceae > Streptomyces > Streptomyces sp. NPDC050619. The sequence goes on along the minus strand of NZ_JBFAIR010000016.1, from coordinate 82,685 downwards.
CGGGGACCAGGAGGCCGCCCGTGGATCCGACCACAGCAGTGATCGTCGTCGCCGCGCTCCTCGCGGCACTCGCCCTGACCGTCGCCGTCGTCCTGCTGGTACGGCTGGTGCGGGCCCGGCGCAGCCTACGGCGTGCGGGACTTCCGGCGGGGCCGCGCTGGGTCTTCTGGGGTGCCCTGCTGTACTTCGTACTGCCGACCGACCTGCTGCCCGACCCGGTCTACCTGGACGACATCGGCGTACTGCTTCTGGCGTTGCGCACCTTGCGCACCTCTCCCGGCGAACGCGATCACGAGGCACCACGCCGGCCCTGACTACACAACGTAAGGAAACCATTCACCCGTTCGATTCGTATAAGTCTCTGGAAGCCGAAGGAAGTCGGCGGACCGAGCGACGCCGCGGGGTGGGGCGTCGCGTGATCGAGCAACACCGGTGAGGGAGAGACGATGCAACCGTTCGCGCTCAACTACGCACGTCCGGCAGCGGAGTTGGAGACCACCACTCCGTATGTCTACGACTCCGGACTGCAGTTGAACGTGCTCCTGGACGGGCGGATCGCCGCCTGTGACCACGACCTGATGAGGAAACTGGGGACCACGACATCCACCGCGGGCTCCAAGACACACTTCGACGACTGAACACGGGCCGTCGACGATGACCGTGTTGATTCTGACCTGCGAAGAGGACGTGACCGCCGACATGGTGATCGTGCACCTCAACGCAACCGGGATCCCGGTGGTCCGGTTCGACCCCGCCGATCTGACCGGCGGTGTCGCGCTGTCCGGCGAGTATGTGCACGGTGCGTTCCGCGGGCATCTCTCGTCCGCGGGCCGCCTGGTGAGCATCGGCGGGCTGCGCTCCGTCTGGGTGCGCCGGCCCGGGATCCCGGCCGCCCGGGCGGCCGAGCCGTCAGCCTGGCTGACCGAGGAGGCCTCGCAGGCGCTCTACGGCATGCTCCGCGGCTGTGACGCGCGCTGGATGAACCATCCCGACGCGGCCCGCCGGGCCCGTCACAAGCCCTATCAACTGCGTCTGGCCCAGCGCTGCGGCCTGCCGGTGCCGGCCACTGTCATCACCACGTTCCCGCAGGCGGCCCGCGAGTTCGCGGATCGCTACCCGGACCTGGTGGTGAAGCCGGTCTCCGGCGCGCATCCACAGGATCCGCCCAGGGCGGTGCCGACCAGCCGCGTCGCCCCGGACACCGACTTCTCCGCCGTCGCCTTCGGTCCCACGCTGCTGCAACGGCGGGTCGCCAAGCGGGCCGACATCCGCCTCACCGTCGTGGGCGAGCGGATGCTGGCCGCCCGCAAGGCGGTCGCCGACGACGCGGACCCCGAGGAGGTCGACGTCCGCTTCACGCCGAGCGCCTCGCTCTGGCGCGCCACCGATGTCCCGCCACGCCTCGCCACGGCCATCCAGGCATACGTCCGTGACGCCGAACTGGCCTACGGCGCCTTCGACTTCGCCGAGGACGCGGACGGCACCTGGTGGTTTCTGGAGTGCAACCAGTCGGGGCAGTTCGGTTTCGTCGAGGTGGACACGGGTCAGCCGATCGCGCTCAGCGTCGCCGAGTGGCTGGCCCGTCCCGGTCCTGAGCGAGGGGCCGACGTCAAGGATGCTGATACGACGGTGCGCTGACGCCGGGTCAGTGCGGTCTGGGTCCGGGCAGGGCCGCCCGCTGCCAGCCGGCGCCCGGGGAGGCCGGACGTTCGGTGGGGAGGGAGGCGCCGTAGGACTGCAGTGGTCGCATGACGTACTCCAGTTCCCGGATCACCCGCTCGGCCTCCTTGCGGGCGTGAGTGGGGACGTCGCCGCGCTCCGCGACGAGTCGGTCGTAGATGGGGGAATCCTGGAACACCCGTCAACTCGCCTTTCGTATGACTGCCCACACACATGGGCACAGCTGACGAGTCTAGGCGCCCCGGACATCGCAGGACGCATTCCGGCGGGGGACTTGACGTCACCCACGGGTCCACTCGCGGTGACGGTCGTCCCCACAGCAGGTTGAACAGGCGTGTGAACATGGCAAGTTGGACGGTGCTGTCGCGCTCGACGAAGCGGCGGGCGGCGGGCGGGAACATGCCGGCCGCGACGGTGACGGGTCCGGCCCATCCCATGAATACCGCGCGTGATCACACAGCGGCGGACGCGGACACCATCATCGTGCCGGGCTGTTCCGAGGTGGCCGGGCCGCCTTCCGCCGACGTGGTGGCGCCGCTGCGCCAGACCGCCGGGGCGGGCACGCGCGGTTCATCGTGCACGAGTACCCGCCCGTACCGCGAAGCTCGCCCCTGGCGGCGACGGCGGCGCGCTCGGGGATGAGCGAGCACACCTTCAGCCGTCGTCCCGATAGCGCGTCCCTAGGCGCGGCACACCCTGGGGCGGTGCGGTGTCATACCGCGAGCTGCAAGCCCTCTTCCTCGTCCGTGTCCGTCGGCGCGGGTGCCGGGCGGCCGGCGGCGAGGAGCAGGGCGTCCGCCTTGGCGACCGCCTCGTGGATGTCGGTCGTGCCCGTCATCACGCACAGCGTGTAGCTGACATCCTCCAGTTCGCGTGCCGTCGTCTGCCTCCTCCTCTCCGCCTGAGCGATCCGCAGTGATGCGTATCGGGTCAGCAGTTTCCTGACGGCCTTCGGGTCCGGAACGAGCACGTAGAGCCCCTCTCTCGAGTTTCGCTGCGTATGCCCGAACGGCGGCGGATCATTCGCCTTCGTCGCTCCCCGGCGCGCAATTGGCGCGATTCCGTTACTTTCCGCCTGGCCGTCAGGCGACCTGTCCGCTGTGCAGGGCCGTGTACGCCCCGCCCCGGCGCATGAGTTCCTCGTGCGTCCCGATCTCCTGGATCCGGCCGTCCCCCAGCACCACGATGCGGTCCGCGCCGCGCACGGTGGACAGCCGGTGCGCCACCACGAACGTGGTGCGTCCGTGCAGCAGCCGGGCCAGCGCCTGCTGCACGAGCGCCTCCGACTGGGTGTCGAGGGCCGAGGTCGCCTCGTCCAGGACCAGCACCCGGGGGTCGCGGATCAGGGCGCGGGCGATGGCGAGGCGCTGCCGCTGCCCGCCGGAGAGTCTGGCCCCGCGCTCGCCGACCAGGGTGTCGAGGCCCTGCGGCAGCCGCTCGACGAACTCCAGCGCATTGGCGTCGCGCAGAGCGGAGCGCACCGTCTCCTCGTCGGCGTCGTCCATGCCGTAGGCGACGTTCTCGCGGATGGTGCCGTCGAAGAGGATCGACTCCTGCGGCACCACCGAGACGAAGCGCCGGTAGGTGCGCAGGTCGAGGGTGTTCATGTCGGTCCCGTCGAGCAGCAGCCGGCCGGAGGTCGGGCGGATGAAGCCGATGACGAGGTTGAGGACCGTGGACTTGCCCGCGCCGGACGCGCCGACGAGTGCGACCGTCTCGCCCGGTGTCACGGACAGGGTGAAGTCGCGTACGGCGGGCCGGTCGCCGTCCTCGTACACGTGGCCGACACCTTCGAAGGAGACGGCACCGCGCAGGGCGGTGAGCTCGGACTTGCCCTCGTTGTCCTCCAGTTCGGGGGCCTGGAGGACTTCGCCGACCGAACGGACGGATTCCAGGCCCTTGGTGATGACGGGGGCGAGCCCTGCCAACGTTGTCGTGGAGTTGGTGAGCGTGGTCAGGAAGGCGCTGAGCATGACGACGTCGCCCGGGGTGACGCCCCAGACGCCGTAGTACGAGACCAGCGCGGCGCCGGCCAGCACCAGCACGCCGACCACGTTGAGGACCACCCAGGCCAGCGAGCCGAACCGGCCGTTGACGAGGTCGAGGCGCATCCCGGAGGTCAGCAGCCGGCGCAGGGTGCCGTCCATGCGGCGCAGCGCCTTGCCCTCCAGGCCGTGGGCGCGGGTGACCGGGATGAGACGGGTCATCTCCGTCACCCGGGAGGACAGGGTCTCCACCTCATGCCGGAAGTGCTCGTTGTGGCTGCGCAGCCGGGACCTGAGCCGGGCGACGACGAGGGCCGCGGCGGGGACGACGACGAGGAAGACGGGCACGAACTCCGGTGTGCGGATCGCGATGATGACCAGACCGCCGACGAGCACGGTGATCGCCCCGAGTCCGGTCTCCGCGGTCTGCTGCACCATCTGTTCGACGGTCTCGACGTCGCGCACCACCTTGGCCTGCAACACGCCGGCGCTGACGCGGGAGTGGTAGCCGATGGACAGCTGCTGCATGCGCGTGCACAGCGCGGACCGCAGGGCGGTGCCCATGCGGCGCACGCTGCCGTACAGGAGGCGTACGTAGAGGAGGTGCAGCGGGTAGTTGACGAGGAGGATGAACAGGATGATCCCGGTACTCGTCCACAGCCGGGAGATCGGCTGGTGCTCGACGACGGTGTCGATGATCGACGCGGTGATCAGCGGCAGCAGCCAAATGGGGCTGTGCTTGACCGTGAAGACGCCGACCGCCCCGGCGACGCGGTGGCGGTCGTCGCGCAGTAGGTAGGCGAGCGTGCGTATCGGGTGTTCGCCTCGGTAGCGATGGTCGAGTGGTCTCTGCGGCGTCGGCGCCATCGGCGGTGGTCCTCCCCAGTTGCCGTATGCAGGGCAAGCGCTTTCTTCCCTGGTCCGCCAGGAGTACACCGGGCAGCCGGGAGGGCCTTGGGGTGGGGTTCGGTTCGCCGAGTGAGTCGCCGTACGGGGCCGGTGGGCCCTATTCGCCCAGAGTGCGGGCGAGTTCCCTGGTGGCGTGGGCGATCTCGGTGTCGTCGTCGGCCATCAGCCGCCGCAGGGCGCCGCGCCGGTCGCGGACGGCCTGCCGCGCCTTGCGCTCCCACACCACGTGGTTCTCGCGGTGGTTGAGCAGCTTGGGGTAGACGGCGGCCGTGCTCTCCCACTGCCGGGCGTCGGCGATGCTCTTGAGCAACTGGATGATCTCCGCGCGGCAGGTCACGTGGGGCAGCTGGGCGAGCTCCCAGAGGAAGGGAACCGTGGCGGCCGTCGCCTGCTCCACGACGAAGCCGTACTGGCAGATGCGCCTGCGCAGGTCGCCGAGTGCGGCTCGGGAGGTTTCGGCGTCGCCCCAGGCGACGCCGTTGAGGAGCAGGGGAATGGCGGCCGCGCAGCCGGTGGAGTCCTGGATGTCGCGCCACGGCACCCGGTCCAGGGACATCAGGGGCGTGGTCCTGGCCACCCCGCCTGCCGGCTGGTGGCGATCTGCGCGCTCGTTGCTCTGCTGGTGTGTCGGAGCGGTGCGCATGGCGTGAGGCCTTTCCGCGGCGGTCATGTCAGAAGGGAGGGAGGGCAGGTCGGCAACCTGGCCCAGACGGTCTTGCCGGCCGGGGGATTCAGGGTCCAGCCCCACTCCTCGGCCAAGGCGTCGACGATGCACAGGCCACGGCCGTGCTCGTGCAGGGCGGAGTCGTCGGCGGCCGTGTACTTGGGTGGGGCGTCGCCCGGATCGGAGACGGTGAGCAGCACATGGGCGGGGTCGAGCAGGATCCCCAGCCACACGTTCGCCTCGCTCGCGGCGGCCCTGGGCACCCCGTGCGCGACGGCGTTGGCGGCGAGTTCGGTGATCACGAGCACGGCGTCGTCGCTGTGGCGGTCGAGCGACCAGCGGTTCAGTGTGGACCGGGTGAAGGCCCGGGCCAGGGCGAACCCTTCCCTGCCGCAGCTGATGCGCAGCACGGCGGAGTGCGCGCCGTCGCCCGGGTGCACCGGCCTCAGGGTCCGTTGGTCACTCGCGTCCGCCGATCGCGGCGGGAGCTCGCCGGTCAGGCCCGCTCCCCCTGCCTCGGACACAGCCTGACCCGGCTGCCGGAGCACGTGGTTCGCAGGTGATGACACGGCATCTCCCTGATGCGACGTCAAGAGGGGGCGCCGACCGGGGGGGTTGACGCCGGAGCTATTATCCACGCTGAAAGCGCTCGCGTGCAATTGCACGAGAAATTGCACGAAGATGAGTGGGGCGGGAGGGGCCGAAGAAATCCGGCCCGTCCCTTCCCGTAGGCCGGGTCAGCATCCGGCGAGGAACGTGAACAGCGAGGAGACTGCGGTGCCACCAGTGCGGAACGGAGTGCGGGCGAGTTCGTTGGACGTCCGCTGGATCAAGAGCCGGCACAGCAACGCCGAGGGCAACTGTGTCGAAGTGGCCACTCTGGACGGCGGGGACATCGCGGTGCGCAACTCCCGTGATCCCGAGGGTCCCGCACTCGTCTACACGCCGGCCGAGGTGGCGGCGTTCGTCGCCGGTGCCAAGGAGGGCGAGTTCGACCACCTGCTGTGAGCCGGTGATCAACTCCCCTGCGTGTGCGGATGGATGCGGTGCGACACGGTTCAGTGCGATAATGTAAGGCGTCTCTGTGCCGGTTTTACTGGGAGTCAGGATGTCCGCCGAGTCGCATCGCATCTCCCGTCTTCAGCCGTATCTGGACCGGCCCGAACCGGCCCCCACCCTGCTGAAGATGCTCGTCGGCGTGCAGCTTGCGGGGTTCCGCGAGGACGCCGGTCTCGCCCAGGACCAGGCGGCGCGGGAGCTCGGGTTCAGTGCGGCGAAGCTGTCCCGCATCGAGTCGGGCAAGGGCCGCAGGCCCCCGGCGGAGAGCGATGTCCGCGCCCTGCTGGGGCTGTACGGCACCGACGAGTACGAGGCCTCGGTGCTCCTCAAGTTGCTGCGGCGCGCCGGTGAGCCGGGATGGTGGCAGCGATACGACAAGCGGTTGATGCCCGAGTGGTTCGACCGGCTGGTCGGTCTTCAGGAGGCGGCCGTCGCGATCCGTACCTTCGAGATCCAGCACGTGCCCGGCCTGTTGCAGACCCCGGACTACACCCGGGCGGTGGTGGAGCGCGGTCTGCCCGCCGCGGCTTCGGGCGAGGTCCACCGCCGCGTCGAACTGCGCACGCGCAGGGCGCGGTTACTCGAGCGCGATGACGCTCCGAAACTGTGGGCGATCATCGACGAGTCGGCTTTGCTGCGCGTCCTCGGCAGCCGTGACGTCATGCGGGAGCAGCTCGAGCACCTCATCGAGATGGCCGGGCGCCCCCACGTGACCGTGCAGATCGTGCCACTGGACGTGACGAACGCCTCGGCGCCGTCCATCCCGGTCACCTATCTCCGCTTCGGTGGCGACCTGCCCGACGTGGTCTACCTGGAGCACATCAAGAGCGCCAACTTCCTCGAGGACCGCGACGAGACGGAGGAGTACCGGCTCGCCCTGGACCGGCTGGCCGACGAAGCGCTCGAACCGCGCGACTCCCTGCGGATGCTGCGCGAGACGATGGAGCAGCGCTACGGCGCGTGAGACGGCGAACGCCCGCCCCTTGCCGGACCGCTGAGGCCCGGGCAAGGGGCGGCACTGTTTGTGGCGGGGGCGTTTCCCTAGGGGATGCGGGCGACGCCCCCGAACTCGATCCATTCATGGGTGAGCTGACGGGGCGCCACCTCGGAATCGGGTCGCCAGGTGGAGACCTCCACCAGGCCCGGTTCGAGGATCTCCAGACCCTCGAACCACTCGGCGACGTCCTTCTCCTGCCGCACCCGGCCCCAGTGCCCCTGGGTCGCCTTGTCCATGAAGTCGGTGACGAACTCCCGGACCTCGGCTTCCTCGCTGACCAGCTGGCACATCACCATGAAGCTGCCGGGCACCAGCCGTTCGGCCACGCGGTGGACCACCGCGAGGGGCCCGTCCGTCTCGCTGTCGGGGATGCAGTGCATCACCGAGTTGAAGAGGACGGCGACGGGCTGGGTGAAGTCGATCAGCCGCTCGGTGTCCGGGTGCGAGAAGATCGCCTCGGTCTCCCGCATGTCCGCGTGGATGACCGCGGTGCGCTCGTCCTGCTCCAGCAGGGCCCGGCCGTGGACCAGCACCATCGGGTCGTTGTCGACGTAGATCACGTGCGAGGTCGGGTCGATGCGCTGGGCGACCTGGTGGACGTTGTCCTGGGTGGGCAGGCCTGAGCCGTGGTCGAGGAACTGCCGGATTCCGTAGTCCTGCGCGAGCGTCTTGACGACCCGCTGGAGGAAGCGCCGGTTGTTCACGGCCAGCACCCGCGTGCTGGGAACGACCTTGTCGAGTTCCTCGCATGCCGCCCGGTCGGCCGCGTAGTTGTCCTTGCCGCCCAGATAGTGGTCGTACATCCGCGCGGCGGTGGGCACCGTGGCGTCGATCGACGTGGACAGCTGCTTACCGGTATCCATCTTTCCCCCAGCTTCGTGCCGCGCCAACTGGACTGGCAGGACAGGGAGTCCATCCTAGGGACCGGACGTTTGCCGGTGCCAGTCCACCTGCGATTCGGCCGCGAATGAACGCGAGGTGAGCGGGGGTGACGGTGGTTGGCCGGGGCGCGCCGCCCGGGCGGGCGCCCCCGGTCCGTTGTCTGTCAGACGGCGTCCAGTGCCGCGAGTTCGTCCGCGGTGAGGACGAGGTCCACGGCGGCGGCCGAGTCGCGGATCGTCTCCGGCCGGCTCGCGCCCGGGATCGGCACGACCACCGGCGACTTGGCGAGCATCCAGGCCAGGCACACGCGCTGCGGGCTCACCCCGTGGGCCTCGGCGATCCGGGCGAACGGGGCGTGGGCGGAGCCCAGTTCGCCGGCCCGGGAGATGCCGCCGAGGGGGCTCCAGGGCAGGAAGGCGATGCCGAGTTCGTCGCACAGGCGCAGTTCGGGCTCGCTGGAGCGGAAGGCCGGGGAGAACTGGTTCTGCACGGAGACCAGCCGGCCGCCGAGGATCTCGTTCGCCTGCCTGATCTGCGCCGGGTCGGCGTTGGAGATCCCCGCCATGCGGATCTTCCCCTCGTCGAGGAGATCGCGGATCGCGCCGACGGACTCCGCGTACGGCACGCTCGGGTCGGGGCGGTGGAACTGGTAGAGGCCGATGGCCTCCACGCCGAGCCGGCGCAGGGAGGCCTCGCAGGCGTTCTTGAGGTGGCGGGGGCTGCCGTCCAGCGTCCAGCTGCCGTCTCCGGGGCGCAGATGGCCGCCCTTGGTGGCGATCAGGACGTCCCCGCCCCGGTCGTGGGAGGCGAGGGCCTTGGCGATCAGGGTCTCGTTGTGGCCGACCTCGTCCGCGCCCGAGTGGTAGGCGTCCGCGGTGTCGATCAGTGTCACGCCGGCGTCGAGCGCGGCGTGGACGGCGGCGAGGGACCGCTCCTCGTCCGGTCGCCCCTCGATGGACATGGGCATGGCGCCCAGGCCGATCGCGCTGACTTCGATGTCACCGATGCGGCGAGTGTGCATGGGGTCGTGACCTCTTTCGGCTGTCGCGCGGTACCGATGGCGTCCGATGCGCCGGACAGGGTTCACGACGGCACCGGACGCTCTCCAGCCTCGCTGCCCGCGCCCCGGAGGTCCAATAGAAGAATGAGAACGCATTCAGCAGCCGGGCCGCTGAATCCCGGCTTCCGCCGCGGTGTGCGCGTGCCACCGCAGGGCGGCCCGGTGCCTGCCACCTGACGTGCCGCGTCCGCGCACCGGCACAGGCTTCGCAACCGCCCCGTCGGTGTGAAACGCTCTGGCTCGACCGGCCGGCCACCCGGCATCGGTCGTCAGGAAGTTCCACGGCATGGAGAGGCGACGGCATGCGCATCGGACTGCTCGGCACCGGCCCCTGGGCCCGGATGGCCCACGCCCCCGCCCTCGCCGCACACGACGAGCTGGACTTCGTCGGTGTGTGGGGCCGCCGCCCGGACGCGGCGAAGGAACTGGCCGGCCTGCACGACACTCGTGCCTACGACGATGTGGACGCGCTGCTCGCCGACGTGGACGCCGTCGCCGTCGCGCTGCCTCCGGTGGTGCAGGCCGAGCTCGCGGTGCGGGCCGCGCGGGCGGGGTGCCATCTGCTGCTGGACAAGCCCCTGGCCATAACGGTCGACGAGGGGCGTGCCGTGGTGGAAGCGGCCCAGGAGGCCGGCGTCGCCTCCGTCGTCTTCTTCACCAGCCGCTTCCTGACCGAGACCGAGGCGTGGATCACCGAACAGGCGAGCACGGAGGGCTGGTTCACCGCGCGGGCGCAGTGGCTGGGGTCGGTGTTCTCCGGTGACAGCCCGTTCGCCGACTCGCCGTGGCGGCGCGAGAAGGGCGCCCTGTGGGACGTCGGTCCGCATGCCCTGTCCGTGCTGCTGCCGGTACTCGGTGACGTCCGGCGGGTGGCCGCGGCAGCGCCCGGCCCTGGTGACACGGTGCACCTCGTCCTCGACCACGCCGGCGGCGCGTCGAGCACGCTGACGCTGAGCCTGACGGCACCGCCCGCGGCGGCGGGAGCAGCGGTCGAGCTGCGGGGCGAGGCGGGGGTGACGCTCCTTCCGGAGAGCTCCGAGGGGGTCCTGCCCGCCCTGACCCGGGCCGCGGACGCCCTGCTCGGCGCCGCCCGCACCGGCCGCCCGCATCCGTGCGACGCCGCGTTCGCCCTGCGGGTCACCGAGGTCCTCGCCACGGCGGAAGGCATGCTCGGCGGCGAGACCGGCTGATCGACCGACCGGCTCGTCGCTCCACCGGGCTCTCAGCCGATGCGGCGGGGCTGGAAGTTGAGGCGTTCCTCTACGACTCCGCGCCCCAGTCGACCAGGAAGTGGGTGCACTCGGTCAGCAGGTCGTAGGCGTAGCCGTGTCCGCGCTGTTCCGGCAGCACCCCGATGAAGCCGACGCAGGGTCCCGACGGATGGTGCGCCAGGATGTGGATGCCCACCGGATCTCCCCGCGGAGCGTGCGCGACCTGCCACCACTCCCGCGGCGCCGGGCACCAGTGGAAGAAGTCCAGGTCCTCCTGGGCGGCCAGATCCAGGGATGCGGCGCAGCGCGTCGAAGAACACCGCGTCGTCCCGTTCGGGGCGGAAGACCAGGCGGCCGGGCCGCTCGGGCAGTCCGCACTCCTGTGTCCACCGGTACAGGAAGCGTTCCACCCCTAGTTCGTGTCCGGCCGCGCGAGCGGCGGTGAAGCGGGTCTCGCGGCGTGGCGTGGCCTGGCGTCACACGGACGGGGGCTTCGCGACGGACGTCCATCGCTTTTCGGCGGCCGGATTCCCCTCGGCACCGCTTAAGAGGTCCTTAAAGCCGGGTTAAGCGACCACGATGTTGGCCGCTGTCTCCAAATACCCGCAGGTCAAGGGGATTTGGACTGGTGCGGGAGGGGTTGGCCGGGCCGGTCGCCGTCCGTAGCATCGGGCCCGGCCGCGCGGAAGGAGAGCGCTCTCAAAGGCCGCTCGCTCGCCCGCGCGCCGATCCCGTACCCGCCCCAGTACCCCGGGAGACCCCCCACATGACAGCACGTCACCAGCGCAGTCTCGGCCGTCGCAAGCTCCTCTTCGCCCTCGGCGGGGCCGTGGTCGCGGCACCCGCCGTCGCCGCGGTGGCTCCGCACGCCCTCGCGGGCACTTCCGCCGCGGGAAAGGAGACCGCGGCGGCCGGTGCCCTTCCGCTGACGATCGCCAACGCCAGCGGGTCCTTCGACAACGCGAACGTCCACGTCTACATCGTGGGCAACCAGGACGGCAGGCAGGTCCGGGTCACCCCCGACGGGGCCCTCGCGCCCATCGCCGTGTCGGACAACGGCGCCGACGGCTACACCGACTACGCGATCAGTCTGGCCGGCAGCGGCGAGACTCAGCTGTCCCTGCCCTACATGTCCGGCCGGATCTATGTGTCACTGGGCGAGAAACTCAAGTTCAAGGCCGTCACGGACGGCAACGGCGACGCCGCGCTCCAGTACCCGGCCGGCTGGGTGACCTCGGACCCCAACTATCCGGTCGTGCACGACTGTGCCGAGTTCACGTACAACTCGGCGGGCATGTTCTGCAACACGACCATGGTCGACATGTTCAGCGTGCCCCTGAGCATCCGGCTGACCGGCGCCAAGGACCAGACGACGGGCACGCTGCGCGCCTCGGGGCGTGCGGACGTCTTCGCCGCTCTGAAGCAGGTCGAGGAGTTCGCGCCGCTCGTCGTGGACGACACGCGCGTCATCGCTCCGGGGCACGGGCTGGACGCGGGACTGTTCTCCGCGGACTACTTCGCGCCGTACATCGACGAGGTGTGGAGCGCGTACACCGGCCAAGACCTCACCGTCACCACGAACGCGGGCACCTTCACCGGCCGGGTCCGCGGCGAGCGGCTCACCTTCGACGGGCCCGCGTCGGTCTCCTTCGCCAGGCCGTCCACCCGGGACGTGCTCTTCTGCGACGGCAGCCTGGCCGCTCCCAACGACGGCACGACCGGCCCCGTCGCCGCCGTCCTCGGTGCCGGCTTCAACCGCTCGACGCTGCTGAGCGCTCCCGCGCAGCCGACGACCGACGCCGCGTCGTTCTACCGGACCGACCTCACCAACCACTACGCCAAGGCGATGCACGCGGCGACCGAGGACGGCAAGGCGTACGGCTTCGCCTTCGACGACGTGGCCGACTTCGCCTCGTACATCCAGGACACCGCGCCCACGGGGATACGTCTGACGCTCACGCCCTTCTGACCCGGCACCCGGCCCCGGCATGCGGGGGCCGGGCCGCCGTAGCAGCGTAGAGGGGTGAGCAAACAGAGCGGCCGGTGGTCGCCGCACGACCGGGAGCGGCGGAGCTGGCTGCGGGGTGCGCCGCCGCCGGGCTGGGTGCGGGTGCTGCCGGTCGCGCTGCTGGCCGGTGTGTGCGTGGTGACGCTCGCCGACCCCGAGCGGCTCGACATCGGCTTTCTGCTGGGTGCCATCCCGCCGCTGGCCGTGCTGTCGTACGGGCCCGTGGCGACCGCGGCCCTGGGCGGTCTGGTGGTGGCCGTGCTGAGCATCCCGGCCTTCCACCTCAACGACCCCGGCAGTACCGATCTGCTCACCGTCTGCTTCGTCGCGGCGCTCAGCGTGGTCGTGTCGTTCGTCCGCAGCCGTCGTGACGCCCAGCTGGTCACCGAACGTGCTGTGGCGGAGGCGGCGCAGCGTGCCGTCATGCCGCCGCTGCCGGAGCGGGTGGGGCCGGTGAGGTGTGCGGGCCTGTACCGGGCGGCCGAGCGCGGCACGCTGGTCGGCGGCGACTTCTTCGACGTGCGCGCGGGCCCGCGCGGTGTGCGGGCGGTCATGGGCGACGTGCAGGGGCACGGTCTGGCGGCCGTCGCGACGGTCGCCGCGCTGCTGGGGGCCTTCCGGGAGGCGGTGCTCGACGAGCGGGATCCCGAGTCGCTGGCCGCTCGTCTCGACCGCAGGCTGGTGGTGGACTCCGCCGGTGTGCCGCACTCCGAGCTGTTCGCCACGGCCGTACTGCTCGACTTCTCCGCCGAGGCGGACGCGATACGGATCGTGACGTGCGGGCATCCGCCGCCCGTGGTGCTGCGCCAGGGCGGGGTCGTCGAGCTCCAGGTCCCGACCGGCACCCCGTTGGGGCTCGGCCTGTCCGGCACCCGGCCGCCCGTCGGGCTCACGGTGCCGCTGCGGCGCGGGGACCGGCTCCTGCTGGCCTCGGACGGGGTCTGGGAGGCACGGGACGACACGGGGAGCTTCTATCCCCTCACCGAGCGGCTCGCGGACTTCGCCGACGACGAGCCGGCCGTCCTCGCCCAGCACGTGTGGGCGGACCTCGTCCGGTACAGCAGGACCCTCCATGACGATGTCACGGTGCTCGTCCTGGCGCCCACCGCACGGGACAGCCCCTGACGATCACGGCGGGGAGCGCAGGGCGAGGTCCGGGGAGGGTTACTTTCCGTCGCGGGACGGTACTCCGGACCTACACCGCCACGGGCGGCTCAGCCGGGCGCCCCGGTTCTTCCGGATGCACGGTGCGCCCGCGCGATGAATGGTGATATCGGGCCCGGTGAAAAACACGGGGCCGAGAAACGATCCGGATCCGAGGAGCAGACAATGCCGACGTCACAGCCCGACGCGTCCGGGCCGTCCGAGGACCGTGTCACCCCGGACGCCCTGCTCCACACCCGTACCGGCACCGAAGTGTCTCCGGAGGACCTGGTGCTCGCCGCGGGCAGGGACATCACTCCGCGCAATCTCGAATGGGCCAGGCGCAAGCTGGCGGCGGAGGGCCCGGCGGCCCTCGACAAGATGCTGCCTTAGGACAGCGGCCCGCGTCGGCCCGGCCCCGGACGGGCGCCCCGTCCGGGAGTGGCGGCCTGCCGTCGTGGACTCCCTCCGCCCGGGCCGTGGCCGCCATGGCGTCCGCACCGGGCGCGACAACCACCACTGCCGCTCCGGGAGTTCACCCGAGCGGCTCCGTGCGACTGATGGTTACCTGTTCGCCCTTCCGAAGGAACCCTCGGGACTGCCAGACTCCTGAGGTGCCCGACTTCGACATGCTTGTCATCGGATCCGGTCCGGGTGGTCAGAAGGCCGCCATCGCCGCGGCCAAGCTGGGCCGCCGGGTCGGTGTCGTCGACCGCCCCGACATGGTCGGCGGTGTCTCCATCCACACCGGGACCATCCCGTCCAAGACCTTGCGTGAGGCGGTGCTGTACCTCACCGGTCTCACCCAGCGCGACCTGTACGGACAGAGCTACCGGCTGAAGGAGGACATCACCGTCGCCGACCTGACCGCCCGCACCCAGCACGTGGTCAGCCGCGAGGTCGACGTCATCCGCAGCCAGCTCTCCCGCAACCACGTCGCCCTGCACTCCGGCACCGCCCGCTTCGTCGACGCCCACACCCTCGCTCTGCGCGAGACCACCGGCCACGAACGGCTGCTCAGCGCCGAGCACATCGTCATCGCCACCGGCACCCGCCCCGCGCGGCCGGACACCGTCGAGTTCGACGGCCGGACGATCATGGACTCGGACAACGTGGCCGCCGTCGAACAGGTGCCGCGCTCCATGGTCATCGTCGGTGCCGGTGTCATCGGCATGGAGTACGCGTCCATGTTCGCCGCGCTCGGCAGCAAGGTCACCGTCGTCGAGAAGCGTGCCGGGATGCTCGACATGTGCGACGTCGAGGTGATCGAGTCGCTCAAGTACCACCTGCGGGACCTGGCCGTGACCTTCCGCTTCGGGGAAACCGTGGCCGCGGTCGAGCGGCACCCCCGGGGCACGCTCACCATCCTGGAGAGCGGCAAGAAGATCCCCGCCGACGCCGTGATGTACTCGGCGGGCCGCCAGGGCCTCACCGACGACCTCGACCTCGGCAAGGCCGGGCTCTCGGCGGACCGGCGCGGCCGCATCACGGTGGACGAGCACTATCGCACCGAGGTCCCGCACATATACGCCGTCGGCGACGTCATCGGTTACCCGGCGCTGGCCGCGACCTCGATGGAACAGGGGCGCGCGGCGGCGTACCACGCGTGCGGGGAGCCCGTCGCCCGGATGCACAACCTCCAGCCGATCGGTATCTACACCATCCCCGAGATCAGTTTCGTGGGGCGGACCGAGGACCAACTCACCGACGACTGCGTGCCGTTCGAGGTCGGCGTCTCCCGCTACCGGGAACTGGCCCGCGGCCAGATCATGGGCGACTCGCACGGCATGCTGAAACTGCTGGTCTCCCCCGAGGACCGCACCCTGCTCGGGGTGCACTGCTTCGGCACCGGCGCCACCGAGCTCATCCACATCGGACAGTCCGTGATGGGCTGCGGCGGCACGGTCGACTATCTGGTCGACGCGGTCTTCAACTACCCGACCCTCGCGGAGTCCTACAAGGTCGCCGCCCTGGACGCCACCAACAAGCTCCGGCTGATCGACCGGATCGGGGACTGAGCGCGCCGGTCAACTCCCCTCGCCGTCCGGCAGTTCCCTGTCGTCCTCGACGACGTGCACGGCGGCCTCCTCGGCGCCGGCGGCTCCCGCGTCGATGCCGACGTCGGAGGCGACCTCCTCCTTGGTGGTGTCGGGGTGGGCGCCCTCGTCCGGGGCGACGAGACGGCCTGCTCGGTCCGTGCCCGCCTCGGGGTCGATCGGTTCGCCCTCGCCCTCGGGGGTGTCGCCGACCCCGTCGCCGGCGGGTTCGGTCACCTCGGGGGCTTCCTGGGAGAGCCGTTGGTCCAGGGTCTCGCCGTCGTGCTGCTCGGCGGCCGTGGTGCCGTGCTTGGTGACTCCTAGGGGCTTCTCCGGCGGGGAGTAGCCCTCCGCGAGGGTCTCGTCGTAGGTCCGCTCGTCGATCGCGTCCTGCATGTCCAGCGGTGCCGCGTCCTCCTGCTCCTCGTTGGTACGGGTGGGCTGGTAGGCGTCGTCCGCCATCGGTTCCCTGCCCATGGACTGCCTCCCTCGTGCACTGCGTCGGCTCGCTTCACTCCGGTGTCCTGATCCGCGTTTCCAGGTACGCCGAGCCCAACCTCGCAACCTCGTCGAAGGAGGAACGGAAGTGGCCTTCAGGAGTGCTCCTCTGCCGCCTCCTGAGCGAAGCCCGCTTCGGTCAGGACGGTGGCCGCGACGCCCCGGCCGACCCGGGCAAGCCCGACGAGCAGGTCGGCGCAGTCGATGTGCGCGGCGCCGGCCTGCTCGGAGCGGGCCTCGGCGAGGGCGATGGCCTTGCGGGAGTAGGGAGTCCAGGCGATCCGCTCGTCCGCCTGGGAGGCGCCCAGGGTGAGCCGGGACGCCACGGCGCGGTGAACGGTCGCGGGAGCCACGCCCGCGCTCTCCAGCGATGGTCCACGTCAAACGGGCGGCGGTGCAGCACCGCAACAACTACATCGGCAAGCGCAGGTCCTCGGACATCGTCTCGGGGCCGTAGCGCTTGTGCGGGGCGTGGAAGCGCTGCTGCACCGCCTGCCGGGTGACTCCGAGCGCCGCTCCGATCTCCGTCCACGAGGTGCCGTGCATCCGGCAGTGTTCGACGTAGTCCTCGACCAAGTCGTCGGCCAGGCCTGGAGTTGGCCCGCGAGACCCGCGGCGGTGGTCAACAGCGCCAGTCAGTCGGGGCGTTCCTGTTCGCCGGGTCGGCGGGCGGTGACGCCAGGCCCGCCGTCCACTTCTCCTCGATCCTGCCGAGCTTCCACACCAGCAGGGCGACGATCCAGGTGGCGAAGAACAGGCCGACGATGACGAACCCGAGGACGTTCAGGTCGAGGCCGCCGATCCAGTCCCAGAACGCGCCGTGCAGGTCGAGTTTCTCCGCGAGCAGGCCCAGGAGTTCGGCGGTGCCGATGAGCAGGGCGACGGCGACGGACAGGCCGGTGATGGTCAGGTTGTAGTAGACCTTGCGGACCGGCCTGGAGAAGGCCCAGCCGTAGGCGAAGTTCATGAAGGTGCCGTCGATCGTGTCGAGCAGCGACATGCCGGCGGCGAACAGCACGGGCAGGCACAGGATCGCGTACCAGGGCAGGCCGGAGGCGGCGCCCGAGCCGGCCAGGACGAGCAGGGCGATCTCGGTGGCGGTGTCGAAGCCCAGGCCGAAGAGCAGGCCGAGCGGGTACATCTGGCCGGGCTTGGTGATGGACTTCATGACGCGGCCGAGGAGGCGGTTCATGAAGCCGCGGTTGTTCAGCTGTTCCTCCAGCGCGGTCTCGTCGTAGTGGCCGGAACGCATCTGGCGGAACACCTTCCAGATGCCGGCCAGGATGACCAGGTTGATCGCCGCGATGACGTAGAGGAAGGTGCCGGAGACGGTCGTACCGATCAGGCCGGTGACGTCGTGGAGCCGGGAGTTGTCGTCACGGACCGGCCCGGCGAGGGTCTTCACGCCGAGCGACAGCAGCAGCGCCAGGACGAAGACGACGCTGGAGTGGCCGAGCGAGAACCAGAAGCCGACCGACAGCGGCCGCTGCCCCTCGCCCATCAACTTGCGGGTGGTGTTGTCGATCGCCGCGATGTGGTCGGCGTCGAAGGCGTGCCGCATGCCGAGCGTGTACGCGGTCACCCCGATGCCGATCCCGAAGGACTTCTCGCCGACGCTGTAGTGGTGCGGCGCGACGATCGCGACCAGGGTGAACCAGCCGATCACGTGCAACGCGACGACGACGGCGGCCATCCCGCCCACCCTGATCCACTCCTGCCGCGTCATGGAGCCACGGACGCGGCGCCAGACCGAGCCCCTCCCGGGGGCGGTGGCGGGGAGGAGGGACGGAGCGGAATCAGGGGCGGCCGTCATCGGCGGGAGGATCCTTCTCTCGGTCGTACGGCCGCGTTGTGCAGCCTCGTGCCATCCTCCAGCACTTGCAAGTCATGTGCAGTAAAGGCCGTGGCAGGTCTTCGCCACGAGAGGGGAAAGCCCCCTGTCACGGGGCATGTGTCACGCGTTCGCGTTCGGTCCGTCCGGCCTGCCGCGGCGCTGTTCGACCATCTCGTGGGTCAGCTCCTCCGTCTCCGGCTCGGGCAGCCGCTCGAAGCCGTCCTCGGTGATGACCGACACGATGGGGAAGATCCGGCGGTTGATGTCCGGGCCGCCGGTCGCGGAGTCCTCCTCGGCCGCGTCGTACAGCGCCTGGAGCGCGGCCAGGGCGGCCTCGCGCCGGTCCATGCCCGGGTGGAACAGCTTCTTCAACGCACTGCGGGCGTACGGGGATCCGGAGCCCTCGGCGTGGAAGTCCGTCTTCTCGTACAGGCCGCCGACGACGTCGAAGCTGAAGATGCGGCCGCGCTCGCCCTCGGGGGCCGAGGGGTCGTAGCCGGTGAGAAGGGGTACGACGGCGAGGCCCTGCATGGCCTGGCCGAGGTTCTGCCGGATCATGCCGGCCAGGCGCCTGGCCTTCGCGTTGAGGGTCATGGGGATGCCCTCGATCTTCTCGAAGTGCTTCAGCTCGACCTGGTACAGCTTCACCATGTCCACGGCGAGTCCGACGGTGCCGGCGAAGGCGACCGCCGTGTAGTCGTCCGTGGGGTGCACCTTCTCCAGGTCGCGCTGGGCGATGAGGTTGCCCATCGTGGCCCTGCGGTCGCCGGCGATCAGTACGCCGTCGCGGAAGGCGAGGGCCAGCACGGTGGTGCCGTGCGGCACCTGGTCGGGCGCGGCCCGCACGCCGTCCGGCAGGACGCGGCGGGTGGTCAGCAGTTCGGGGCGGTGCGCCGCCAGGAACTCGGAGAAGGACGAGGTGCCCGGAGTGAAGAACTCCTCCCCCAGCCGCCCGCCGTGCTCGTTCCACGTCATGCCACTCCCCCTCGCCTCCGGTCACCGACAACCGGACTCCTACCAGAAGCTCACCGGTGGGAAACACGGGCAGGGAACGCCGGTCGGGGTCACAGCGCCTTGCGGCGGATCAGCACCCCGAGCACCAGCAGCCCCGGGACCAACGGGAGCCACATGGTCAGGAGCCGGTAGCCGAGCACGGCGGAGGCGGCCGCGGCGGCCGGCGCTCCGGCGGAGGCGAGCGCGAGGCCGAGCGCGGCGTCGAGGGAGCCGAGGCCGCCCGGGGTGGGCAGCAGGACGGCGGCACTGCTCGCGGCGAGGTAGAGCAGGGCGACCCGAGCCGGGGCCAGCGGCAGCGCGACGGCCCGGGTGACGGCGATCAGCACGAGCGCGTGCAGCGCGGCGAAGGCCAGCGAACCGCCCCACAGGGCCGCCGCCCGCCGCGGTCGCGCATGGATGGCCTTGATGTCCGCCAGCACCGCGGCCAAGGCGGGCCGGCACCGGGACCACCACCGCATGCCCAGCAGGAGGGCCACACACAGGACCGTGGCGAAGACGACCGCCCAACCACCGGAGACACTCGAGAGACCGGAGATGTGCGGCATGCGCAGGATGCCTGGACAGGCGGCGGCCAGTACGACGATCAGAGCGCTCCGCGCGATCCCGCCGGCCGTGGCCTTGACCGCGACGGCGGTCGCCGAACGGCCGGCCGACAGGCCGCAGCGCATGAGGAAGCGCAGGTTGACCGCGCCCGCGCCGAGACCGGCGGGCAGGACGTGGTTGGCGGCGCAGGCGGCGAACTGCGTGGCCACCAGCCGCCCCGGCGGCAGCCGCCGGATCACCGCGCCCTGCTGGGCGAGTGCCGCGCACGCCCAGGTCAGGCCCGCGGCGGCGGCGCCGACCAGCAGCCAGCCCTGGTCGGCCACGGCGAGCCGGAGAGCGCCGGTCTCCAGCACGGGCCAGTGGCGCCGGGCCAGCCAGCCGGCGGCCACCACGACGGCGAGGAGGACGCCCGTGTGCCAGTAGGCGCGTCTTCGGGTGGGCGCGACGGTGACCTGCTCGGACGTCATGGTGATCCGTCCTCGCGCGCCGACGGCGCGAGGTACAGGTCCGGGCCGGCCGACCGGTGAACCTCCCAGCCACGGGCGAAGGCGGGTGGCGGGCTGCCCGGCCTGGTGAGGGCGGCGGTCGGCATCCGGTCGGCGGTGCGCAGGATGGCCGCCTCGGTGCTGTTCTCGTTGGGTCCGGTCGTCGCGGCCGAGGAGCAGCCGGTGTAATACGCGACCGGAAGGGCCTGGTACCCGGTGAGCAGACAGGGCGACCGGACGCCCAGGCGGTGCAGGTGGGTCGCGGTGCGCTCCCAGTCGCGGCGGTCGGCGGTGGTGCGGTCCACGGTGCGGTCCAGGACGGCGTACTGCACGACCAGGTGTCCCGCGAGCCCGAGCGCGATCAGGGTCGCCGCCACCGGACGCCACCGGCCGCTCCGCGTGGTGACCAGGTGGAGCAGCGCGTCGGCGACGGGGATCGCCAGTAGCGCGTAGGCGGGCAGCAGGAAGCGGGGGGCCGCGTATCCGATCAGGAACAGGTACGGCACGGCGGCCGTCGTCGCGCAGGCCAGCGGGAGCAGCGTGGGCAGGGGGCGGCGGGCCCGGAGCGCGACCGCCAGGCCGACGGCGGCGAGCAGCGGGAGGACGAACCACCAGGCCCAGACCACCGGGTTGGGCATCGGCCCGGTGCAGGGGCGGCACAGGGTCCGGCCGATCAGGCTGCGCAGCTGGTCGTCGACGGCGAAGTACCAGCCGAGTCCGCCCTGGATGCGGGAGGCGTCGGACAGCCGCTGGCCGAGACCGCCGTAGTCGATGTACGCCTCGATCACCCACTGTCCGGCGCCCGCGGCGAGGCCGGCCAGGAGCGCGAGCGCGAGTCGCCAGGAGCGGGAGGCCGCCACCAGGACGAGCAGCGGCAGCGTGACGTAGACGGCGTCGGTGGGCCGCATCCACGCCATGAGCGCGGCGCCCGCCGCGACGCCCCACAGGGCGGCCCGGTCACCGCGGTTCGCACGGACCCGCAGGACGCAGCCGACGCACACCAAACCGCCGATCGCGACCCAGTAGTTGGGCATGGCCTGCGGGCCGTAGAACAGCGTCACCCACAGGGAGGCGAAGAGTGCGCCGGCCAGGGCCAGCACGCCGTCCGGGAACCGTCCTCGCCAGACCCGCAGGGCCAGGTAGAGGCCGAGGCCGGACAGGAGCGCGAGGTAGACGCGCAGCAGTTCGGTGGAGGTCGACCAGGACGCGATGGGTGCGACGAGCAGCGAGATGCCCCGGGCGCGGGGCGCGCTGAAGAAGGACGCCGGTGCCTGGGTGCCGACCTGGCTGACGTACACCGACTCGTCCCAGCCGAGGCCCATGCCCGGGCGGACGAGGACCAGCTGGGCGAGCGTGAAGGCAGCGGCCACTGCCGCGAGCGGCCACGCGCCGCGCGTCCGCCAGGACGCGCCGGGCACGGTGGCCGGTTCGCGTCGTCGCATGCGGACGAGCATGGCGTTTGTGTCGTGGGCCATCGTCCACCTCTCACCCCTACACGTCGTAGGGCTTCCAAGACCTCACAGGCGGGACCCGGGACAACGCGATGACGAGATACCGAGATAACGCAAAACACGGATAAGTTAACCCGCTTCGGACATGTGTGCAGGGTGGAATACGGCCAAGTGCGGACGCAGGGCGATCAGTCGGCCGTGCCGCGGGCCACGAACAGCGCACCCGCCAGCCCCGCGACCGCGAGCGTCGCGGCGAACGCGGTCGTCGCCGCGGGCAGGCCCACCGTGTCGCCGAGATGGCCGACCGTGACGGGCAGCAGTCCCGCGGGCACGTACCCGCCCACGTTCAGGGCGGCGTTGGCCTCCGCGAGGCGCTCGGCCGGGACGTGCGAACCGAGCAGCGTGAGGCCGCCGAGCTGGCCGAGGCCCTGGCCCGCGCCGGCCAGGATCGCGGCGGCGGCCAGCAGCGGTGCCGAGGAGAGCTGGACGGCCGCCGCCAGGAGGAGCGTCGCGGCGACGACCGAGGCCGCTCCCGCCAGCAGGATCGTGCGCACGCTCAGCCGCCGCACGGCGAACTGGACGGCGGTGGCCGTGGTGAACATGACGAACGCGGTGGCGCCGGCCACGATCCGGCTGGTCGTGTCGAGCACGTCGGCGAGCAGGGACGGACCCAGGGACAGCACGAACGACGTGGAGGTGATGCCGGGCGCGAAGACCGCGATGCCCATCAGGAGGCGGGTGCGGTGGGCGCGCGGCACCGAGGGCACGCGGATCCACGCTCCGGCGCGCGGTCCGGCCGGGCGGCCCAGCGGCATCCGCCACACCACCAGGACAGCGAGCGCGAGCAGGACGATCTCCAGCAGGAACACGGTGACCGTGGGGCCGGGGACGGTTTCGGAGAGGATGCCCGCCAGCAGCGGGCCGGTGCCGGCACCGAGAACCATCGCCGCGGAAGCGAGCAGCGCACCGAGCCGCCTGCGGTGCGGTCCGGCGACGTCGGCGACGGCCGCCATGCCCGCCGAGACCACGGCGCCCACCGCGAGTCCACTCAGCAGCCGTGCCACCGCCAGCACGAGCACGGAGTCGGCGGTCGCGAACAGCACGCTCGCCGCCACCCCCAGGGCCAGCGCGGGCAGCAGCACCGGCTTGCGCCCGAGGCGGTCGGAGACCACACCCGCCACCGGCAGCGCGGCGAGCAGGCCGACGATGTAGCAGGCGAAGACGAGCGTCAGCATGCCGGAGGAGAAACCCAGCCGGTCCTGCCACAGCACGTACAGCGGGGTGGCCGTGTTGGAGAGCACGAACACCGCGGTCACCGGCCAGGCGGCGAGCCACACCGCGCGTCGGGACGGGGTGGCCCAGGGCGCCGCTTCGGCGGACGGAGCGGCGGATCGGGCGGCAGGCATGGGCACTCCTCCGAGAGCATCCGAGATGCGGTACGAGAAACAGCGAATCAGTACGAGAAAAGTCGCACTGGTACGACCGCAGTCGAACATAGAAGGCTGTACGATTCAACTCGTACTGGAAGAGGTGATCGAGATGGCACAGGCCACGGCCGCCCACCGTTTCGCCGGACCGTTCCCGGCGCCCGCCGACCTGCCCGAGCCGCTGCCCGAGCCGGCCCGGGAGGAGCTGCGACTGGAGGCGGTCATGGGGGCGCTGAGCGACCCGCTGCGGATGGGCATCGTCCGGACGCTGCTGCTTCGGGCGCAGGCGTACGACCACCCGTGCGGCTGGTTCGGCCTGGACCGGCCCAAGTCGTCGCTCACCCACCACTTCCGCGCGCTGCGGGAGGCCGGGCTGATCAGACAGCGGCAGTACGGGCTGGAGCGCCGCAGCCAGGTACGCGTCGCGGACCTCGACGCCCGCTTCCCCGGCCTGCTGGACCTGATCGCCGACTGGACTCCCGCGTAGTCAGCGGGCGTTGGGCCAGCGGTGCGGCGGCTGCCGCGGAGCCGGGCGCGGCTGCTGCGGGGGGACCTGGCGGACGGCGGGGCCGTCGCCGTTCACGGTCAGCGCAGTGCCGTGGTGACGGATCGTCAGAGGCTGGCCCGACAGCAAGGTGTACGTGGCCTTGTCCGGGCCGATCTCCACGCGCAGACAGCGGTCGAGGATCTGGACCGTGAAGGCCAGTCGGCTCAGCCGCTCGGGCAGGCGGGGTGCGAACCGGAGCGAGTCGCCGTCCCGGCGCAGGCCGCCGAAGCCGGCGACCAGGGCCGTCCAGGTGCCGGCCAGGGACGCGATGTGCAGTCCGTCGCGGGTGTTGTGCTCCAGGTCCGCCAGGTCCATCAGCGCCGCCTCGGCCGTGTAGGCGTAGGCGAGGTCCAGATGTCCCGTCTGGGCGGCGACGACGGCCTGGCAGCACGCCGACAGCGAGGAGTCCCGTACGGTCAGCGGCTCGTAGTAGGCGAAGTTGCGGGCGATCTGCTCCTCGTCGTGGAACTCCTCGAAGTAGCCGCTGCACAGGTACATCGCCAGGACCAGGTCCGCCTGCTTGACGACCTGTTTGCGGTAGAGGTCGAAGTAGGGGAAGTTCAGCAGCAGCGGGTACTGGTCGGGGCCGGTGCCGTCGAAGTCCCAGCGCTGGTAGCGGGTGAAGCCCGCGTGCTGCTCGTGCACGCCGAGGTCGTCGTTGTAGGGGATGTGCACGGCGCCGGCGGCGTCGCGCCAGGCCGCGCTCTCCTCGTCGTCGACGCCGAGCCGGGCCGCCTGCTCCCGGTGGCGCTCGCAGGCGTCGACCGCGGCCAGCAGGTTCGCCCGGGCCATGAGGTTGGTGTACGTGTTGTCGTCGGCGACCGCGCTGTACTCGTCGGGGCCGGTGACGCCGTCGATGTGGAAGACGCCCCGGCGGTCGTGGTGGCCGAGCGACCGCCACAACCGGGCGGTCTCCACCAGCAGTTCGACGCCGGTGTCGCGCTCGAAGTCCAGGTCGCCGGTCGCCGTGTAACGCACCACGGCGTCCGCTATGGCGGCGTTGACGTGGAAGGCGGCCGTGCCGGCGGGCCAGTACGCGGATCCCTCCTGCCCCTCGATGGTCCGCCAGGGGAACGCCGCGCCGTCGAGGCCGAGTTGGGCCGCGCGTTCCCGGGCGGCGGGCAGGGTGTTCTGCCGCCAGCGCAGCGCCTCGGCCACGGGGGCGGGCGCGGTGTAGGTCAGCAGCGGCAGCACGTAGGTCTCGGTGTCCCAGAAGGCGTGGCCGTCGTAGCCCGAGCCGGTCAGTCCCTTGGCGGGGATGGCCCGTTGTTCGGCGCGGGCGCCCGCCTGGAGGACGTGGAAGAGGGCGAAGCGGACGGCCTGCTGGATCTCCTCGTCGCCGTCGACCTCGACGTCGGCACGCGCCCAGAAGTCGTCGAGGGACGCCCGCTGTTCCTCCAGCAGCCCCTGCCAGCCGCTGTGCCCGGCCGCCGCCAGCGCCGCCTCGACCTGGTCGCTCATCGCGGGCCGGGAGCGGGCGCCGGACCAGCCGTGGGCGACCAGCTTCTCCACTCGCAGCCACTGTCCGGGCTCCAGGACGGAGGTGATGGTCAGGCGGGCCACGTCCACGTTGCTCTCGCTGCTCGTCGTGGTCCGCCCGGGCCCGGTGACGACGTGGTCGGCGGCCACCGCGACCCGGAAACCGCTGCGGCGGGTCCGGTGCACCAGGCGCAGCCGGGGGCCGTCGGCGAAGTCCTCCTCCGGTTCCAGCGGCGACTTCAGCGCCCGGGCGGCGCGCGGGTCGCCGTCCGGCTCGGGCAGGCTCTCGTTGGCGACGAGTTCCGACTGGATCACCACCCGGGTGCGGCTGTCGACGGGTTCCACCTCGTACGCGACGGCGGCGATCGCCCGCTGGGTGAGGGAGACGAGCCGCGTCGAGCGCACCCGCACCCGGGAACCGGCCGGGGAGATCCACTCGCAGGTCCGCTCGAGCACTCCCCCGCGCAGGTCCAGGGTGCGTTCGTGGGCGACGACCCGGCCGTAGCGCAGGTCGAACGGCTCGTCGTCGACCAGCAGCCGCAGCACCTTGCCGTTGGTGACGTTGATGACGGTCTGGCCGGACTCCGGGTAGCCGTATCCGGCCTCGGCGTAGGGCAGCGGGTGCAGTTCGTGGACGCCGTTGAGGTAGGAGCCGGGCAGGCCGTGCGGTTCGCCCTCGTCGAGGTTGCCGCGCCAGCCGACATGGCCGTTGGAGAGGGCGAAGACGGACTCGCTCTGGGCCAGCACGTCGAGGTTGAGGTCGGTCTCACGCACGGCCCAGGGCTCGACGGTGTAGGACCTGTGGGTGATCACGCCTTGCCTCCCAGGTCGGCGAGGTCCTGCACGACCCGGTCGGCGCCGTGCGCGTACAGGGCGTCGGTCTGTCCGACGCGGTCGACGCCGACGACGTATCCGAAGCGGCCCGCGCGGCCGGCGTCCATGCCGGCCAGCGCGTCCTCGAAGACGGCGGCCCGCGCGGCTTGAACGCCCAGGTCGTGGGCTGCGGCCAGGAACGTGTCCGGGTGCGGTTTGCCCGGCAGCTTCCGCTCGGCGGCCACCACGCCGTCGACGCGTACGTCGAACAGGCCCTCGGCGTCGATGGCGCGCAGGACGTCACGGCAGTTGGCGCTGGAGGAGACGATCGCGGTGCGCAGTCCGTGTGCGCGGACGGCTTCGAGGTAGCGCAGGGTGCCGTCGTAGGCCTCGACGCCGTCGGTGCGGATCTTCTCCAGGAGCAGGTCGTTCTTGCGGTTGCCCAGGCCGTGGACCGTCGGGGTGTCCGGTGGGTCGCCGGGGTCTCCCTCGGGCAGTTCGACGCCACGGGAGGCGAGGAAGGTACGGACGCCGTCGGCGCGCGGGCGGCCGTCCACGTGCTCGTCGTAGTCGGAGTCGCTGAACGGCCGGAAGTGCTCACCCTCGCGTTCGCGCAGGAACGCGTCGAACATCTCCTTCCAGGCGGCCGCGTGCACGACGGCCGTCTTGGTGACGACCCCGTCGAGGTCGAAGAGGCCGGCCAGGATGGTTTCGGGTAGACCGAGCTCCGTCATACAGGACACGGTTCCCCGTCGAGGCGCGTCCAGTGGGTGGCGCACGCCACATAGGGAGCACTTCACGACAAACTCTTACGGCCCGAAGCGCGCCCGAAGCGCGCGGGAGGTCGGTCGTGCGCCGGAGGTCAGTCGTGCGGGAACGAGTGGTGCTCGTGGGACACCTGCCAGCGGCCACCCTCCTTGCGCAGGCCGAACGTCAGCCTCAGGCGCAGCGTGGGGTGCGCCGCGAGTTCCTCCGGCGTGCCGCACCGCAGCAGCGCGTGGGCGTGGGCGACGTCGGTGCCGGCCGTGACGTCGAGGGAGTCGATGTCGAAGCAGGCGCCCTGAGCCTGCCACTCGAAGAACGGCGGCCAGGTCGCGCTGTAGGCGGCCAGGCCCCGGATGCCGTCGTGGGGCGGCGGTACGTCGAACATCACGATGTCCTCGGTGTGATCGGCGAGGACGCCGTCGAGGTCGCCCGAGTGGACGGCTGCCGCCCACCGGGTGATCAGTGTGCGGACCTGTGCTTCGTCGTCGTACATGACGTGGCTCCGTTCTCCCCTCCCTCAGAAGACCCTCCCGGCGGCCGGAAATCATCGCCGCCGCGCCGGGTGGCACACTCTGGTTGTGCCGCTGACATTCGACGACCTGCTTACGCGTGCCCGCGCCCTCACGCGCCCCGGCCGCCGTGCGCTCCTCGGCATCACCGGCAGCCCCGGCGCGGGCAAGACGACGCTCGCCGAGCACTTGGCGCAGGCGTTGAACTCCGGCGGGGACCCGTGGGTGGCGCATGTCCCCATGGACGGCTTCCACCTCGCCGACATCGAACTCGACCGGCTCGGCAGGCGGGGCCGCAAGGGCGCGCCGGACACCTTCGACGCGGCGGGGTACGCGGCGCTGCTGCGGCGGCTGCGTTCCCCGGAGTCGGACGGCGAGGTCGTGTACGCGCCGGGCTTCGAGCGGGTGCTGGAGCAGCCGATCGCGGGGGCGATTCCGGTCCCGCCGACCGCTCGCCTGGTCGTGACGGAGGGCAACTACCTGCTGCTGGGCACCGGTGCGTGGGTCCGCGTCCGCGCCCAGCTGGACGAGGTGTGGTTCTGCGAGCCGGACGAGGAGGAACGCGTCCGGCGCCTGGTCGCCCGGCACGAGGAGTTCGGCAAGGGCCACGAGGAGGCGGTGGCCTGGGCGCTCGGCAGCGACCAGCGCAACGCCGAACTGGTCGCCGCGACCCGGGAGCGGGCGGATCTGGTGGTGGGGGGCGTCGTGGAGCGGCCGGACGGGGATCGGACGCCCACCTCGTGGGCCTGATCCGGTGCGGACCGGCCTGGTACGGCAGGCCGGCCAGCAGGTACTGCGTCCCGTCGAGGCGTTCGACGGCGACCGTCGTCCACAGGGTCGTGCCGTCGGTGACCGGGCCGAAGCCGCACCGCGTGTAACAGGGAGACAGGGCCCGTAGTTGCTGGGTCGGCGCGGGCCAGAGCCGATGGGGTGCGCGCCCGGCGCGAGGGTGTGACGGGCGTACGGCAGACCGGAGTGGTTCGTCGAGGTCACACGACAGGTGCGGACCGGCGGGCGCGCACGGCGACGGTCAGTGTGTGCGGGCCGAGTCCACCGATGTAGACGCGGTTCCCGGTCGTCGCGTCGGTGCCGCCCACCACGGTGTAGTCCTGACCGGGGTCGTACCGCAGTACGTGGCTCCGGTCCGGCCCGGCGAGCGGTTCGCCTGCCTCGACGTCCGCCTCGACCCGGATCTCGTCGTCACCGACCCGGTAGGTCATCGGCCCGGTCGTCAGACACCGGCGTCCGTCGCCGATCGGTACCGCGCCCTGCGCCACGCCGCCCGGCCGGAAGGTCAGTTCGAGGGCCCAGGGCACCCGTGGTCCGCTGATGTCGATCCGCAGGTCGGCACCGTCCTCCCTCAGGTCCACCTCGACGCGGGTCGTGTGCGAGACCTCGCCTCGAGGGCGGTCCGGGAAGGCCATCGCGGCCGAGAAGCGTCCCTCGTCCGCCATTCGGTAGGCGCCGTCGTCCCGTCGCTCGTCCGGCGGGAGCGGCTGGTAGTAGGCGGCCGTGAGGGTTTCGGTGAGCCGGTACCGGTTGTCGGCGAGCTGTTGCATGTCGGCGGCGCGGAACGGGCCCAGGTCGAAGAACCCCCGTGAGAGGCGAACCGCGTCGAGGACGGCGTCGCCCGCGAACAGGCGCAGGAAGGTGGGATTGCAGGCGAGGCCCGAGCGGATGCGCCGGTACCCGGGCACGTCGGAGCCGCCGTACACCACCGTGTGCGCGGTGGCCGAGGCGCGTGCGGCGAGGCGTGCGGTGGTGAGGTACCGGTCGCGCGGAAGGGCCTGAGCAGTCGGGGCCGGCAGGGCGCGGCACAGGTCCGGGGTGAGGAGGGTCTCGGCGAGCAGGTCGGGATCGTCGATGCCGCCGGCGGCCGCCTGCCGCGCCACCCGGGCGAAGTCGCCGCGGCCGGTGCGGATCGCGAGCAGCCGGTAGTGCGGCAGGTAGGGCGCCAGCGGGAACGGGTGGTTCTGGTCCTGCCGTCGCGAGTGGACGGTCTCCACCGTGCCGTCCGGCCTGATCAGGTCCAGGGTCGCGGCGAGATTGCGTTCGACGGCGTACAGCAGGTCGGCGCGGCCGAGGACCTCGGCCAGCAGGAGCAGCGACGGGTTGGACACGTGGGCCGCGTAGTTGGCGCTCCGTTCCGAGTACAGGCCCTCCGCGTCGATGTCGACGCCCTCGGCGAGCCACTCCTCGACGCGGTCGAGCAGCCGGTCGTCCGGGAACGACCGGTGCAGCCGGGCCAGCGCCGCGCACAGCTCCCAGCGGTGGTTCGGGGTGTGCACCCCACCGGTCAGGAGACCGTCGGAGGCGGCGCCGGCGATCTCGGCGAGCTCGGCCGTGACCTCGCGCAGTTCGGGCCCCGCGCCGGCGGCGAGGACGTGCGCGTCGCACACGTCGTTGACGGTGAACGCGGAATCCGGCGGCGACTGCACGTTGTCGCCGCCGGCGAAGAGGCCGGTGGGCGTCTGTACGGCCCTCAGGGCGCGGAGATGGGTCATCGTGGCGGCGACGGCCTGCCTGCTGCCGTGCAGTGCCGAGTCCGAGGAGCGGTACGCCGCGACCAGCGTCTTCACCCGGCGGGCCAGGCCGCGGTGCGGCACACCGGCGGGTTCCTCGTCGGGGCCGGCCGCCAGCGGGGCGGCCAGCCGGTCGGCGGCGCCGGCCACCGCGCGGACGAACTCGTGGTCGAGCGGGGTGGGCAAGGTCAGTCCTTCAGTCCGGCATTGATGTCGGCGCTCATGACGTAGCGCTGGAAGACAAGGAAGATGGCGATCAGAGGGATCATGGAGATGACCGATGCGCCGAGCAGTACCGACCAGTTGATGTTCTGCGCGCCGACGATGGACTGGATGCCGATCTGCACGGTGAACTTGTTGGGGTCGTTGAGCATCAGCAGCGGCCAGATGTAGTCGTTCCACCGCCACTGGAAGGACAGGATGGCCAGGGTCAGCATGATGGGCCGGGAGAGCGGCACCATGATCCGCAGGAAGATCGACAGTTCGCGGGCGCCGTCGATGCGTGCGGCTTCCACGAGTTCGTCGGGAACCGTCAGGAAGAACTGGCGGAACATGAAGCATCCGGTCGCGGTGAGCACGGCCGGGAGGATGATGCCGGCGAACGAGTTGTAGAGGCCGAGGTTGCGGACCACCAGGAACTCCGGGGCGAGCATGACCTCGGACGGCAGCATCGTGGTGGCCAGGATGCAGATGAAGAAGGCCTTGAGCCACCTGTTGTCGTACTTGGCCAGCGCGTACCCGGTGCAGCAGCTGACTCCCACCGTGAGGATCGTCGTGATCACGCACACGATGGCCGTGTTGATGAAGTACTGGGAGAAGTTGGCGCTGTCCCACGCTGCCTTGAAACCCGACAGAGTGGGGTTGTGCGGAACCAGCGTCAGCGGATAGGAGAACAGATCCGAGCTCGGCTTGAGGGAGCTGAGGATGAACCACAGCACCGGCAGCCCGTAGAGGCACGCCAGGATCCACATCAGTGTCGTCGCGGGCACCGCCCGCCGGAGCCC
Organism: Streptomyces sp. NPDC050619; assembly: GCF_040654815.1. NCBI lineage: Bacteria > Bacillati > Actinomycetota > Actinomycetes > Kitasatosporales > Streptomycetaceae > Streptomyces > Streptomyces sp. NPDC050619. Next base: position 52,160 of record NZ_JBFAIR010000016.1, on the reverse strand, counting down.
ACCGCTGCCCCCGCCGCGGGGCCGCTTCTTGGAGACGGCCCGCCCGGGATCGGCGTCGACCGGGCGGGGCATGTCTGTGGTTGTCATCGGTTCTCCACCCGCCGGTTGACGATCAGCTGGATGATCGCGACGACCATCAGGATGAGCATGAGCACGAATGACGCGGCGCTCGCGTAGCCGATCTGGCCCCGTTTGAAGCCGGTCTCATAGATGTACTGGACCATCAGGTTGTTCGACGTTCCGGGTCCGCCGTTGTTGAGGGCGACGAACGTCGGGTATTCCTTCATCGCGTTGATCGTGTTGAGCAGGATGACGATGAACGAGGTGGGCGCGATGCTCGGCAGCGTGATGCTGATGAACTGGCGCCATGGGCCGGCGCCGTCGAGCGAGGCCGCCTCGTAGTACGACACCGGTACGTTCTTGATCGCCGCGATGAACAGCAGCATCGAGAAGCCCGTCCAGGCCCAGGACGCCGCCATCACCACCACTATCAACGACAGGTCCGCGTTCGACTGCCACGGAACGGCACTTCCGCCGAGCTTCTCGATGACGTAGTTGACCAGCCCGAAGTTCTCACCGAACAGCCACCGCCACAGGACACCCACGACGATGGGCGACAGAAGCCACGGGATGAAGAAGATGACGCGGGCTACCGACGCGCCCTTGGCGTGCTTGCTCACCACCAAGTTGGCGGCGAGCAGCGAGAGCGCGAAGTTCAGCGGAACGAAGAGCACGGCGTACAGCAGCGTCCGGGTCAGCGCGTCGTAGAAGGTGGAGTCCCCGAACAGGTTGTCGTAGTTGTCCAGTCCGATGTACTGGAACGCCCCCACACCCGTGTAGTTCGTGAAGGAGTAGACGAGCCCGATCACCGCCGGCCAGACGAAGAACAGCGCGAAGAGCACGACATTGGCCGCGATGAGGACGAGCGGCGCAAGGGTGTACTTACTGCGTCTCCTGGGCGGGCTCGCGGACACGGCCGAGGCGCGTTTTGTCATCTTCCTGACTCCGTGCTGGTGGAATGGATTCCTGTGGGCTCACGCCATGAGCCCGGCATTGCGCGGGCGCCCAGGCCGGGCGGCGGTGTCTCGACCCGCCGCCCGGCCCGCTGGCCTACGATCAGCCGCCGACCTGCTGGTTGTAGCCGGACACGATGTTCTCCAGGGCCTTGTCGGCCGACTGCTGGCCGTTGATCGCCTTGCCGAGCTCCGTCTTGGTCGGGTCCTCGGTGAGGCTCTTGCCCTTCAGCGCCCAGCCCGTCTGCGCGGTGTTGAAGTACCCGGAGATCGGGGCGTAGAGCGGGATCTCCTCGTTGTACAGCTTGAACGCCGCCTGCGCCGCCTCGGACTTGAAGGGGTACTTCGGGTTCAGACCGCTCTCGACCGGCAGGAACCCGGACGCCTCGCACAGCGCCTGGTAGTGGGCCGGCTCGTACAGCCAGGACAGGAACTTCGTCGCGGCGGTGGCCGCGTCGCCGTTGTTGTTGAAGCCCACCGTCATGCCGCCGCTGTTGACGTCGCTGGCCTGCACCGGCTCGGCGGGAGTCGGGACGCTCGCCCAGTCGAACTTCTTGATGCTCTCGGCGAAGGCGGGAACCTGCCACACGCCGGACCAGTAGGCGACCACGTCACCACTCTGGAACATGGCCGACGGGTCGGCGCCGCTCGTCCACACCGACTTCGGCATGGTCTTGTCGTCGTTCAGTCCGACGAACCAGTTCACGGCCTTCTTGGTCGCGGCGTCCGCCGAGAACTTGCCGGAGGAGTCCTCGTGGATGTACTTCCCGCCGAACTCGTACACCATGGCGCGGAGCCGGGACGGCGACTGGTCGAACGTCAGGGAGTACTTGGCGCCGGTCTTCTCGCGGACCTTGTTCGCCGCGGCGATGAAGTCGGTCCAGGTCCAGGTCTTCTGGGGCGAGGCCGGGAAGGAGACGCCGGCCTTCTTGAACAGCGACTCGTTGATGAACAGGCCGGACGCGGTGACATCCGAAGGAATGGACAGCACCTTCCCCGACGAGTCCTTGGCGAGGAAGTTGGCGTTGATCTTGTTGCTCTTGTTGTTGGCGATGGAGCTCAGGTCGATCAGCTTGCTCGACCAGATCGGGTCCAGCCCCGGCACGGCCGCCACGTCGGGCAGGGAGTTCGCCTGCGCGGCGTTGTGCAGCTTCGTCGTGTAGCCGTCGTAGGGGATGTTGACGAGCTTGACCTTGACGCCGGTTTCCTTCTTGTACTGCGCCACCATCTTCTTCCAGCCCGCGTCCTGCCCCGGGACCGTGGAGATCCAGAACGTCAGCGACTTGGAGTTCCCGCCCGAGCCGGATCCCGACCCGCCGCAGGCGGAGAGCAACAGGGCACCTGCCGTGGCCACGGCAGCGAGGGGAACCAGGCGGCGTATGCCGCCGCGGCCGAGTCGGCGGGAGCGCCGCACACCCAAGGTGGTCATCTTCGATCCCTTTTCGTCGTACGAGACGGAGCACGGCGCCGACCGAGGCGGCACGGGTGCATTGTGCAGGAGGTTTGTGCTTTCCGAGGGCGCGGCCTCGCCCGGCCGCGTCATCCTGACGGACGAGGGTCCCCGGCCGCTGTGGCCCGTCGCCGCACAAGCACGCCCTGGTGCGGTTGCCGTACGTCCGAGTACGGGCGGGACGCTCGCTCCAAGCCGACGTCCCGGCCGACTTAGAAAGCGCTTGTCCGGACATTGGCAGACCGAGTCCGAAACCGTCAATCCTTACGGCCCCGCGGCCTCGGTCACGGTTTGGACTCCCCGGGCGACCGCGAGGCGCGCGGCGCCCACGACGGTGCCCAGATCCCCGACCGTGCTGCTGACCACCTCGGTGGGCCAGCTCAGCCGTTCCAGCTCGGTGCGGACCCCGGGCAGGAGCTGCGGATCCGCCCCTGTGCTCCCGCCCAGCACGATCAGTCCCGGGTCCAGTACGGCGGCCACGGCCGCGGCGAGCCGGCCGACGTCCGCGGCATGGCGGCCGACGACGGCGCGGGCGGCGGCCCGGCCCTCCCCGGCCAGGGCGAAGAGCCGCTCGGCGGTGTCGGGGCACGGCCCGTCGCCGTCCGGCCAGGCCTCGGCGGCCCGCCTCAGCAGCGAACGGGCGCCCATGTACTCCTCCAGGGCCTCCTGGCGGGGCTCACGGTCGTCGTCCCAGGGATAGGGCAGCCGGGCCAGCTCACCGGCGGCGCCGTTCGCTCCGCGCAGCACCTGGCCGCCGACCACGATGCCGAGGCCGATACCCACGCCGATCCGCAGATAGCCGAAGGTGTGGTGGCCGTGGGCGGCGCCCTCGTGCAGCTCCGCCAGCGCGGCGCAGTTCACGTTGTTCTCCAGGTGCACGGGCACACCCGGGGGCAGTGCGACGGCCATGGCGTCGAAGACGGGGCGGGCCTTGGCGGTCGCGGGGCGCTCCACGGCACCCTCGTGCTCCTGCGCGGTGACGTCACCGACGGCGACCACGATGGTGCGCAGCGGGGCGTCGCCAGGCAGCGCTTCGAGGGCCTCGCGCACCACGTCGGCGGCGTCCTTTCGGGCGCCGGTGGCCTGGGCCAGCAGGGTGCCGTCCAGGGCGCAGCCGCGCACCCGGGTGAGGGCGGGGCCGAGGTCGACGGCGAGCACGGCCCCGGAGGCCGGACCGAGACGGTAGACGGCGGCGGTGCGGCCGGTGCCGCTGGAGGCGGTGCCGGAGTGGGCGGCGAGGCGGGCACTCTCCAGTTCCGCCACGGCGGAGGACACCGTCGGCTTCGACAGGCCCGCCAGGCTCGCGAGCTGGGGCCGGGTCGCCCGGCCGGCGCCGGCCAGCACGGCGAACACCGCGCTCGCGCTCTCGGTCAGGCGGGAGGCTTTCGCCACGTCGTGTTCCACAGTTCTCCCACACAGGTCAAGGGCCGCACGCCCGGAAAGGCCGTCCCCGCGGGCTGCGGCGATGGGATGCCCTGGCCTCGCGGTTTCCCGTCCCCCGGCGGTCTGCACGAGCCGCTGCGGTGATCGATCACGCGATGCCTCTTGACGCACTGTACTTGGTTAGTTAACTTCCTAACGAACGTCACGGTACTCGCCTGCCGTGGTCCGTCAGAGGCCCGTCCCGGGGCTTCCCTAGTGCTTCAACTCCCTTTGTTCCAGGTACGGTTCGCCCACCGTCGCAGCCCAGCGCAACGACGAAAGAGGACCCGTGCAGGACGCTTCCCCCGCCGGCACTCTCGTGGTCGGCATCGACGTGGGCGGCACCAAGACGCACCTGCGCGCCTTCGCGGGCGAGCACTCCGTCGCCGATCACGTCCGGCCCAGCAGCGGCTGGCGGCCGCACGACCCCGTGGCCGCCGCCGGCTGGCTGGCCGCGCTGATCGCCGAGGCCCTGCCGGCGGGCTCCCGCCCGTCCGCCGTCGCCGTGGGCGGACACGCCTGCGAGACACCCCGGCAGTGCGGCCAGATACGCACCGCCCTGCAACTCCACTTCGACGCGCCCGCGCTCGTCATGGGCGACGCCGAACTTCTCGTACCCGCCGCCGGTCTGGACCGTGGCGTCGGCCTGGTGGCCGGCACCGGCTCCGTCGCGGTCGCCCGCCTCGGCGACGGCAGCCCCGTCCAGGTCGGCGGCTGGGGCGCGGCCCTCGGCGACGAGGGCGGCGCGGCCGGTCTCGTCCGCGAGGCCGCGCGCGCCGTATGGGCCGCGCACGACCGCGGAGCGGAACCCGACGAACTGGCCAAGGGCCTCGTCACCGCCTTCGGCGTCAGCGAAGTACCCGCGCTCGGCGCCGCGCTGGAGAGCGCCCGGGACATCTCCGCCGAGTGGGGCCGCCACGTGCCCGTCGTGTTCGCCGCCGCCGAAGCGGGCTCGTCCCTCGCCCGTAGGGTGATCGCCGAGGGCGGCCGGTCGCTGGCCGCGCTCGTCGAACGGCTCGCCGCGCGTGGAGTGGTCGTCGACGACGTCGTGGTCGCGGGCAGCACCGTCCTCGCCCAACCCGCCCTGTACGACGCCTTCGTGGCATCCCTGGCCCAGCGCGTGCCGGGGGCCCGGCCCAGGCCCCTCACGGTGCCGCCGGTCGAGGGGGCGGTGGCGATGGCCCGTTCACTCGTATGACATGCGGTGGCCGCCGGATCCTCCCCGGTCCGACACAACTCGCCCGTAGATCTTCGCTCGTACGGCTCGGGAAAGCGCGTTCGACCTCTTCGTCACGCGCCGCGCCGCGAGCCGCCCTCGATCGCACATCCTCCCCGGCCGCAGGGCCGAAGAACTCAAGAGAGGCAACGCATGCCGTCACCAGCCGGGCACCGCTCCCCTACGTCGGTCCGTGACCGCGCCGTGAACCGAAGGGGATTCCTCAAGACGTCCCTGGGTGCCTCGGCCGGAGTGCTGGCCGTGCCCACCTTCGCCACCTGGCTGGCCGCCGCGGACGCGCAGGCCGCCGCCGGCGCCGCCGCGTTCGTCGACGACTACAAGTCCAACGTCATGGCGAACCTGACCCCCGAGACCAACGCGGTGGTCCGCGTCCTCGGCGGCATGGCCAAGGTGTGGAAGACCGGCGCCGACTGGAACACCGGTACGCCGCTGATGCCCGAGGTGCTGCGCGCCAACATGCGTTACTGCGCCCGGATCACGTCCGCGCGCACCGAGGCGCAGGCGAAGGAGGCGTTCGTCTACGACCGCCAGCACCAGAGCTACGCGATGATCGCCGGCCTGGGCCCGCTGGCCGAGCTGTACAAGTCCGGCGCCAAGGCGGTCACGTCGATCACCAGCGCCCCGGACGGCATCCCCGCCGGGAAGATCAGCGACGCCGTGCCCGCCGGCGCTCCGGCCGGGTCCGCGCTGGGCGCGGGTTCCTACGACTCGGCGCTCGGCCAGGTGGCCAAGCTGGTCGACACGGTGCGCGGTCCGTTCGCCTCCGGCAACCCCGGCAAGTACGCCTTCCAGTACCCGCGTCCGTGGCGCATGAACGAGGACAGCGAGGTCGTCGACACGGGGAGGACCGACGCCCTCGGCTACCCGGTGTACGACTCGGAGGTGATCGTCACGACGCAGCTGCTGCGGCAGCGCGGCGAGGGCGCGGTCGACGACGGCGGCTTCCCCAGCGGCCACACCAACGCCTTCCACCTGGCGGCCCTGGCCTTCGCGTACGCGGTGCCCGAGCGTTTCCAGGAACTGGTGACCCGCGCCTTCGAGCTGAGCCACACCCGGATCATGGCGGGTATGCACTCCACGGTCGACGTCCTGGGCGGCCGGATCATGGCCACCGCCCTGGCCGCCGCCGCGCTGGCCGACCCGGCGAACGCGGATCTCAAGGCCGCGGCACGCGCGCAGGCCCTGGCCTACTTCGAGGAGAAGACCGGCACGACGGCGGACACCCTGTACGCGTACGCCCACTCGGACGGCTCCGACGCGTATGCCGACCGGGACGCCAACGAGCGTGCCGTCATGCCCCGGTTGACGTACGTGCTGACCCGGCAGGGCCGCGACGAGCCCCTGACCGTGCCGAAGGGCGCGGAGGTGCTGCTGGAGACCCGGCTGCCGTACCTGGACGCGGCCCAGCGCCGCGAGGTGCTGCGCACGACCGCGCTGCCCTCGGGGTACGTCCTGCTGGACGGCTTCGAGCAGTGGGGGCGGCTCAACCTGTTCGCCGCGGCGGACGGTTACGGGGCCTTCGACTCCGATGTCACCGTCACGCTCGACGCGGCGGCCGGGGGCTTTGGGGCGGCCGACAGCTGGCGGGGCGACATCGACGGCCGCGGCGGTCTGACCAAGCGCGGCACCGGCACGCTGACCCTGACGGGCCACAACGGGTACACGGGCGGCACCTCGATTCAGGACGGTGTGCTCGTCGCCGCGTCGGCCCACGCCCTGGGCCACGGTGACGTACGGGTGTCGGGCGGCACGCTGAAGCTGGGCAAGTCGCTCCAGGTCCACGGCACGTACACCCAGGAGTCCGGCACGCTGGAGGTGACGCTGCGCTCGGGCCAGGAGCCGGTCCTGGAGGTGACGCGCCGGGCGGTGCTCGGCCGGGGCAGCACGCTGTCCCTGCGCCTCGACACCGACAGGCCACCGGCCGCGGGGCGCACGGTGCGCGTCCTCGGCGCTCCGGTGCTGCGCGGCCAGTTCGACCGCGTGGAGCTGAACTCCGACACGCTGCGGGCCGTACCCGTCTACACGGCGGAAGGTCTGTCGGTACGACTCCTGAAGCGGTAGCGCCCCGCGTGGCGGGAGCTGATGCACAGTAGGCGCATGAGACGCCTGCGGATCGCTCCCGCCACCGCCCTGGCGGTGTCGCCGCGGGGCGGATGACGGCTCATGGCCGTTTCGGATTCCCTGGTTGCCAAAGCGAACGGGCGGTTGGCCGCGTTGATCGACAGCAGCCGCGCGATCGACGAGGTCGGTCATTCGATCACGATCTACCGGCGATGCGGTCCCCCCGGCACCGGTGTTACCGGGCGGCGCGCTGGAAGCCCTCGGCGCTCACGTGGGGCATCACGCTGCTGGCCACGCGGTAGCGGCCGTTGGGGACGTACGGGGACCTCGCGATGTGCACGGTGAGCGGGCCCGCCCAGGCGTAGCCGTGGCGCTCGGCGTGCCGCATCAGGCTGTCGGTCAGCGCCTGGCCGACGCGGCTGCCGCGGCGCGTGAGTTCGTCGTGCACCCAGGCGGCGAGCTCGATGTCGTAGGCGTTGGGGACCACGACCAGGGTCTCGCTGCACACGACCGCGTTGCTGTCGCACTCGTGTCGCAGCGCGTCGAGGAGTTCGACGGGTTCCTTGTCGAAGACCCGCGCCCACAGCGCCTCCCACCGGTTCTCCAGGGCCTGTTCCAGCGCGCTGATCGCGCTCATTCGCCTCTCACCTCCCGGCCTGTCGGGGCTTGTGCGTCGCGGGCGGGTTCCCGCCTCGCGCGCGGGTATCCGTCCTTCTCCCCGGTCCTTCCCGGTCACCGGATGCTTCCGCGCAAGCCCTGGTCGCCACGGTGTGTGAGCTATGTTGAGGCACTGTGGGAGACAAAGCAGGCGCACCGGAGCCATCGTCGCAGCAGGCGCGCGCACAGGCATCCGCGATCACCTCGGGAAAGACCGCGCCGGAGGCGGAGGCCTCCCCGACTTCCCAGCTCAGGACGCTTTTCGACCAGCCCCGGCTCTCCCCGGGACAGCGGCGCATCGCCCAGTACCTGATCGAGCACATCACCGAGGCGGCCTTCCTTTCGATCACCGATCTCGCCGAGCGCGTCGGGGTGAGCCAGCCGTCGGTGACGCGGTTCGCGGCCGCGGTGGGCTTCAGTGGTTACCCCGCGCTACGAGAGAAGCTCCAGGCGATCGCGCTCGGCACCCTCGCCGGCGGCCCCGCGGCGGCGGAGGAGAACGGGAGCAATGAGCTCCAGTCGGCGGTCGACGCCGAGATCGACAACCTGGAGAACCTGCGTCGCGACTTCGCCGATCCCGACCAGGTGATCGACATCGGCCGCAAGCTGTCCCGGTCGACCCCGCTGACCGTCCTGGGCCTGCGCATCTCGGCCTCGCTGGCGGAGTACTTCGCGTACGCGTCGCGCCGCGTCCACCCGGATGTGCGGCTGGTGACGCGGGGCGGCAGCGTCGCCTACGACTCACTGCTTCAGTCGCGCGAGGCCGGCGGCACCTGGGTGCTGGCGTTCTCGATGCCCCGGCACGCCCAGGAGACCCTCACCGCCGTACGGGTCGCGCGCAGCGCCGGACTGAAGGTCGCCCTGGTCACCGACCTGGCGCTCGGACCGGTGGCCGACGAGGCGGACGTCGTCTTCGCCACCGGCACCGGCTCCCGCCTGGTCTTCGACTCCTACGCCGCGCCCGGCGTGATGGCCTCCGCGCTGTTGCAGGCCATGATCGACGCCGATCCGGAGCGCACCCAGGCCCGGCTGGAGGAGTACGAGCAGATCTCCGACCAGCATCAGTTCTTTCTGCGCGACTGATATCCAGGCAGGACATAATAGGATCTTTCGTACCATTTACTGCATGAATGTTTTCATACCTCTTGCAAAGTGGACGGCATATATAAATACTGCTCACTTGTTACGCCGCACACCGGAAGCGATGACCATGACCCTCACGACCACGCGGACGACCACGCGCATCAGCTCGGACTGGCCGTGCCAGGTCAAGACGCCCGGCAGCTACGACTGGGAGCGCTCGGCGGCCAAGTGGCTGCGCGAACTGGTGCCGGCGCGGTACGCCAGCTACCCGGCCCTGATCCGGCACCCGGTGCTGCTCGCCCGGCACGCGCAGATCCAGGTCCAGCACGAGATCCGGGTCGCCCGCACCGCTTTGCAGACCGCGCGGGCCGACCTGCCCGCGCTGGGACTGCCGGAGTCGGTCATCGAGCACACGATCAAGCTGTACGCGGCGGAGGTGCTGCAACTCCAGCACATCGCGCGCAGCGTCCGGGCCGTCACCCAGGCCCTGGTCGAGCACGGTCACAGTCGCTGACGCCGGGGTTCCCAGGACGCGAGGGGCCCGCGCGCCGGGCATGACCCGCGTCTCGCGTGGCACACGTGGTGACCATGAGCACCACCGAAGTGCGGCGGGGCGAGCCGGTCACCACGGTTCTCACCTGGCGGGTGCGCCCGGGCCGGGAGCAGGAGTTCGAGCGCTGGACACACGGGATCACCCGCTGCGCCAGACGGTTCCCGGGCAACGAGGGCGTCTCCTGGCTGCGGCCGGAGAACGGTCACCGCTATCACGCGGTGCTGCGCTGGTCCGATCCGCACCGGCTCACCGCTTGGCTGGAGTCGGACGAGCGGGCCGACTGGCACGAGCGGATCGAGGGCGTCGCCACGGAGATCGGCAGCGAGCGGCAGTCGACGACCGGGATGGAGACCTGGTTCAGCCTGCCCGGCACCACCGTGCGGGCCCCGCCCCGCTGGAAGATGGTGCTCACCACCTTCCTCGGCGCCTATCCGTGCACGTTCCTGATCCAGTGGCTGGTCACGCCCGCCACGACCGCGTGGCCCCTGGCGCTGCGCGCCGCCGTGTTCCCGGTGATCCTGCTGCCTGTGCTGACGTACCTGGTGATGCCCTCGCTCAGTCGTCTGCTGCGGCTGTGGCTGTTCCCCCCGCCTGACCGGTGACGATCCACGGCCGGGCGGCGCTCGGAGCCCGCCGCGGTACGGATTCCCGATGCGCGCGGTATACGGAACGGGCCCCCGAATACGGAACAAGCCCCCGATCGAATGACGCTCGATGTGCGATGCTCGTCCCGTGACGAGCGAGCCCGCGCGTCCCGCCGAACCCGGCGCCGCGCCCGACACGACCGCGCCGGCCGAGGTGGTGGCGCGCCGGCGCGCCGAGCTGGACCGGCTGCGGGACCAGGCGGCGACGGCGGCCGTCGTGGAGCGGGCCAAGGGCGCGCTGATGGCGCTGACCGGGTGTTCACCGGACGCCGCCGGCGAGGAGCTGTCGCAGCGCGCCAAGGCCGCGAGCCGCACCCTGCTGGAGGAGTGCTGGATCACGCTCGGGGGTCTGGTGCCCCCGCTGCGCACCACCGCACCGCAACCCGGGCCCGCCATCGCCGTACCCGGCGACTCCTCGTCCGTCTCGCCCGGGCCCGGGATCCCGGCCACCAGGGACGCGGCCGACGCGCACGACACAGATGACCCGGACGACACGAACGGCGGTTTCGCCGTGCTCGGCCGCCTGGGCGAGGCACTGGTGCACGTCGGCACACCGCAGGAGCTCGCCCGGTGCCTGCTGGAACACCTAGTTCCGGATGTGGGCGCCGACGCGGTCATGCTCTACGAGCGCCTGCCCGCCGGAGGGCTCGCTCTGGTCGGACACGCCGGTATCGACGACACCCTGGCCGCCCAGTGGAGCCGGGTGCCTCCGCTGAGCGGGCTCGCCCCGTTCGACGCGCTGCGGGCGCGGGGGCCGCGCTGGCTGGAGGACATCGAGACGGACCGGGAACGGTACCTGCTCATCGGTGATCCGCCCGAGCGCTGGCGCTCCCGTGCCTGGCTGCCCGTGCCGGCCGGGGAAACGGCCGACGTCTGCGTCGGCGTCCTGCGGGTTGACGGCGGGCCGTTCACCCCGCCGATCCGGCATCTCCTGCGAGCGGTGGCCCGGTTGTGCGCCGGACGCCTGCGCGCGTTCGACGCCCGGCACGAGCACGCCACGAGCGCTACGGCCCACGCCGCGCAGTCGGTGTTCGGTTCGCTGCCGGGCGCGGCGATGCTGCTCACACCGCTGCGGGCCGCCTCGGGAGAGGTCGAGGACTACCGCGTCGACGCCGCCACGGCGGAGGCGGTCGACGTCGTCGGCCGCACCGGCGGCGACGTGGTCGGCCGGCGGATCCTGGAGTGTTTCCCGAGCATGGCGGGCGAGGAGCTGTGGCAGGGATGCCTGCGCACGCTGGCCACCGGGGAGCCCTACGAGAGCGAGCCGTTCGGCCGCGAGGAGGTCGTGGCAGGTGGTGCCGCGAAGCCCTCCCCGTACTCGATCCGGGCGGCGCGGCTGGGCGGCGGGCTGGTGGTCACCTGGATCCGGGGCGAGTCCTCGGACCGGCAGGAGCAGCGGCTGGCGCACGTGCAACGGCTGGGCAATCTGGGCTGGGCGAACTGGAACCTGGTCACGCACGAGGCCGGCTGGTCGTCCCAGGTCTTCACCATCTTCGACCGGGACCCGGCACTCGGGCCGATCCCCTTGGCGGAGTTCCCGGGCCGCGCGGTGCCCGAGGACGCGCCGACTCTGGCGCGCGCCATGCGGGAACTGGTGCGGGCGGGGCGGCCGTTCGACGTACCGTTCCGGATCAGGACGGCAGGCGGGATCCGGCATCTGCGGGTCGTCGCCGAGGCGGTGCCGGACGCGGACGGCACACCCGTCGAGGTGCACGGTTTCCTACAGGACCTCACCGCGCAGCGCAGCGCGGAGCTCGCCCTCGTCGAGAGCGAGCAGGAGATCCTGGCCCAGCACGGGGTGCTGCGCGCCGAGCGGACGCTGGCCGCTCGATTGCAGCATGCGCTGCTGCCGCTGCCCACCCGGCCCGTGCGGCTGGCCGGACTGCGCGTCGAAGTCGCCTATCTGCCCGCCCAGTCGGGGCTGCACGTGGGCGGCGACTGGTTCAGCGCCATCGAACTGCCCGAGGGCGACGCCCTGTTCGTGGTCGGCGACGTCGCCGGCCACGGCATCGACGCCGTGGCCACCATGGCCCAACTGCGCTTCACCGCCAAGGGCATGGTCATCACCGGATCGTCGCTGACCGGGGCGCTGGCCCGGCTCAACACGCTGCTGCTGCACTCCCGGGACTCCCACGGCACCGCGACCATGGTGCTGGCCCGCTACCACCCCGGCGAGCGGCGCCTGGTCTGGGCGCAGGCGGGCCATCCCCCGCCGTTGCTGCTGCGCGACGGCAAGGCGGGGTTCCTGGGCCGCCCGGGTGGGGTGCTGCTCGGGGCGAGCTCCACGCCGGTCTACCAGGAGGCGGAGTGCCGTCTGGAGCCGGGGGACCGGCTCATCCTGTACACGGACGGGCTGGTGGAGCGGCCTACGGAGGGCATAGACCAGGGTCTGGAGCGGCTCGCCCAGGCCGTCGTGGCCCATCACACGGACGAGACCGGTTCCCTGGGGCCACTGCTCGCCGCGTTGCTGGAAGGGGAGCGGCGAGACGACGTCTGCGTCCTCGACATCCGGGTGCCGACCGAGCCGGAGTGACGAGCCGGCCTCCCCGGCCTCGTTCAGTCGTCCCCGCGATGTCTCCAGTACCAGAACGCGCCTACGACGATGGCCAGGAGATATACGGCGGGCAGCACCAGGCCCGGGACACGGGAACCGGTCATCGGCGTGGCCTTCGGTTCGGAACGGGCAGAGCCCTCGCAAGAGGCTGCCCATGATGACGGTGCGCGGGCCGAGGCGCCACCACTTTCCCGAGGCCTTGCCCTGCGTTCGAGTGCGGGTGCGGGGCTTCAGTCCACCGGGTGACCGGGCGGGATGGTGCGGGCCTCGTCGAGCCGCAGCAGGGGCCCGCCGTCCGGCTCCGCCCGCTCGCCCCCGGCCACCGGGTCGAGGACGAAACCGACGTGATCGCCCGCGTCGGCGCGCAGGGCGACCGTGCCGACGAACCAGGCCGCCGCGTCCTGAAGGACGACGGCCCCGTCGTGGCCCTCCCGCCAGCGGACGTGCCGGAACTTGTCCGTCCGGTCGCCGGTGCGGGCGCCGAACAGCTCGGCCAGTTCGCGCTGATCGCGGCTGAGCAGATGCACGGCGAGACACCGGGCGGAGCGTGCCACCCGGTAGGTGTGGTTCTCCTTGGACAGCCACACCACGAACCGCGGGGGCCGGATGGAGCACTGGGAGGCGAACCCGACCAGGCAGCCCGCCCGCTCACCGTGCGCGGCGGCGGTCACCACGCACATGTCGGGGTTCAGCCGGCCGATGAACGCGTCCATGCCCGCCGTGTCCGCCATGCCCGCTCCGCTCCCGTTCGCCCTCTCACCCGCGCCTCTCACCCGCGGTCGGTGTCCCGGCATCAGCTCACCATGGCACGGGCACGGATGCCATCCGACGGCAGACGACGGCAGACGACGAGACCGGACCGGGCGGCGGGCGCGCGCGGCCCGCGTCATCCGCCGCCCGTACGGGACTCCAGGTCGAGCCGCGTGTCGTTGCCGTAGACACCGTTCTCGTCGCCCCGGATGCCGTACCACAGCTGGAACCGGGCCACCGCGGCGGTCAGGTCCGCGTCGTAGCGGCCGCTGGTGGCGCCGTTGTCGTAGACGTTCGGGATGCGCAGCAGACGTTGCTGGAGGTCGGTCACCTCAGGGCCGGTGGCTCCTTCCCGGAGCGTGCCGGGGCCGTCGGGGTCGGTCGCGCCCGAGGCGGTCGGGGTGGGCGCGGCGGGCGCGGTCGCGGCCGGGCCGGGAGCCGGTGCGGCCCTCTCGTCACTGTCGCCGGGAAGCAGGAAGGCGCAGCCGAAGCCGACCAGGCCGGCCGCGGCGACGGCGGCCACGACGGTGGCGCGGCGCGGGCCCGGCCCTCGGCCGGAACGGTCCCCGCGCGCGGCGGGGCGCTCGTCGTCGAAGACGGGAGGCAGTTCCTGGGTCTGCGCCTCGGCTCCGCGCGGCGGCTTTGGCAGCGCCACCGGCTCGTAGTGGCCGCTGCTCTCCCGGTACTCCCTGATCAGCTCGGCGAGGGCGTCGGTGCGGCGAGGGCGCAGCACACGGATCGGTTCGATGGGCGGACCTTCGTGCGGCTGCCCCCGGTCGGGCGGTGTCGGCATGCTGCTCTCTCCTTCCGTCCCCTGCGCAGGGACCTCCGCCATCCCCCGGGGATTGATACGTGGCTGCCCCGCGGGAGGTTCAGTGGCCGCCTTCGGGGTTCACCGAGGGCACTCAGTTCCCCTTCGGCGCCGCACTGAGTGCCATGCGTCCCGGTCGGGTGCTACGTTCCCGTCCATGAGCTCCAGCAGCCCGGCGCCCCGTCGCGGCGAGAAGGCGCAGGCGGCGGCCGCGAAGCCGCCCATGCGGGACGCGCTCGTCGCGGCGGCCTTCCGCTTGTTCCTGGAGCGCGGATACGAGCAGACGACCGTCGACGACATCGTGGCGCTGGCGGGAGTGGGGCGGCGGTCGTTCTTCCGCTACTTCCCCTCGAAGGAGGACGTGGTCTTCCCCGACCACGAGCGGTGCCTGGCCGACATGACGGCCTTCCTGGCCGCCGGGAACGTCGCGGACGAACCCGTGGCGCGGGTCTGCGACGCGGCCCGGCTGGTGCTGCGGATGTACGCCGAGAACCCGACGTTCTCCGTGCAGCGCTACCGCCTCACCAAGAAGGTGCCCGGCCTGCGGGCGTACGAGCTGTCCGTGGTGTGGCGCTACGAGCGCGCCCTCGCCGAATACCTGCGGGCGCGGTTCGCGGGCCGGCGCGACGGGACCCTGGAGGCCGACGTGATCGCCGCGGCCGTCGTCGCGGCGCACAACAACGCGCTGCGTTCCTGGCTGCGTTCGGACGGTCAGGGCGACGCGAGCGCCACGGTGGACCACGCGCTCGGGTATGTGCGGTCCGCCTTCGGCGCGGCAGCGGCACGGCCCGGCGCCGAGCAACCCGAGGACGTGGTGGTCGTCGTCTCCCGGCGCGGGGCCCCGCTGTGGCGGGTCGTCCAGGAGATCGAGTCCACCCTGGGACGCGACTGACCCCTCAGAGGGCGACCCATCAAAGGGTACGGAGTGCCTTTACGCGTGGCACTCCGTGCCATACCCTGAGGCTGTGCACGGTGGCACGGCGAACCGGGCACGTCCGTGCACGGTGAATCCGCGCACGTGGGATTCCGGCCGAGCGCAGGGAGTTGACCAGCGTGTACCACCCCTCAGCAAGCGTGGCCCGTCAGACAGCCGGCTCCGCGACGGGCGTACTGGATTCCAGGAGCGGTTCCTGGAGCGATTCCCGGAACGATTCCAGGGGCCCGGACTCGGAGGCCTTTCTCTTCCAGCGCTGCACCTGGTGCGGCACCGCCATGTACCACCGGTTGCTGTGCCCGGTCTGCCAGGGCAGCGATCTGCGCACGGAGCCCAGCGCGGGCACGGGGACGGTCCGCCACTCCACGGTGGTGCATCGCAACACTCCCGCCGCGCGCAATGTGTCCCTGATAGAGATGGCGGAGGGCTTCGTCGTGCGCGGCCGGGTCATCGGCCCGCCGATCGGCATCCACAGCGGGGACCGGGTGCGGCTGTCCACCGCGAAGGACCCGGTCCGGGGCGAGCCGGTCTTCCAGCTGGTCGACGAGCCCTACCGCGCCTGGAGTTGACCGGCCGTCATCTCTGCTCAACTCCGGGCACGAGGTCCCTCACGCGCACCGGTCCCCCCGTCTCGAAGCACCGGTTCGCGGCGAGTCCGACCGCCAGCGCGAGAGCGCCGTCGCGTTCGGTGGCCGTCGGGTGGGTGCCGGCCCCGGTGTCCGACGGCTCCCCTGCCGCCACGGGTCCGAAGAGCGCGTCGAGCATGCGCGGGTCGCCGCCGCCGTGGGCCTCGTGCGCGGTCACGAGCGGGACGTCGACCGGGGGCTGCCACAGCGGACGCAGCGTGAGGCGTGCTCCGCCCGCGTGCTCGGCGGCCGTGTCGCCGTGCAGCGCGCCGCGGTCCGAGGTGATCCGGATCCGGGGCGGCTGCCAGCGGCTCTCCTCGACCTCCAGCTCCAGCCGGCCGGCGCTGCCGTTGAACATCACCCGGTAGCCCTCCCACGGGGAGTAGGCGGTGAGGTGATACGTCATCGTCGCGCCCCGCAGGTAGCGGACGAGGACCGCCATGTCGTCCTCGATGGTGACGGGGCCGTCGAAGACGTTGCGGTCGCGGACGTAGCCGTCGTCCGCTTCGGCGTCCAGGTAGAGGGCGCGCAGGGTGTCGTCGGCCGCGAGGTCCAGGGCGAAGGGGTCGTCGGCGGCCGGGGCGGCGCCGTGGGCGCGGTCGTAGTCCCGGCGCAGGCCGTGGCGTTCGCCCGCCGCACGGCCGTAGAAGCCGAGCCGTCCATAGCCGAAGACCTCCTGGGGTGCGTCGGCGAGCCACCAGTTGACCAGGTCGAAGTGATGGCTCGACTTGTGCACCATGAGGCCGCCGCTGCGCTCTTTCTCCCGGTGCCAGCGGCGGAAGTAGTCCGCGCCGTGCCGGACGTCCAGCAGCCACTCGAAGTGCACCGACAACACCTCGCCGATCGCGCCGTCGGCGAGCAGCGCCCGGACCTTCTCGTGCACGGGGTTGAAGCGGTAGTTGAAGGCGACGGTCAGGGAGTTGCCGGTGTCGCGGACCGTGTCGAGGATGCGGGCGCAGCGGCCGGCGTCGACGGTCATGGGCTTCTCGGTGACCACCCGGCAGCCGGCCTTCAGCGCCGGGACGATGTAGCGGTCGTGCTCCGCGTCGACGGTGGTGACGACGACCTCGTCGATGTCCTCCTTGACCAGCATGTCGGCGAAGCGTTCGGGCTCCCACTGGGTGGCGGCGCTTTCGCCGGCCGCGGCCAGCAGCCGGTTGTGGAAGGCCATCCGGGTCGGGCTGGGGTCGCAGAGGGCGGCGACGAGGTGGCCGGGGCGCTCGGCGAGGCCGCGGGTGAAGGTCTGGGCGCGGTGGCCGGTGCCGACGACGGCTGCGCGGTGGCGGGGAGTTCGGCTCATGGTGGGGCCTTTCCCGCCGTACGGTGTGCCAGTCCTGCGCGCCGCCCACTGGCTTGATCGCATCGCTCGGCCCCGGTCGGCTCCCCCGCACAGACAACCCACAGGCACCTCTCACCCTCCTCTGTGACGCGAGAGGCCCCCGGGACCGACGGGGCGCCTGCGCTCGGGGGTTTGGAGTTGCTGCCGCTGGAGTGCGTTCAGAGGTATCCAGGTGAGCGGGAGTGAGCGTGGGTGGTCCGTGTCGTGTCGCGTACTCCGGCCGTGGTGTCGGTTTCAGTAAGGAACTGACGTTCTCTCATCGAATGCGTGACCTTCATGGGCGGCGCTCGTTTCCCATGGCGACGGGATCTTCGGGCGGGGGTGGCGGGGTGGGTGAGCTGAGGAGCGTGGCACTGCCCTTCGTCGCGCCCGTGCCGTCTGGTGTGGCCCTCCGCGCCCGCCTCAAGCAGCTGACGCCGAACGACGGGAAAGTGCTGCGCCTGGTCGGCGCGCATCTGGGGTCGCTGGCCTCGAAGGACCTCAAGGCCCGTTGCCGGGACGGTCTGGAACACTCGGCTGAGGCGTGGACGGTGCGTAAGCGGGAGCTGACGCCGCTCGCGTCGGCTCGCTGGGCGGGCAGCATCACCAAGGCCACGCACGACCAGTGGGCGCTGGCCCGCCGCTGCCAGCTGGCGCACATCCAGAACCTGGAAGCGGGCGTCCGCACCATCGAGCAGCGGCTGTCCCAGCCGGTCGGGCAGAAGGGGACCAAGCAGGCCCCGGGCGGTTACCGGTCGCGGCGGGAATGGCATGCGAAGTCCCGGCGGCTGCGGGTGCTGGAGGACCGGCTGGCCGCCGCGCGGGCCGACCGCGAGGCCGGGGTCGTGCACGTCGTACGCGGCGGCAAGCGCCTGGCCCGCACCCGCCACCACCTGGACGCCGCCGGACTCACGGAGTCCGCGTGGCGTGGATGCTGGGAGGCGGAGCGCTGGTTCCTGGCCGCTGATGGTGAGTCGGGCAAGCGGTACGGCAACGAGACGATCCGCGTCAGCCCCGACGGCGAGGCGAGCATCAAACTCCCCGGACCGCTCGCGTATCTGGCCAACGCCCCGCACGGCCGCTACGTCCTCGCGAGCAGGGTCGCGTTCGCGCACCGGGGTGAGGAGTGGGCCGACCGCGTCGCGGCCAACCGGGCGATCGCCTACCGCATCCACCTGGATACGGGCCGGGACCGCTGGTACCTGACCGCCTCCTGGCAGCTCCCGCCCACCCCCACCCTCCCCATCGAGGCCGCCCTCGCCCACGGCGTGATCGGCGTCGACATGAACGCCGACCACCTGGCCGCCTGGCGCTTGGACGTCCACGGCAACCCGACCGGCCATCCCCGCCGCTTCTTCTACGACCTGTCCGGCACCGCCGAGCACCGTGACGCCCAGGTCCGGCACGCCCTGACCCGTCTGCTGCACTGGGCCCGCGCCCGCGGCGTCAAGGCGATCGCGGTGGAGGACCTGGACTTCGCCGCGGACAAGACCCGGGAGAAGCACGGCCGCAAAAAGCGTTTCCGGCAGCTGGTCTCCGGCATGCCCACCGGGAAGCTCCGTGCCCGGCTGGCCTCGATGGCCGACGCCACGGGTATCGCGGTCATCGCGGTGGACCCGGCCTACACCAGCCGCTGGGGCGCCCAGCACTGGCAGAAGCCCCTCACCAGCATGACCCGTAAGACCACTCGCCACGATGCTGCCGCCGTGGCGATCGGAAGGCGCGCTCAGGGACACCCGATCCGGCGACGGACGGCACCGCCCCCACACGACCGGAGTGATCGTGCGGGGCATCGGACCGTCCAGGCCGGACCAGGGGTCCCTGAGCGTGAGGGAACCCGCCCCCGCATCCCCGGACCACGGACACGATCCGTGCGCGCCGGACGCGGAGCGAACGCGGGCAACCAGAACGCCCAACACCGTTCGGGACGTTCGGCCGAGCATGAGACCTGGCGACAGGACTCACTCCCGCTCAGTCCCTAGGAACGGTTTGAGGAGAGGACCATTGAGCAGAGCCCGGCGAATAGGCGTGACCGCCGTGGCCGTGCTGGCAGCCCTGGCGGGGTCGCCCGGACTGGCACAGGCCCAACAACGGCCCCAGGCCCGGCCGTTCAGTGCCGTGACCGCCGACAGCGGGCTTCGGCCGGGGTGGCGGATCACCGGGGAGGGCGCCGCGCGTGAGCTGGTCTGGCGCGCGCCCGAGCGCCTGCCCATGGGGGACGCGCACGTCGAGTTCCATGCCGAGGGCCGGCTTCCTCGGGGTGCCGGCGGCCGGGAAGGACGGCCGGACGTTCCGGCTGGACCTCGGTGAAACCCGCGCGGAGCGGCTGACGGACCTTCAAGCACTCGCCGGTGGGCGCCGGTTGGACGCCCCGGGGGATGCGACCGGCAAGCCCCGCCATCGCGACTCCCTCGCCGTCGCCCAGCCGCCGGCCCCGCTGCCCGCGGCGAGTGTCGACCCCGGGAAGCCGGGCTCGTACCGCACGGTCAGCGGCGAGTACGACCTCGACCCGGTGAGCCTGCCCGGATTCCCCGCCCTGGTCGAGATGCGTGCCGAGGTGGTGGCCCCGAAGGGCGCCACCGGCGCATCCAGCTCCTCGACGAGGAAGGTGAGCCGCAGGAGGGCGGGCCGGCGCTGACCGGCACGGTGCTGGACGGGTCGTAGTCCCAGTGGGGCGGGCCGCTCGGCCCGCCCCCGCATGTCCGTCAGGCCGAGGGCGTCAGGCGGATGCCGACGGTCCCGTGCAGTCCCCGCCTCAGCCTGCTGCCGAACAGGCTGAGGCGGCCGACGACGCCGTACTTGCGGGCGATCTGCTGGCGGTAGCGGTTGGTGGTGGCCGCATCGCGGATCTCGGCGGTGGCCGGGATCTGGTCGCCGGTCGGGTTGCCGCGCGCGTCGCAGGGGCCGACCAGCACGTCGGCGCGCGCCCGGATCCGCTTCACCTTCCAGGAGTCGGCGACCGTCCACACGCCCAGTGCGTCGCCGTCGGGCACCACCCACACCGGGGTGGCGACTCCGGTGCCGTTCTTCCGATAGCTGGTGATCAACAGATACTTGCCCGCGGCCAGCCGCTCCAGCGACGTGTCGTCCATGGCGGGCAGTCTAGACACCCGCCGATGCCGGGGCGCGGGGGCGTCCCGGCGTTGGTCATCGAAGCGCCGCCGCCATCCGCCGTACCCCTTCCTCGATGATCTCCGGCGACGTCGCCAGGTTCAGGCGTACGTGCCCCGCGCCCCCGGTGCCGAAGGGGAGCCCGGAGTTGACCGCCACGCGGCCGCGGTGCAGGAAGGCGTCCGCCGGGTCGTCGCC
Source organism: Streptomyces sp. NPDC050619 (assembly GCF_040654815.1). Lineage (NCBI taxonomy): Bacteria > Bacillati > Actinomycetota > Actinomycetes > Kitasatosporales > Streptomycetaceae > Streptomyces > Streptomyces sp. NPDC050619. Next base: position 31,738 of record NZ_JBFAIR010000016.1, on the reverse strand, counting down.
GAGGGCGAGTGCGCGGCAGTCGAGCCAGGCGAGGTAGGTGGCCTCGCCGGGGCGGTGGACGACAGCGGGCAGGTGTTCGGCCAGCAGGTCGGTGAGCAGCCGTCGGTTGCCGTCGAGGCCGGCGAGCAGGGCGTCCAGCCAGGCGGTGCCCTCGCGCAGGGCGGCGGTGTGGGCGATCACGCCGAGGTGACTGGGCCCGTGGCCGACCTCTTCGGGCATGCGGGCGAGGTCGGCGGCGGCCCCGGGCCCCGCGATCGCGAGCGCGGCCTTGAGTCCCGCCAGGTTCCACGCCTTGGACGCCGACATCAGCGACAGACCGTCCTCGCCGCCGGGCACGCTCAGGTACGGCACGAAGTCGACCCCGGCCGCGACGAGCGGTGCGTGGATCTCGTCGGCGACCACGCGCACGCCGTGCCGGTCGGCGAGGGCGGCGACGGCGGTCAGTTCGGCGGCGGTGTGCACGGCGCCGGTCGGGTTGTGCGGGCTGCACAGCAGGTAGGCGGCCCGGCGACCGTCCGCCACGGCCCGCCGGAAGGTTTCTTCCAGGATGCCGAGGTCGATGCGCCCGTCCGCACCCAGCGGGGCCTCGACCACCTGCCGGTCCATGTGGTCCACGAACTGGAAGAACGGCGGATACACGGGAGGGTTCACGACGACCGGATCGCCGGGCCCCGTGACCAGTTTGATCATCTCGACGACGCCCAGCATCACGTCGGGCACGATCGCGGTGCGGTCCACCGCGAGCCCGTCCCAGCCCCACCGCTTGTCGGCGAAGGCGGCGAGCGCCTCGGCGTACGCGGTGCCGGCGGGGTAGCCGGTGTCCCCGAGCGCGAGCGCGTCCGTGACCGCGCGGACCACGGGCTCGGCGAGCGGTACGTCCATCTCGGCCACCCACAACGGCAGGACGTCGTCGGGGTAGGTGCGCCACTTCATGCTCGTACGGCGTCGCAGGCGGTCGAGGGTGAGCGCGCGCAGGGGATTCGGTTCACCGGGCCGTTCGTGCGGGATCCTGGTCATGGGCACAAGATAAGGGGGCCGTGGGGTGACCTGGAATCGTGAGGACGGGGTGCGGGGAGCGGAGCCGGTGATGGCCGACGGGCTCCTGGAGGTCGCCTGCGACGAGTCGGGGTCGGACGGCGAGAACCTCACGGCGGGGAACACCGATGTCTTCGCGCACGCGAGTGTGCGGCTGCCGATGGGGTCCGCCGCCGGGTTCGTGCAGGAGATCCGGGACCGGATTCGCTCGCCCGCCGAGGAGTACAAGGCGAACCATCTCCTGCGGGAGAAGCACCGCGCGGTGCTGGAATGGCTGCTCGCGCCCGCGGGGCCGATCCACGGACACGCCCAGGTGCAGCTCACCGAGAAGACGTTCTTCGTGGTGGACCGGGCGGTCGCCCTGCTGCTCGGCGCCGGATCGGAGGGTTCGTCGCAGGCCGCCCTGCTGTTCCGGGAGGGACGGCGGACCTTCGGGGACGAGCGGTGGCGGGAGTTCCTCACGGCAGCCAACCAACTGCTGCGGGTCAGGAACGACGCGGAGCCCGAGGCGCCCGCGGACACGTTCTTCCGTGCGGTGGACACCCTGTCTCGCGCCTCTTCCGGTACGGACGTGTCGGGCGTCCTCGACCGGCTCGCGGCGGCCCGTCCCCTCGCCGACGCCTATCGGGCGCGCCTCGGCGAGGGACCGCCGCTGATTCCGGTCCTCAATCCCCTGCTGCCCGCCATCGTCGCCACGGCGGCGTACTGGAGCGCGGGCGGACGGCCCGTCCGGCTGGTCCACGACCGGCAGAACATGCTGACGCCGGACCGCATCGCCTGGATCGAGGAGACCGCCCGGCGGGCCGGGGTGGGCCTCGGCGGGCTGCGGCTGGTGGCCGCGCGGCAGGACCCGCGGGTGCAACTCGCCGACTTCCTCGCCGGGATCGCCCGCAAGATCGCCTCGGACGAGCTGAACGAACACGGCGATCCGGCACTCACCGCCTCACTGCGCCCCTACGTCGGCACGGCGTCCGTGTGGGGAGACGAGCGCAGCTGGGCCCGGCTGGGCCCCGCGCCGGACGGCACGGCGGCCGGCTCCGCCGTCCGGACCGCCGGTTGACGCAGGTCCGACAAGGGCCTGTCCTCCGGTCGAGGCCCGCCGCCGGAAGGAGACCGCCTGCACCGTGAACGCTCCCGCCCTCACCCACGTATGGAAGGAGGGCCCTCAACTACCGGAGGCCCTCGCGGTGTTCACCGTGTGTTCGGGTTCGGGAGCCATGCATGAGGCACGCACGACGACGGGTCGTCCGGCGAGTTACGCGGCTGGCGGCCGTCGGCGGACTCCTCCTGGGAGGGACGATGGTCACACGCGCCATGGCCAGCGAACCTCCCGACACCACCGCCGTTCCAGGCACGTACGCAGATGCCTCGGACATGGGCGCGTCTCTCGCCTCGCGGCTCGGGTCCTCCCGTACGGCGGGCTCGTGGGTCGGCTCCGACGGCCGGCCGGTGGTCGCGGTGATGGACGAGGACACGGCCGCCGAGGTCCGGCGTGCGGGCGCCAGGGCGAAGGTCGTGTCGCACAGCATGAACGAGCTCAAGTCGGCGGCCTCGACGCTCCGTTCGGCGCCCCGGGTGGCGGGTACGGCGTGGGCCATGGACTACCGGACCAACCGGATCGTGGTGCGGGGGGACAGCACCGTGTCGTCCGCCGACTGGTCCCGGATGACACAGGTCGCGCACGGCATCGGCGGCTTCGTCCGGATGGAGCGCACCGAGGGCACCTTCACGACGCGGATCAACGGGGCGCAGCCGATCCTGTCGACCGCCGGACGCTGCTCGGCGGGCTTCAACGTGAGCGACGGGAAGAGCGACTTCATCCTCACGGCCGGCCACTGCGGTCCCACCGGTTCGGTCTGGTTCGGGGACGACGGGGGCAACCGGCAGGTGGGCAGGACGACCACGCAGAGCTTCCCCGGCAACGACTTCTCCCTGGTGCAGTACGACGGCGGCAAGGCGGGCGAGGGCGCCGGCGTCGTGGCCATCGGGGACGGCAAGGGAGTGCAGATCACCGGCGCGGCCGATCCGAAGGTCGGCCAGCGGGTGTTCCGCAGCGGCAGCACGAGCGGGCTCCGCGAAGGCGAGGTGACGGCGCTGGACGCGACGGTGAACTATCCCGAGGGCACCGTCAGTGGTCTGATCGAGACGAACGTGTGCGCCGAGCCCGGGGACAGCGGCGGGCCGATGTTCTCCGACGGGATCGCGCTCGGGGTGACCTCGGGCGGCAGCGGCGACTGCACGAGCGGCGGTACGACGTTCTTCCAGCCGGTGACGAAGGCGCTGTCCGACCTGAACGTCAAGTTGATCGTGTCGGCGCCGCAGGCCGGCGGCGCGGCCTCGCCGGCCCCGTCCGCCTCCGCCACGCAGAGCGAGATCGCCCCCGGTGCGACCACGCCCGGGGCCTCGGCTCCGGTGGCGGGCGGTGCGCAGGGGCAGCCGCTGCTGGCCCGGATCACGGACCCCGAGAACGTCGGCCCCGGGCTGCTGGTCATCGCGGGCAGCCTGGTCGCGTTGGTGGCCACCCGGTACATCCGCGCGGAACAGGACCGCAAGGCGTACCGGCGCTACTACTCGGCCACATGGGGTTGATCCCGCGCCGGGGCGGTCCTTCACCCGGGCCTTCACTCGACGCTTCACCCGGCCCTTCACCCGCCCCTTCACCCGATGCTGAGCAGTACGGTGGCCGCCGCCGCGCCCAGCAGGCCCGCCGTCTGTCTCGGGGTGACCTTCTCGTGCAGCAGTGCGAGCCCGAGGACCACGGGGAGAGCCGGGTAGAGGGAGGCGAGCACCACGGCGACGGCCAGCAACTGCCGCTGGGCGGCGAGCAGATACAGGACGAGTCCGAGGGCGGCACCGGCCCCGACCAGGAGCGCCTGGGCGCACTGTCCCGGCGGCATCCTCAGGCGCTCGGTGTGGCGCGCCGCGCCCGGCAGCAGCACGAGGACGGCGGCGACGCGGCCCGCCGCCACCGGCCACAGTCCGCTCGACGGGCCGGCCTGGGCGAGCGCGATGTACTGCACGGCGACCCCCGCACTGGCCAGCAGTCCGTCCGCCGTCCCCCTGCCGGGGCTCGCGCCGCCGCCGGAGACGAGCCAGAGCGCGGGCCCGGTGATCGCGATGCCGGCCCAGGCCAGAGGCGTGGGCCGGTCGCCCAGGAGTACCCCGCACAGCACGGACAGCGCGACGCCGGTGACCGCGCTGACGGGGACCACCACGCTCATCGACCCACGGCTCAGTCCGCGGTTGAGGAAGTGCATGGCGATGCCGCTGCCGACGCCGGAGAGCGCACCCCAGGCGAGATCGGCCGGGCGGACGGTATCGGCGGGCAGGAGGAGACCGGCCAGGCAGGCGAGCAGCAGCCCGCCCAGCTGGCCGAGGAAGGAGACGGCGGCGAAGTGCGCTCGGCGCGACAGCAGGCCACCGAGGTAGTCGACGATGCCGTAGCAGACCGCCGAGGCCAGAGCGAGGAGGGGACCCATCCGGTCAGGGGTGCCCCGGCTGGGTGGTCCGATGCCCGGGCCGGGCGGCCTCGGACTGTGGTCAGGCCGCCTGTGCGGGCTGCGGGGCTGCGGCGGACCACTCCAGGACGAGTCGCTGGTACTCCTCGCGCTGCTCGCCGTTCAGTGTCCCGCCCGACCGGTGCCACAGGGCCCGGATCTCCTCGTTGACCTCGTCAGCCGATCGTTCGGCGGCGGGTTCAACAGTGGTGGACATGATGTGAAGCATACGGCGGTGCAGGTGAAGGCCACGTGAGTAATCACGAGCTATCCCGGCATTTCGGACAGTGTTGCTGATCACGTCCATCTGCCCAGGCCGGCCTGGGAGTTCGGGCTCCGCCGCGCTCGCGGGATTCACGCCTCCACCGCCCCGAGCACCAGCACCTGAATGGCCAGTACGGCGGCGCCGCGGGCCCAGTCGTGAAAGTCGGACACCTTGGTCTCCAGGTCGACCGGGGAGGCCAGCGGATGGCGCTGGACCCGGATGGTGTCCTCCACCACCTTGCCCGCCACGTCCATCAGGCCGACCCCCTCCCCGGCGAGCAGGATCTTCTGCGGCATGGCGAAATTGGCGATCTGGGCGACCAGGGTGCCGAGGGCGCGCGCGGCCTCGTCGATGACACGGGCGGGCATGGGCTCCGCGGCGGTGGCCAGGGCGAGGATCTCCTCGTAGGTGTGGTCGCGGCCGGTGGCGGCGTGCACCTGGTAGCGGATGTTGGGGATGGTGAGCAGCGACACGGCGCTGCCGCGTTCGCCCTCGGGGGTGAGCGGGCCGTTGGGGGCGACGATCCAGTGTCGGCCGAACCCGCGGTCCTCCTCGGCGTACGGCACCCGCTTGCCGCCCAGGACCAGGCCGTAGCCGATGCCGGCGCCGATGGTGAGGACGACGAAGCGGTCCAGGCCGCGGCCGGCGCCGAACCAGCTCTCGGCCTCGATGAGGGCGGCGACGTCGTTCTCGACGACCACCGGCAGCCCGGTGCGCTCCTCGACGAGGGCGGCCAGCGGTACGTCCCGCCACCGCAGGAACGGCGACTCCCCCACCACGGACCGGTCCTGCACCAGACCGCCGACTCCGATGCCGACCCCGGCGATCCGGGGGTGCGCGCGAGTGAGCTCCTCGGTCATCTCGGCCACCAGGTCGGCGACTTCGGCCGGGGCGTGGGTGGTGAGCGGGCGGTCGTAGCGGGCGACGATGTCGCTTCTCAAGGTCGTGACGACGCCGTAGACCATGTCCTCGGTGATCTTGAAGCCGAGGAAGGAGCGGGACTCGGCGACGACGTCGAGGGGCTGCGAGGGGCGTCCCTGCCTGGCCTCGGCCGGGGAGCCCGCCTCGGGGACCTCGATCAGCAGGCCCGACTCGATCAACGGCTTGGTCAGCCGGGTGAGGCTGCCCGCGGACAGGTCCAGCCGGCGGGCGAGCTCGGAGCGCGACAGCGGTCCGTGGACGAGCACCTCGATCGCCACCGAGCGTTCGCCCGGGCTCAGCGGAAGCCAGCTGGCGGCACCTGCGGTCATGAAGGTCGAACCCCCAAGATTTCTTTCGCCATAAAAGTAACATGGCCACTCTAAGACGTTTTGCATGTCTGGAAAAGATGTTTGCACGCCCCTTGACGACAGGATTCTTCCGCCCCAAAAGTAAGTGGCCGAGGACGAGCCGCCGCAGACGAGGGAGTCTCCCGATGACCATCGCCTCCAGCAGCCCTCCGTCGCGTCTGCCACTGAGTGGCGCGGAGAGGGCCGGGACCAAGCCGAGGAAGAGGGCGCGAGCCCGTGAGAACCAGGGCGACGGCCGCCTCGCGGCGGTGTTCATCGCGCCGGCCCTGCTGGGCTTCCTGGTCTTCCTGCTCTGGCCGACGCTGCGAGGCATCTACCTGAGCTTCACCCGCTTCAACCTGCTCACCCCGGCGGAGTGGGTGGGCCTCGACAACTACGTGCGGATGGTCCAGGACCCGATCTTCTGGGACTCGCTCGCGGTCACCGTCGAGTACGTGGCCATCAACATCGGGGTGCAGACGGTCTCGGCCCTCGCCATCGCGGTGCTGCTCCAGCGGCTGACGCAGTCGGCGTGGCTGCGCGGGATCGTGCTCACGCCGTATCTGATGTCGAACGTCGTCGCGGGTCTGGTCTGGCTGTGGATCCTGGACAACCAGCTCGGCATAGGCAACGAGATCATCGCCGGGCTCGGCTTCGACCGCATCCCGTTCCTCGCCGACGAGACCTGGGCGATCCCGACGATCGCGCTGATCAACGTGTGGCGGCACGTCGGCTACACCGCGCTGCTGCTGTTCGCCGGTCTTCAGGCCATCCCGGGCGACATGTACGAGGCGGCCAAGGTGGACGGCGCGAGCGAGTGGCGCATGTTCTGGCGCATCACCATGCCGCTGCTGCGGCCGGTGCTGGCGGTCGTGTTGATCATGACGGTGATCGGTTCGTTCCAGGTGTTCGACACGGTCGCCGTGACGACCGCGGGCGGTCCGGCGAACGCCACCAACGTGCTCCAGTACTACATCTACGGCGCCGCCTTCGGCCGCTTCCAGTTCGGCTACGCGTCCGCGATGTCCGTGGCCCTGCTCGTGGTCCTGAGCGCGATCACCATCCTCCAGTACCGGCTCACCCGGGCCGGCCAGTCCGACCTCGGCTGAACGGAAGGAGTCGACATGGCCACTGTGACCGCACCCACGACACGGACACGCGTACGTCCCCTCAGGCGCCGGCCCTCCTTCGGGCGGGTCATGGCCTGGGCGGCGATGACCGCGATCGTGCTCGTCACCCTGCTGCCGTTCTTCTGGATCCTGCGCACCGCGCTGTCCTCGAACGCCGGCCTGAACGCCCACCCGACCGATCCGCTGCCGGTCGATCTCACCGACACCGGCTTCGCCCGGGCCCTCGGCCTCCAGTCCACCAAGGAGGCGATCGCGGAGGGCGGCGCGGGCGGCGGACTGAAGTTCTGGCGCTATCTGCTCAACTCGGTGGCGGTCTCGACGATGGTCACCGGCTGCCAGATCTTCTTCTCCGCCATGGCCGCCTACGCCTTCGCGCGGCTGCGCTGGCGCGGCCGGGACAAGGTCTTCGGCCTCTTCCTCGCCGGGCTGATGGTGCCGACCATCTTCACCCTGCTGCCGAACTTCGTCCTCATCAAGCAACTCGGCCTGGTGGACACCCTGCTCGGGATCTCCCTGCCGACGATGTTCATGACGCCGTTCGCGGTGTTCTTCCTGCGGCAGTTCTTCATGAACATCCCGAAGGAGGTCGAGGAGGCGGCCCTGCTCGACGGCGCCGGCAAGGTGCGGATCTTCTTCCGGGTGCTGCTGCCGATGGCGTCCACGCCGGTGCTGACGCTGGCCGTGCTGACGTACATCACGTCCTGGAACGACTACTTCTGGCCGCTGATGGTGTCGTACAGCGACAGCTCGCGCGTGCTCACCGTCGCCCTGGCCATCTTCCGGGCGCAGACTCCGGCCTCGGGCGTCGACTGGTCGGGGCTCACGGCGGCGACGCTCATCGCGGCCCTGCCGATGCTGGTGCTCTTCGGGGTCTTCGCACGCCGCATCGTCGGCTCCATCAGCTTCACCGGAATCAAGTAGGGGACTGAGATGCGTATTCGTATGCGTACGGTCGGGGCACTGACCGGAGCGCTGGCGCTGTCCCTGGTGAGCGGATGCGCCCAGGGCGGCGGCACCGGGGCGTCGGCGAACACGGTGACGTACTGGCTGTGGGACGCCAACCAGCTGCCCGCCTACCAGGCGTGCGCCAAGGGCTTCGAGCGGCGGAACCCGGGCCTGAAGGTCAAGATCACCCAGCTGGGCTGGGACGACTACTGGACCAAGCTCACCGCGAGCTTCATCGCCGGCACCGAGCCGGACGTGTTCACGGACCACATCCAGAAGTTCGGCCAGTTCGCCGACCTGAAGGTGCTGGAGCCGCTCGACGACCTGGGCATCAAAGATGCCGGCTACCAGCCCGGCCTCGCCGCCAACTGGATGGGCCAGGACGGCCATCGCTACGGCGCCCCGAAGGACTGGGACACCGTCGCCCTCTTCTACAACCGGAAGCTGGCGCAGGACGCGGGCCTGACCGCCGAGCAGTTGAACAGCCTCTCCTGGAACCCGAAGGACGGCGGCACCTTCGAGAAGGCCGTCGCGCACCTCACCGTCGACGACAAGGGCAGGCGGGGCGACGAGCCCGGCTTCGACAAGAACCACGTCAAGGTGTACGGCCTGGCCACCAACGGCGGCGGTGACGGCGACGGCCAGACCCAGTGGAGCACCTTCGCCGCCTCCGCCGGCTGGAGCTACACCGACAAGAAGCGGTGGGGCACGAAGTACCAGTACGACAGCAAGACCTTCCAGTCGGTCGTCAAGTGGTACTTCGGACTGGCGAAGAAGGGCTACATGGCGCCCTTCACCGACTACAACATCCAGTCCAACCAGGCCAACACGCAGGTCGCTGCGGGCAAGGCGGCAGCCGCGTTCGACGGGGCGTGGATGATCTCGACGTACGACGGTTTCAAGGGCCTCGACATCGGTACGGCCGTCACCCCGGTCGGTCCCACTGGCAAGCGCGCCACGATGATGAACGGTCTCGCCGACTCCATCACCAAGAACGCCCACAACAAGGCGGGCGCGAAGAAGTGGGTCACGTACCTGGCGTCGAACGAGTGCCAGAAGACGGTGGGCGGTTACGGCATCGTCTTCCCGGCCACGCCCGACGGCACGAAGGCGGCCGTCGCCGCCTACCGGAAGAAGGACATCGACGTCACGGCCTTCACCGAGCCGGTCGCCGACAAGAAGGACTTCACCACCTTCTCCTTCCCGATCACCAACTACTCGGCGGACATGTACGCGTTGATGCACCCGGCCATGCAGGACATCTACGGCAACGGCAAGTCCGTGAGCAGCCTCGACCAGACCAACAGCCAGATCAACCTCATCCTCTCCCAGTGAAGGACACGCGTTTCATGACGTTCTCCCTCGGCATCGTCGGCGCCGGGCAGTTCTCGGGCCAGTTCGCCAAGCTGTTCCTGGCCCATCCCGGCGTCAGTGACCTGTACGTCACCGACCTGCTGCCCGAACGGGCCGAGCAACTGGCCGCCGCCGAAGGCCTGACGGGCACCTTCCCGTCGTACGAGGCAATGCTGGAGTCGCCCGCCGTCGACGCGGTCGCGATCTTCACCCAGCGCTGGACACACGGCCCGCTGGTCCTCCAGGGCCTGAACGCGGGCAAGCACGTGTACTCCGCCGTCCCCATGGCGATCACCGCCGAGGAGATCGCGGCGATCATCGACGCGGTCAAGGCGACCGGGCTGACGTACATGATGGGCGAGACCAGCCAGTACAACCCGGCGACCGTGCACGCCCGCAACCAGATAGCGGAGGGTGCCTTCGGGCGGATCTTCTACGCCGAGGGCGACTACGTCCACGACATGGATCTCGGGTTCTACGAGGCGTACCAGTACAGCGGCGGCGAGAACTGGAAGGCGACCGCCAGCTATCCCCCGCTGCTGTATCCGACGCACGCGGTGGGCGGGGTGCTGGGCGCCTGGCAGACGCACGCGGTCAGCGTCTCCGCGATCGGGGTGGTCGACGACCGCGGCGACGGGGTCTTCGACAAGGAGGTCAGCCAGTTCGGCAACGACGTCTCCAACGCGACCGCGCTGTTCGAGGTGGCGGGCGGCGGGTCGTTCCGGACCAATGAGTTCCGGCGGGTCGGCTACCCCTCGCACATCAGGGAGTCCCGCTTCCGGTTCTTCGGAACGGAAGCGAGCATGGAGCAGCTCGCCACCGTGGCCCTGTGGCAGGACAAGAACGGGGTGAAGGACATCAGCGAGCTGCTGGAGCCCAAGCCCACGATGTCCCCTGACGATCCGTCACTCCAGCACATCGCGCCGGATCTTCGGGCCGCCTTCACCTCCGGTTCGGCGCCGGTGCACGACCGGGCGCGGCTGCCGCGGGAGTTCGACAACCTGCACAACGGCCACGAGGGCAGCCACCACTTCCTGGTGGACGACTTCGTGACCGCCGTCAACACGCGGACGCTGCCGTCCGTGAACGCGTGGATGGCCGCCCGCTACACCCTGCCGGGCATCGTCGCGCACGACTCCGCGCGGCAGGGCGGGGCCAGGCTGGAGATCCCGGACTTCGGGGACGCGCCCCAGTAGCGGTGCGCGGGCCGGGCGCCTGTGTATCAGGTGCCCGGCTTGCGGCCGTACACGAAGACGTCGTCGCCGTTCTTCAGCAGCGACCAGTACTTCTTGGCGGTGGTCGTGGTCATGTTGACGCAGCCGTGCGAGCCCGGCGGGTTCCACATGCTGAGGCCGACCGAGTGGAAGGCCTGGCCGCCGTCGAAGAACTGGCTGTAGGGCATCGGCACGTCGTAGATGCTGGAGACGTGGTCGATGTGCCGCCAGTAGATCTTCTTCAGGCCGGTGCGGGTCTCGTAGCCGTCGCGGCCGGTGCGGACCGGGACGGGACCGTAGACGAGCTTGCTGCCGTCCTGGATCCAGCTCAGCTGGAGGGTGAGGTTCACGCAGGCGATGCGGCCCTTGTTGGTCGGGCACTTGCCGGCCTTGTTGGGGTTGGTGCCGACGGCCTTCTGCTTGTTCATCAGGTCCATCACGCCCCAGGTGATGGGGCCCGCGTAGCCGATGTTCGGCGTGATGCCGTGCTTGGTCTGGAAGGCCTGGGTCGCCTTGCAGTCGGCGGCGGACTGCTTGCCGTCGACCGGCCGGCCGAGGAACTTCTCCACCTGCTTCTGGTAGGGGCCGGTCTGTGTGGTGCAACTCGCGGCCTGCGCGGGCGCGGCGCCCAGCGCGAGCGTGAGCGGTACCACCAGTCCGGTGATCCCGAGTACGACGGCTCCCCGTCTGCGTATGTCCCCCATGGCGGGCATTCTCCTCATGTCGAACGGTCGCGTGCGGTCTGCCAGCTAGACCGGTGTCCGGAGGCATCGGTTGTAGCGCCGGTCGCACTGCGACGAAACGGTGACAATCCGCGCCGCGCGGCCGACCGGTCCAGTCGTCCTCGATTGGACCGGGCCCCGGGCCATCCTGTCCGCCTACGCTGCCGGTCATGCATCCCGCACTCGCCGCCGATCTGGTCCGGCTTCCCGAGCTTCTCCAGTCCGCCCGCGACCTCGCCGCCGGGGAGTTGGCCGGGCTGTCCGACCGACCGGTCGTCCACCTCGGCGAGGCGCCCGGCCGTGCGGCTCTTCCGGCCGAGGGAGCCGGGGCCGAGGGCGCCCTGGCGCGGTTCGCCGAGCGGTGGGCGCCGGGTTTCTCCGGCTCGGCGGGTCCGCGCTACCTGGGCTTCGTGACGGGCGGTGCGACGCCCGCGTCGGTCGCCGGGGACTGGCTGACGAGCGCCTACGACCAGAACGGGTCCGGGGCGGCCGGCTCCTGGGCGACGGCCCTGGAGCGGGAGACGGTGGCCTGGCTGCGGGAGCTGTTCGGGCTCGGCGAGGCGCACGGCGGAGCCTTCGTGACCGGCGCGACCGTGTCGAACACGGTGGGGCTGGCCGTCGCCCGCGAATGGCTGGGCGAGCGGCTGGGCGTGTCCGTGTCGCGGGACGGCGCCGCCGCGCTGGGGCCGGTCGAGGTGCTGTCGGGCAGTGCGCACTCCAGCATCGGCAAGTCGCTGTCCGTGCTGGGCATCGGCCGGGACCGGCTGCGGCAGGTGCCCGTGCGGACCGGGGGCCGCGAGGCCGTGGACGTCGCCGCACTCGACGCCGCGCTGACTGAGCTCGGCGGGCGGCCCGCGATCGTGGTGGCGAACGCCGGGACCGTGAACACCGTCGACTTCGACGACCTGCGGGCGATCGCGGCCCTGAAGGAGCGGCACGAGTTCTGGCTCCACGTGGACGCCGCGTTCGGCGCCTTCGCCGCGCTCTCCCCCGCGTACGCGCATCTCGTCGCCGGGCTGGACGCGGCGGACTCGGTCTGCGTCGACCTGCACAAGTGGCTCAACGTGCCCTATGACGCGGCCGTCCAGTTCACCCGCCGCCCGGACCTCCAGGTGGCGGTCTTCCACAACGCGTCGCCGTATCTGGGACTGCCCACCGGGGAGCCCGACTTCGTGCATCTGACGCCGGAGAACTCCCGGCGGCTGCGGGCCCTGCCGGCGTGGTTCTCCCTGGTGGCGTACGGGCGTGCCGGGCACCGCGAGATCGTCGAGCGCAATGTCGCGCTCGCCCGGGCGCTGGGCGAGGGCATCGCGGCGGTCGAGGGCCTGCGGCTGTCGGCGCCGGTCCGCCTCAACGTCGTCTGCTTCACCCTGGCCGACGAGCCGACCCAGGAGCGGGTCGACGCGCTGGCGCGGGCGGTGGCCGCGTCCGGCGAGACGTTCCTGACGCCGACCGTGTACGACGGCACTCCGGCGCTGCGGGCGGCCTTCAGCAACTGGCGGACCAAGGAGGGCGACGGGGAGCGGGTGCTGAGCGCCCTCGCGCAGGCCTCGGCGGGGCTCAGGCGTTCCCAGGGCGGTTGACCGCGAGGCGGAATCCCGTGTTGACCGCGGTGAGGCCGCCGTCGACGGTGAGGGTGGTCCCGGTGATCCAGGACGCGTCGCGCGAGGCGAGGAAGGCGACGGCCGCCGCGATGTCCTCCGGTTCGCCGACCCGGCCGAGCGGATACAGCTCGCGCACCGCTTCCAGGTCGTCCTCCCGGCCCTCCCAGGGCGTCGTACGGACGGTGCCCGGCGCCACGAGGTTGACGCGGACACCGCGCGCGGCGGCGTGTCCGGCGAGCGTGCGGGTCAGGGAGCCGAGGCCCGCCTTGGCGGCGCTGTAGGCGTGGTTGCCGAAGTCCTGGAGGCCGTTGACGGAGCCGATGCTGACGACGGCGCCGCGTCCGGAGGCCGCCAGGTGCGGGAGGGCCGCGCGGGCGCAGCGGTAGGCGCCGGTCAGGGTGACGTCCAGGTCGCGTGCCCACACCTCGTCGGGCTCGTCCTCGAAGAGCGGGGTGTCGGGGGTGCAGCTGTAGGCGTTGTTGACGAGGACGTCGAGGGAGCCGAAGGCGGTGACGGCGTGGGCGACGGCCGCCTCGACGGAATCCCGGTCCGCCACGTCGCACACCCGCGCCTCGGCCACGAGCCCTTGTTCGCGCAGGCGCGCCGCGGTCTTCTCCGCCGCGGGCGGGTCCACGTCGGTCACCAGCACCCGCGCCCCCTCCTCGGCGAACCGCCGCGCGGTGGCAGCGCCGATGCCGCGGGCCGCACCCGTGACGAGAACTCCGTACTTGGCGAAACGCCTTGTGTCCGTCATGGGGCAAAAGGTAGTGCCGGAACGATCACGCCGCACAGGAGCTGCACGAACTGCATGAACTGCGCGAACTCACCGGTACCCGGTCGTGTCCGCCGGTTTGCCCGTGTCCTGGACCTCGACCAGGTAGCGCCAGGCGTCCGGACGGCTGCCGTCGAGGTCCGTGAAGCCGTAGGCCTGGGCGAGGGAGCCGCTGGAGAGGGACTCGCCGTTCCAGCGCGCCACGTCCGGGTCGGCGGCGAGGGCGGCGACGGCGCGGCCGACGTAGCGCGGTGTCTCGGAGATGGCGAAGTGGGGGACGCGGTCGAGGGCGTCGCGCCAGTTGTCCTCGCGGACCCCGAAGTTGTCGAGCATCATCTCCGAGCGCAGCCAGCCGGGGGTGAGCGCGACGGCGGTGGCGCCGCGTGGTCCGAGTTCGTGGCCGAGGGCGAAGGCCATGCGCAGGACGGACGCCTTGGCGAGGTCGTAGAAGAAGTTGACGCGGTAGGTGTCGCTGTTGTACTCGGCGGTTCCGTCGGTCATCTCGACCACCAGCCCACCGCGGTGGCGCAGCAGCAGGGGCAGGGCGTGGTGGCTGGTGATCGCGTGTGTCTCGACCGCGAGCCGGAGCAGTCTGAGGCCCTTGTCGAGGTCGTGCTCCCAGACGGGGCTGTCCCAGGCGAAGAGCTTCTCGCCGCCCCAGATGTCGTTGACGAGGACGTCGAGGCGGCCCTGTTCGTCCGCGATGCGGTCCACGAGCGTGCGGACCTGTGCCGGGTCGAGGTGGTCGGTCGGTACGGCGATGCCGTGGCCGCCCGCCGCGGTGACGAGGTCGGCGGTGTCCTCGATGGTCTCGGGGCGGTCGTACTCGGAACGGCGGGTGCGGGTGGTGCGTCCGGTGACGTAGACGGTGGCCCCGGCCGCTCCGAGTTCCACGGCGATGCCGCGTCCGGCTCCGCGTGTCGCTCCGGCGACCAGGGCGATCTTGCCTTTCAGCTTGCCTGGCTTGTCTTCCAGCGGCTGTGACATGTCCGGCCTCCCGTATGCCCGATGTGCCCGATGTCGTTCCGAGCATGACGCAGAAGCCGGACATCTCCTGTCGCCTTTTACGCCCGGGTCACCTGGTCGTACGCAGTTTCTCGTCCAGCGCTCCGAAGTCCGCGAGGAACCAGATGTGGCCGCCATGATTCGTCTCGTGGACGAAGTCGCGCAGGGCCGTGCTCCCGCTGACGTGGCGGGAGACGTCCCCTACGACGGCGAGGCGCACGCCGTGCAGGCGCACGACGTCGTCCAAGGACTCGGCGGCTTCGTCAGTGGCCACGGGCGATCCACTCCTCGAGGTGCGGGGCCTCCGCGCCGATGGTCGTCGGGTCGCCGTGGCCGGTGAGGACCTTCGTCTCGGGCGGGAGGGCCAGGAGGCGGTCGCGGATCGAGTCGATGATCGTCGGGAAGTGGGAGTAGGAGCGGCCGGTGGCGCCCGGCCCGCCGTTGAAGAGGGTGTCGCCGGTGAAGACGGTGGCCAGGCCCGGGGCATACAGGCAGACCGCGCCGGGCGCGTGTCCGGGGGTGTGCGGCACCCTCAGATCGGCGCCGGCGGCCTCGATGACCTGGCCGTCGAGGAGGCGGGCGTCGGGATCCCGGTCCGGATGGGTCTGCTTCCACAGCGGCAGATCGTCGTGGTGGAGCCAGATGGTGGCTCCGGTGCGCTCGGCGAGGGCGGGCGCGGCGTCGATGTGGTCGTTGTGGGCGTGGGTGCACACGATGGCGGTCAGCCGGCGGTCGCCGACGGCCTCGGCGATGGCGTCGGCGTCGTGGGCGGCGTCGATGACGATCACCTCGTGGTCGTCGCCGACGATCCACACGTTGTTGTCGACGTCCCAGGTGCCGCCGTCGAGCGTGAACTGGCCGGAGGTGACGAGGCGTTCGATGCGGGCGGCCATCACAGCATCACCACCGAGCGCAGGACGTCGCCGCCGTGCATCCGCTCGAAGGCCTTCTCCACATCGGTGAGTTCGATCGTCTCGGACACGAACGCGCCCAGATCCAGGCGGCCTTGCAGATGCAGGTCGATCAGCATGGGGAAGTCGCGGGAGGGCAGGCAGTCGCCGTACCAGGAGGACTTCAGGGCGCCGCCGCGGCCGAACACGTCCAGGAGCGGGAGTTCGAGCTTCATCTCGGGCGTGGGCACGCCGACCAGGACGACCGTGCCGGCCAGGTCGCGGGCGTAGAAGGCCTGCTGGTAGGTCTCCGGACGGCCGACGGCCTCGATGACGACGTCGGCACCGAAGCCGCCGGTCAGTTCGCGGATGGCCTCGACCGGGTCGCTCGAGCGGGAGTTGACCGTGTGGGTGGCGCCCATCGAGCGCGCGGTCTCCAGTTTGCGGTCGTCGATGTCGACGGCGATGATCTTCGCGGCGCCCGCCAGGTTGGCTCCGGCGATCGCCGCGTCGCCGACGCCGCCGCAGCCGATGACCGCGACCGTGTCGCCCCGGCCCACGCTCCCGGTGTTGATCGCGGCGCCGATGCCGGCCATCACACCG
Organism: Streptomyces sp. NPDC050619; assembly: GCF_040654815.1. Taxonomy (NCBI): domain Bacteria; kingdom Bacillati; phylum Actinomycetota; class Actinomycetes; order Kitasatosporales; family Streptomycetaceae; genus Streptomyces; species Streptomyces sp. NPDC050619. Next base: position 15,435 of record NZ_JBFAIR010000016.1, on the reverse strand, counting down.
CAGCCCAGCAGCCCCGCCACCTGCGGCGCCACGGACGCGTCGACCTTGGTGCACTGCCCGGACGCGACCAGGGTCTTCTCGGCGAAGGCGCCGATCCCGAGCGCCGGGGACAGCTCCTGGCCGGTCGCGGCGAGGGTCATCTTCTGGTCGGCGTTGTGGGTGTCGAAGCAGTACCAGGGGCGCCCGCGCAGACAGGCGCGGCACCGCCCGCACACCGCACGCCAGTTGAGGATCACGAAGTCACCGGGGGCCACGTCGGTCACGCCGTCGCCCACCGACTCCACCACCCCGGCCGCCTCGTGCCCCAGCAGGAACGGGAAGTCGTCACTGATGCCGCCCTGCTTGTAGTGCAGGTCGGTGTGGCAGACCCCGCAGGCCTGCACCTGCACCACAGCCTCCCCGGGGCCCGGATCGGGCACGACGATCGTCTCCACCCGCACCGGCTCGTCCTTGCCCGGTGCGATCACGCCGCGTACTTCCTGCGCCATGGTGCTGGCTCCTTCCATCGACTTCCGTCGACTTCCATCGACCCATCCGTCCCTGCTCCGACCCTACGTGTGAATGATCGGTAACGGCACGACATCATGAGCCTCGCGGGAGCCTCATACCGAGCCGGCCTCCGGACGCCGCGCGACGAAGACGAACTCGCGGCCCGGGCGGTCGGGAGCGTCACGCACGTCCTCCACCAGGTATCCCTGCGCGAGCAGATCCGCCTCGACCTCCCGCCGCTCTCGGAAGCGCAACGTCGACTCCGAGGTCAGCACCTGTCCGTCCGCGGCGAACGCATAGGTCGAGCGGAACGTCACCAGCGGCTCGTTCACCTCGACCAGCTCGCCCCAGTTCTCGACCGTGCCGACGCCCGGGATCTCCGTCACCTGGTACGTGGACTCGCGGTTCCACTCCTCCCAGGCGCGCCGTGCCGGATCCCGGGTCTCGAACACCAGATGCCCGCCCGGCCGCAGTGCCGCGTAGGCCCCGCGCAGGGTCTCGCGCCAGGTCCACGGATCGACGACGGCCTGGGCGGCGTTCCCCGTCATGGTCGCGAGGTCGACGCGCAGCGGCGGCAGTGCCGTCGCGTCACCGTGGATCCAGCGCACCCCTGCGCCGCCCGGTTTGCCCCGGGCCACGTCGAGGGACGCCTCGGCGGGATCGACTCCGACGACCTCGATCCCGCGTTCGGCCAGCAGGAGCGCGAGCACGCCTGTCCCGCAGCCGATGTCCAGCACCTGGCGTGCCCCGAACTCCTCCGCGATGCGGACATACGCGTCGAGATCGCCGCGGTCGGGGTCGAGCGGGTCGTAGACCGCGGCGAGCCGGGGCACTTCGAAGCACTCGTCAGCCATGCGGCCGACGCTATGTGCGGCCGGCTCCGGCCGGCCACTCGGTTTCGCCCTCGGCCGCCCGCACCGTGACGAACCAGGCAGGCGCCGTACGAGGGCGCCGACGTAGCCTGGTGGCTCCGACAGACACCCAAGGAGCCCCGTGAGCATCGCCACGACGGAGACCGGCCCGCCCACCTGGCGCCTGCTCCTCGGATACGTCCGACCGCACAAGTGGGCCCTGCTGGCGGGCGCGCTGCTCTCGCTGGTCACGGGCGGCACGGGGCTGCTGCTGCCGTTGGTGGCGCGGGAGTTGATCGACGACCTGTCGCACGACCGGACCATCACCGGGGCCTTGGTCCTCATGTCGGTGCTCGTGGTCGCCAACTCGGCGCTGGGCGCGCTGGGTTCGTACACCCTGCGGCGCACCGCCGAGTCCGTCGTGCTCGGCGCGCGGCGCGCCCTGTCGTCGTATCTGCTGCGGCTGCGCGTCGCGGCCGTGGACCGCACCGAACCGGGCGACCTGATGGCCCGCATCACCTCGGACACCACTCTCCTGCGCGAGGTCACCACCGACTCACTGGTGGGCCTGGGCACCGGGGGGCTCACGCTCGTCGCCACGGTGGTCATGATGGGTCTGGTGGATCCGGTGCTGCTCGGGGTCACACTGGCGGTGATCGCGGGCGCGGGCGTAGTCCTCGGCGTGATCGTGCCGCACATCAACCGGGCCAGTCGGCAGGCGCAGGACGCGGTCGGTGTGATGGGCGCCTCGCTGGAGCGGACCCTGGGCGCGCTGCGCACGGTGAAGGCGTCCGGCGCCGAGCACCGCGAGGAGCTGACGCTGCACGCGGCAGCCGAGGAGTCGTGGCGGCAGAGCGTGCGCGCCGCCAAGTGGTCGGCGGCGGCGGGCAATACGGCGGGGCTGGCGATGCAGATCGCCTTCATCACGGTCCTCGCGGTCGGCGGGGCGCGGGTCGCGACCGGCGCCATAGACGTCGGCACGCTGGTCGCCTTCCTGCTGTACGTCTTCTACCTGATGTCGCCGATCCAGCAGGTCGTAGGCGCGATCACGCAGTACCAGTCGGGCGCCGCGGCCCTCACCCGCATCCAGGAGGCGCTGCACCTGCCGTCCGAACCGGCGGCCCGGCCCGCGCCGTTGCCCTCCCCCGGCGCCGAGCCCGCCGCGCTCGCCTTCACCGACGTCCGCTTCCGGTACGCCGACGACCTGCCGTACGTCCACCACGGAGTGACGTTCGCCGTGCCCGCGCAGGGCATGACGGCGTTCGTCGGCCCGTCCGGCGCGGGCAAGACCACCGTCTTCTCGCTCATCGAGCGGTTCTACGACCCCGAGTCGGGCACCATCACCCTCGACGGCCGGGATCTCGCGGACTGGGAGCTGTCCGGGCTCCGTTCCGCGATCGGCTATGTGGAGCAGGACGCGCCGGTGCTGTCGGGTTCGCTGCGGGACAATCTGCTGCTGGGCAATCCGGAGGCGGACGACGCCGCGCTCACCCGCGTGGTGAAGACGACCCGGCTTGACGGACTGGTCGCCCGGCTGCCCAGCGGTCTGGACACGCTGGTGGGGCACCGCGGCACCAAGCTGTCGGGCGGCGAGCGCCAGCGCGTCGCCATCGCCCGCGCCCTGCTGCGCCGGCCCCGGCTGCTTCTCCTGGACGAGGCGACGTCGCAGTTGGACGCGGTGAACGAGGCGGCGCTGCGCGACACGGTGGCGGATGTGGCGCGTACGACCACCGTTCTGGTCGTCGCCCACCGGCTGTCCACGGTGACGATGGCCGACCGGATCGTCGTCATGGACGCGGGCCGGGTGCGGGCGGTGGGCACGCATCGGGAACTGGTGGGCGCCGACCCGCTGTACGCGGAACTTGCCGCCACGCAGTTCCTGGCGACGGTCGACTGACCTTGCCCTGAGCGCTCGCTCAGTCCTCCAGCCTGCGCAGCCGTTCCGCGTCGCAGGTGCGGGGACAGGTCACGCAGGCCTCGTCCGGCCGGATCGTGTAGAAGAGACAGCAGCCGGCGCGGGTACGGGTGGCGTGCCGTCGGCCGTCGTCACCCTCCAGGTAGCGGAAGTCCGCGCCGGCGGGGTACGGGGGCACGGCGGCCGGCAGGACGTCGGTGGCGGCGCGCAGGGCGACGTCCTCCTCGCCGAGCATGCGGCCGAGGTACCAGATACCGGAGACGAGATCGTCCGAGACCATGCCCCACAGGGTGCGCGACCCGCGTCGCACCCAGGGGCCGAGCGCGGTCAGGAGCGGCCGCATGTGATCGGCGACCGCCATCCTCAACGCGGCCCGCAGCTGCTCTTCCTGAGGGAGCGTCAGCACTCCAGGGCGGGCGGCCAGGGGATCGTCTGCGAGGCAGGCGAGTGCGGTGCCGGGCGTGATCGTATACGTGCCCGAGGCGAGGTCCAGCCGTATCTCCTCGGGCCGGATGCTGGGCACCCGGCGTTCGAGGTACCAGACGCCGCCCATCAGGAGCCCGACGGACCAGGCGTAGTCGTGGAGGGCGCGGGTGGCGGCGACATCGCGGCGCGGGACGGTTCCGTAGCGGTCCTGGACGCGGGCGGCCTCGGCCTCGACGAAGGCGTCGAGCGCGGCTTGATCCGAGATCAACTCGGCGGTCGACACGCCCGCTTGAGTGGTCTCGCCGCCCGGTTCCCCGACCCGCACGGTGAGCGCTTCACAGACATCGGCCAGTCGCCGGTAGACCTCGGAAAGGGCATGGGCGACGGCACCGGTCGGCGGAGTCTTCAGGGCCACGGGCATCGGAGCTCCAGGGCAGGGAGTGCGTACGGAAATCTACGAAGGCAAGGCTTACCTTACCCCTAAGATCAATCGACGGTGATCAAGGAGCTCCCGCTTTGAGAACTAAGCCAAGGCTCACCTAAGCTCACGCTTCGTGACTGCGACCCCATGGGGCGCACCCGCCACACCCGCCAGCGGAAGTTGTTCCTCAGTCATGCGCCTGTACCTGCTTGCCCTCAATCCGACGGACTCCGTCACCGAGGGTTTCCTGCCCGCCGCCGGCCGGCTGAGCCTGGACGTCACCGTCCTCACCGACCAACCCGACGCGCACCGCGCCAGGTATCCGGACGTGGAGATCCTGGAGTGCGACGTCCGCGACGTCCGGGCCGTGATCAGGCGGATCTCCACGCATCACCGGCCCGATGCCGTCTTCACCAACAGCGACCACCTCCAGACCCAGGCCGCCCTCGCCGCCGTCTACTTCGGGCTCCCCGCAAAGGACTGGCGGGCCGCCCTGCGCACCAAGGACAAGGCCGAGATGCGGCGCCGGCTCGCCGCCGCCGGCGTGGACACCGTGTGGTCGGCGGAGATCACCGAACCCGCCGCGCTCGACGCTCCGTACCCCTGCGTGGTCAAGCCGCGCGAGGGCGTGGCCAGCGAGGACGTGGTTCTCGTCGGATACGCGGAAGAGCTGGTCACGTGCTCCAAGGAGATCCTGGACCGGCGCCCGGGTGCCGTGCTGGTGGTCGAGGAGTATCTCCCCGGCGAGCTGTACACCCTGGAGACCCTCGGCGACCAAGACGTGCGCCATGTCCTGGGCGGCTTCCACACCGAGGTGTCGCCGCCGCCGTACTTCATCGAGGAGAGCCTCACCTTCGTCCCGGCGCACCCCGAGCCGGTCGTCGCGGGGGTGCTGGAGCAACTGGACGCGCTGGGCGTCGGGTTCGGCGCCTGCCACACCGAGTTCGTGGTGCACGCGGGACGGGCGCGGCTCATCGAGGTCAACTACCGTGCCATCGGCGACCAGTGCGATCTGCTGCTGGCCCGGCTGCTGGGCATCCCGCTCTTCGAGCACATCCTGCGCACCCACCTCGGCGAGCCGCTCCCCGCCGACCTGGGCGCCCGCAGCGACGGTGCCGCTCGTGTGGACTACCCGTGCGCCGACCGGGCCGGACTCCTCACCGACGCCCCGGCCGCCACCGAACTCACCGTGGACGACGTCCATCTGACGTACCGTCCGCTGCGTGCGGTGGGCGAGCGGCACGCGCTGTACCGAACCAACCGCGACTACCTCGGCGTACTGCGGGCCGTCGGCACCGACCAGCCGGCGGTCGACCGTGTCTCGGCCGAGTTCCTGGCCGCGCGGCGCTGGGAGATCCAGCCGTGACCGCGACCCCGACCACCACGGACAGCTGCGAGACCGAACTGCTCACCCGTGTGCTCAGCGCCCTCCTGCGCGAGGACGTGGTCGGACTGCGCACGCGCAGCACCCTCGTGGCCCGGCCGGACGGTCACTGGCTGCGGCTGCCGACCGAGGGCGAGGACGCCCTGCTGCTGCCCGTCGCCGAGGACGGGTACCAGTGCGTGTACGCCGCTCGGCGGCCCCTCCTGCTGCGCGAGTCGGACGGCGGTGAGCTGACCTCGTACGCGAGTGTGCTCGGCGCGCTGCGGGCGCTCGCCGAGCCCGAGGACCGGGGCGGCTTCGACGCGTTCGCCGAGGAGTGCCGCCAGACGCTGGCGACCGTGCGGCTGCACGCGGCGACGGGGGCGGAGCTCCTGCGGAGGCTCGGGAACTGGACCGGCCTGCGCGGCGGCCTGTCGTACGACGCCCTGGCCGCCCGCCTCGACCATCCCGTCTATCCGACCGCCCGGGGCCGCTCGGGGCTGACGGAGGAACAACTGCGGTCGTACGCACCGGAGTTCCATCCGCGGTTCCCACTGCGCTGGATCGCGGTACCCCGCGCGGCGGTCTCCCTGACGGGCACGCTTCCGCAGTTCTGGCCCACACCGGCGACGCTCGGTCTGCCCGAGGTACAGGACACCCATGTGGCCCTGCCCGTCCATCCGTTGACCGTCGGCGCACTGCGGGCCGCCGGCCTCCCGGACGGCGCGTTACTCTCCGACCGGGCGTACCTGGACGTCGTACCGACGCTGTCGATGCGGACCGTGGCGACGGTCGCGGACCCGTCCGTCCACCTCAAACTCCCGCTGGCCACCGCGACCTTGGGCCTGCGGAACAGGCGGACCATCAAGCCCGGCACCCTCGCCGACGGCGCGGCGGGGCAGCGCCTGTTCGAGGCGGTGATCGCCCGTGAACCCCGCTTCCGGGACACGATCCTGCACGCCGACGAGACCACCTACGCGCACGCCGGGCACGAACTGCTCGCCGTCCTGTGCCGCCGTTACCCGGCCGGGCTCGACGACTCGACGGTCGTATCGATGGCGGCGCTCCTCGCCGAGGCCCCGGACGGACGGCCCGTCATCGATCACCTCGCCGACCGCTTCTACGGCGGCGATCCGCTCGCCCTGCTCGACGCCTGCCTGACGCTGCTGTTCGACTGGCAGGCCACGCTGTTCGGGTACGGCATCGCGCTGGAGTCGCATCAGCAGAACATCTCGCTGGTGCTGGGGCCGGGGAGTCTGCGGCTGCTGTTCAAGGACAACGACGGGCCTCGGATCAACGCCGACCGGCTGGACGCCGTACTGCCCGGGCCGTGGGGCTTCGACGACGCACGGATCTTCGGCCGGGACGACGGGCCGGTCGCCGACCTGTTCGCCACCATCACCGTCCATCTGTGCGCGGGAGCCTACGCGTTCGGGCTCCCTCGACACCGCGACACCCTGCTGGGTCTCCTACGCGACCGGCTGACGGAGGCGGTGGACCGACTCGGCTCGGACGCGGGGGCGCAGCTGCGCGCCCGGGTCCTGGACGCGCCGACGCTGCCGGTCAAGGCGATGGTCAGGGCCGGAACGCTGCTGTCCAAGGAGCGGTCGGGGGCGGCCGACATCAACAAGCACTACACCAGTGGCCCCAATTACCTGCTGCCTGCGCGGAGTTGGGCATGAGCGTCGCCGAGGCCGTGCGGATGCGGCCGCTGCCCCGCACCCAGTTGGGGCTGAGCCTGTCCTCTCCTTGCGTAGCCGTGCTGTGCCGCCGTCACCGTCGTTGTGATCGTTTCCTCCCGTTGAAGTTCCGCACCCGCTGGAGCCGTTGATGCCCACGCTGACCCACTCGCCCGCAAGCTCCACCGAGCTGTCGAGCGCGCTCGCTCCCGGGGGAACCCCCGTCGCACCGGCCGGGCTGCCCGCCGCCGACGAGGTGGTGGCCCACACCCTCTTGAACTGCCTGCTGCGCGAGGTGTCGGGGCCCGAGCACCAGTCCGTCGTCAGCGACGGGCGGTTGTTGCTGCGGCTGCCCCGCCGCGGGGTCCTGCTGCGCGTGGCCCTGCGCCGTACCTCGCTGATCGGCGCACACCGGTTCACCGGGCCGGTGCGGGAGCGGCGTGACGGCGGCTGGGCGGAGGTGGACTGGCGGCACCTGGCCGAGTACGCGCACGACGAGCTGTGGCTGCGTACCGGGGTGCGCAACGAGGAGTTCCTGGAGCAGGTCGCCTCCAGCCACGAGGCGATCGCGACCACGCTGTCCGCTACGCGGGCCGACCGGTCCCCGAAGGACCTGTCCGCCTACCTCGCCTCCGAGCAGTCGCTGCTGTTCGGGCACCGCTTCCACCCGACGCCCAAGGCCCGCTCCGGCGACCCGCGCGCCTGGTGCGCGTACGCGCCGGAGACCGGCGCAGTCTTCCCGCTGCGGCACCTCGCCGTCCGGTCCCACCTGATCGCCGAGGAGTACGCCGAGCCGTCGTCGCTCGCCCCGCTGGACCGGCAGCGCGGGGACGTCCCGGACGGCTACCGGCTGCTGCCCGCCCACCCCTGGCAGTACGAGACGCTGCGGGAGCACCCGGCCCTGCGCGCGGCCCTCGACCGCGGCGACGTCCTCGACCTCGGCCCCGGCGGACAGCCCTTCGCGGCCACCGCCTCCGTGCGCACCCTGTACGACGGCGAGACGTTCCTGAAGTTCAGCCTGAACGTGCGGATCACCAACTGCCTGCGCAAGAACAGCAGTTACGAACTGCGCGGCGCGGTCGCCCTCACCCGGGCCCTGACTGCGGCCCTCACCGACCTGACCGAACGCTTTCCCGGGAGCGCGGTGCTGCGCGAACCCGCCTACCGCACGCTCGCCCTGCCCGGCCCCGACGGGACACCGGACCGCGCACTGTTCGAGGGCTTCGGCGTCATCGTCCGCGAGGGCCTGCCGCGACGGCTCGCCCCGGGCACCACTCCCCTGCTCGCCGCCGCCGTCGCCGACGAGTACCCGACCGGGCCCGCCCACGTCTCCCGCCTCCTGAAGGGTGCGGACTCCCGGCGTGCCCTCGACTGGTGGTCCGCGTACCTCGACCTCCTCGTCCCGCCCGTGCTGGCCGCCTACTTCGACCACGGACTGGTCCTCGAACCGCACCTCCAGAACGTCCTGATCTGCGTCGACGGCGACGGCATGCCCGCCCAGGTCCTCTTTCGCGACCTGGAGGGCACCAAGCTGGTCCCCGAGCACCACGCGGACACGCTCGCCGCGCTGCCGCCCGAGGTCGCGGGCCCGCTGACGTACGACGCACAGCGCGGCTGGGACCGGGTCGTGTACTGCCTGCTGGTCAACCACGTCGCCGAACTGCTCGCCGCCCTCGCCGACCTGCACCCGCGGACGGAGGCCGCGCTCTGGGGCCGGGTGCGCGCCACGCTTCGGGCGTACACGGACCGGTGCGGCTGTCCCCCGCGCCTGTCCGCCCTGCTGGCCGGGGTGCCCCTGCCCGCGAAGGCCAACCTGCTCACCCGCTGGGAGCGCAAGGCCGACCGCGAGGCCGGCTACGTCCGGCTGCCGTCACCGCTGGCCGAGGACGTCCTGGGCGGCACGGCCGGGGGTGCCCGATGACCGAACTCCTGACGACCGACCTCACGATGACCGACCTCCCGATGACCGAACCGACGCCCGCGGTCCGCGACCGCGTCCGCTCCCTGCCCGCCACCGAACTGCCCGCGTACGTCTACGACTTGGCGGCACTGCGCGAGCACGCCGCCGCCGTGCGGGACGCCCTGCCGGAACGGGTCGAGCTGTACTACGCCGCCAAGGCCAACCCCGAGCCGGAGATCCTCACCGCGCTCGGTCCGTACGTCGACGGCTACGAGGTCTCCTCGGGCGGCGAACTCGCCCACGTCGGCGGGGCCGTACCGGGGCGGCCGCTCGCCTTCGGCGGTCCCGGCAAGACGCCGGACGAGGTGACGGCCGCGCTGGAACGGGGAGTCGACCGCTTCCATGTCGAGAGCGAGTACGAGCTGCGCATGCTGGCCGAGCTGGCGCGGCGGTACGCCCCGGCTCGGCGGGTGGCAGTGCTGCCGCGCGTCAACCTGCCGGTCCCGAACGGGGCGTTGGCGGGGAGTTCGCTGGCGATGGGAGGCCGTCCGGCACCCTTCGGCATGGATCCCGGCCGGGCTTTCGAGGTCGTCAGGTCCCTCGCCGACGGCAGCCATCCGCACCTCGAACTACGGGGTGTCCACGCTCACTTGGCCAGCGGTCTGGCGGCCGAGGAGCAACTCGCGGTGGCCGAGACCGTCGTGGACTGGGCCACGAGTCTCGGTGTCCGGCTCGCCGAGGTGAACGTAGGCGGCGGCATGACCGTCGACTACGCCCGCCCGGAGCGCCGCTTCGACTGGGCCGCCTACGGCAGCGGGCTCGCCCGGCTGACCGAGGCGCACCCGGAACTCACCCTGCGTATCGAGCCGGGGCGGGCGCTGACGGCGTACTGCGGCTGGTACGCCACCGAGGTGCTGGACGTGAAGCACAGTCACGGCGAGGAGTTCGCCGTCGTCCGGGGCGGCACCCATCACCTGCGGACCCCGGCGACCAAGGGCCACGACCAGCCCTGTTCCGTGCTGGCGGTGGAATCCTGGCCGCATCCCTGGCCCCGGCCGGCCGCCGAGGGCGAATGGATCACCCTGGCCGGTCAGCTGTGCACGCCCAAGGACGTCCTGGCCCGGCGGGTGCCCGCACCCGGGCTCAGGGCCGGCGACCGGGTGGTGTTCGCACTGGCGGGTGCCTACGCGTGGAACATCTCCCATCACGAGTTCCTGATGCATCCCCAGCCCGGCTTCCATTTCCTGGACACGACGTCCGTCTGACGAGAGGGGCAAGCATGCGTCGAGGGCCGCCCGGATATCCGGACGGCCCTCGGGAAGCCTGCCGCGCGGTCAGGCCTCGACAGCGGGGAGCAGCCCGGTGACCGGGGCGACGAGGTCGGTGACCTGGTGCAGTTCGTTCAGCTTGTTCAGATCATTGACGCGGTTGAACGCGGACAACTGCTCGGAGACCCGCGGGACCTCGCCCTTGTGCTCCGCGGGAATGTCACTCAGGACGAGCGAGTCGAGCGTGGCGACGGGATTGAACCTGCCGGCGTTCGGGTCACCCGCGTCGGCCGCGTTCGCGAGAGGAGCCGCCAGGCCGGTGACGCCGACGGCAAGACCCACGGCGGCGACGATACGTCGTGTTGAGATCATGCCTTCAGCAACGGCGGCGGGCCCGCGGCGGACACGGCCGCCCGGCGCCGCTCACCCGTCAGGCGGAGCGCGCCGCCTGCGCTTGCCGAGCCCGCCGGGGCGGAGGAGCCTCGTTAGGAGAGACCCCTCGCGGCCCCTCTCCTCGCTGGGCCGCGCCCTCCGAAGGAGGTCACCATGGGCACTACGGCACGCCCCGGCTTCGACACCGAAACACTCCGCCGGGGCATCGAAGGACAGACGGCGTCGACTCTTCTGTCGCTCTACGCGGACGACGCCGAGCTCCGCATCGTGGACCACAACACCCAGCCCAGCCACCCCAAGGTCCTGCACGGCCGTGACGAGATCGCCGACATGCTCGAAGACGTCTACGGCCGCGACATGACACACAAGCTCGAGCAGTGCGTCGTCCAGGAGGACCGCGCCGCCTTCAGCGAGTCCTGCCAGTACCCCGACGGGGTACGCGTGCTCGCCGAGTCGATGGTGTCGCTGCGGGACGGCAAGATCGTCGACCAGACCATCATCCAGGCCTGGGACGAAGAAACCTAGGACCCCGTCCCTCCTCACATGGAGATCGCGCGGTTCAGGCGGACAAGGTATTCCGCTTCTGGTTGCACGCCGGCACCGAAGCGTTCCTGAACCACGGCGAGCTCGAGGTCGCGCCGCTTCGGTGATCGCGCCGCGTCGGCCGTCGCCAGTGCGTCCGGCAGCTCCTGACGGGTGAGATCCGTGCAGTAGGCGGGTGTGCCGGGCTGCTGCCGCCACGATTCCGCGAGCGGCCCCGCATCAAAGGCGTCGAACCCGGTGTCCTCAACGAGTGCCATGGCCAGGTCACGCTCTCGCTGACTGTCCGCGGCGACGGGGAGCGAGATGCGGTCCGCACTGCCCGCCGGCTTGTTCCTGTGCGCGAACGACCCGGCTCCGATCGAGTTCCACGCCTTGACGATGGGCCGGCCCAGCTGCTTGGCGGCCCACACGCTCTCGGCCTGGCCGGCCTCGATCGCCGCGACTCCGTTGTCCCGATGCGGGAAGTAGTTCGACGTGTCGATGACAACCGTGTCAGCCGGCGCCTTGGCGATCAGTGGTGCGACCTGCGGAATGCGGTCGAAGGGAATGGAGAGGATCACGGCGTCGACGTCCACTACGGCTTCCGCCGCGGTCACCGCGCGTCCGCCCGAGGACAGCACGTCCGCCTCGATCGTCTCCGGGCCGCGCGAATTGGCCGCCTTCACCTCGTGCCCGGCCGCGCTCAACCGCCTGGTCAGCGTCTTGCCGATGTTCCCGGTGCCGATAATGCCGATCTTCATGGTGAAACTCCTTGTCCGGAACGGAACCTCGGGTTTCGCCGGGGTTCCGGGGCTTGGTCCCTGCGGCGCGACCGGGGCTGCGGCGGACTGCGGACGCGGGTTGCAGTGCGGGGGACTGTGCGCTCTTCGTGTTCGTCGTGTGTGTGCGTGGCGTGCCGGCGCTGCCGCTCTCGTGTCGTTGCGTGGACGAGAGTGGCGTCGGGTGACTCAGCGGTGGGCGGCGCGGTTCATCTCGACGACGTCGTCGACGGTGGGGTTGGCGCCGAGGGCGGCGAAGCGTTGCGGGAGGCTGTCGCGGATGGCCGCGTCCTTGGCGCGGTCGGCCGCGGCCAGGGCTGCCGGCAGTTCGTCGAGGGTCAGTTCGGTGCAGTAGGCGGGGCCGTTGGGCTGCTGGCGCCAGGAGTCGGCCAGTGTGCCGGCGTCGTAGGGGTCGAAGCCGGTGTCGTCCACGAGGTGCATGGCCACCTTCCGTGCCTCCTCGGTGTCGCCGGCGACGGGGATGGCGAGGCGGCCGGGTGTTCCGGCCGGAACCCCCTTGGTCCGCTGGGTTTCGGCCAGGGCGGCGTTCCATGCCTTGACCACGGGGCGGCCGAGCTGCTCGGCGGTGTACACGCTTTCCGCCTGGCCGTGGTCCACGGCCTCGATCGGCTCGCTGAGCATGCCGGGGTAGTAGTTCGCGGTGTCGATGACCACCGTCTCGTCGGGGACCGAGGCGAACAGGCCGGCCAGCTGGCCCGCCGCCCCGAAGGGGATGGCCAGGACGATGACGTCCCGGTCCTGGACGGCGTCGGCGAGGTCCGCCGCGCGGGCCCCGGACTCGAGCACTTCCGCCCGGACGGCTTCGGGGCCGCGGGCGTTGGCCACCTGGACGTCGTGACCGGCCGTGCTGAGCTTGGCGGCGAGGTTCCCGCCGATGGCACCGGCGCCTATGACAGTAATTTTCATGATTTGTTCCTTGAATGGTTGTGCCACGCCCCTGAGGGCTGCGCGATGGGATGGCCGTGCGGTGGTGCCGTCTGGCGTTGCGGGGGTCGGGGCAGGGGTGCCGGCGGTCTAGGCCTGGGTGTCCCGCTGGCGGTAGCCGCTCGCGATGAGTGTGCGGAGCCGGTCCAGCGACTCCTCCCCGGTGCCGGTGCCTTTGATCCAGGCCACGGAGCAGGCCGCGAGGAACAGGTCGTGCCCCCGCACCGACGCGCGCACGCGCCCGGTGAGCTGCGCGGCTCGCACGTACTGGTCGGTGGCGGAGATGAGGATGTCGCAGGGAATCGTGAGCGGGTTGTCCGGCTCCTGCGCCCGGGCCGCGGCCATGAGCGGGTCCGGCAGCCCGTTGAAGGCGCTGAAGTACTCCTCCATCGCCCGCAGCCACTGCTCCAAGGCCTCGGCGGCGTCGCCGAGTTGCTCGATGTCCGCCTGGCGGGCCACGAGTTCCTCGGAGCGGGTCTGCAGCACGGCTGCCAGCAGTGCCTCCCGGGTGGGGAAGTGCCGGTACAGGGTGCCGGGCCCGACGCCCGCCTCCTTGGCCACCGCCTCCAGGGAGGTGCCGACCCCGTGCTGCAGGAAGTGACGCTGCGCGGTCTCCAGAAGGGCCGCGCGGTTGCGCTGAACGTCCGCGCGGGGTTTGCGTCCCCGCTGTTCACCGGCGCTCATGCGCCCTCCTGCCTGCCATGATCCCGCGGCCGCATCAAAACGGATGCTGCCTCCGTACGCATCCGAGAGTAAAACGGAGGCGGCATCCGGTCAAACCGGCGACCCGGCCACGGAGCCCGGACAGCGCAGGGGCCGACATATTTGGCCGTAGAGCGCAGGGCAAAAGCCGTGCGGGCCGCACCACTCCGGGGTGCCCTTGTCCGGCCCCTCCCGCGCCGAGCCCGGCCCGGTCCCCGGTCCAGGACGTCAGGGGGTGAGCTGCTGGTGCCCGATGACGGAGAGCAGTTCGAGTTTGCTGTGGCTCTCCGTGCCGGGGCGAGTGGTCAGCACCACCAGGGTCTGGGCGCGGTTCTCGGTGTACAGGAGCTGTGCGTCGACGTCGATGCGGCCGAGTTCGGGATGGAGGAGGGTCTTGCAGTCGCCGTAGCGGGCGACCTCCTGAAGTTCCCACATGCGCACGAACTCGGGGCTGTGTTCCTGGAGTTCGGCGAGGATCCGGGCGGCTCGGGGGGTGTCGCTGCCGGCTGTCAGCGCGGCCCGCAGGCGTGCCGCCTGGGCGCGGCCGTGGCGTTCGTGGGTCTCCTCGGGATACACCAGACGTTCGGCCGGGTCCATGAACCAGCGGTAGTAGCCGCTGCTGGCCAGACCGGTGTGGCGGGTCTGGTCGCCGAGCAGCGCGACGGCCAGGGGGTTCATCGCGAGGGTGTCGACCAGGTCGGTCGTTACCAGGGCCGGCGTGTCGTCCAGGCGGTCCAGGACCCGCATCAGCGTCGGGCTGACATGTTCGGAGCGCTGGAAGCGGGCCGGGGCGTTGTGGCCGATGAGGACGAAGAGATGGTCGCGTTCGTCCAGGGTCAGCCGCAGTGCCCGGGCGAGAGCCGTGGTGATCTGGACGGAGGGCTGCGGAGCACGCTCCTGTTCCAGCCGGGCGTAGTAGTCGGTGGACATGCCGGCGAGCTGCGCGACCTCCTCGCGGCGCAGCCCCTGCGTACGCCGACGCGGCCCCTCGATCAGCCCGACATCGCGGGGGCGCAACATCTCACGCCGGTGCCGCAGGAATTCCGCCAGTTCCTTCTTGTCCATGCCCCCATCCTCGCCGCATCCCGCCCGGCTATCCAGAGACCACCGATCCATGGCTGAGCAGTCCTGTCCCGCCCGCGCGAAGCCGCTCGTACGGCCGACGCCGAGGGCGCTCGCAGTCAGACGACCCGATGGTCACCTGACCCGCATGGCCTGCTGGGGAATTCGCCGACCGTCGGCGGTGCGCCGTCGAGGACACCCAGCGCTTCGGACCGGCCCCGGGCCTCGCCGCTCGCCCTGGCCGACGCGCCTGCGTGCTGTTGTTCCGCGTCGGGCATAGGTCGGCGGTCAGCTGCTGCTGATCATGGCGAGGACGTCGTCGTAGGAGCCGGTGGCCACCGCGTCGCGGATGAACCTGGCGCGCTCGACGACAATCTCCTTCGCGTCGGGCTTCTCGCGCAGCAGGTCGAGGATCTCGGTGAGGAAGTCGTCCAACGGCATGGCCTGGTCACTGTCCTGCTGGCCCAGCAGCGACGTGCGCACGCTCGGCGGGACCACCTCGATCACCTGGACACCGGCGTCAGCACCGGCGAGCTGGATGCGCAGGCTCTCGGAGAACGAGTGCAGCGCGGCCTTCGTCGCGCTGTAGGTCGGCGTGATCGGGAACGGCACGAACGCCAGCGCGGAGGTGACGTTCATGACGACCGCGTCGTCCTTGCCCCCCAGCAGCGGCAGGAATGCATACGTCATCCGGATCGTGCCGAGCAGATTGGTCGCGAC